>DATEIQ010000243.1:0-2869 GCA_035278845.1 Casimicrobiaceae bacterium | reverse complement strand
GAAGCGCAGGCATGCGGCGTCCCTGTCGTCGGTGCGGCAACGCCCGGTGTCGCCGCGGTCGTTTCAGCGGACCACACGGGATTGCTCGTGCCGGTGGGCGATGTCGCCGCGACCGCCGCGGCCACGCGCCGACTCATCGATGATGCCGCGTTGCGCGCCCGGATGAGCGCGGCCGCGGTCGCGTACGTCCGCGAGCACCACGACGTACCGCGCGCTGCAGCGCAGCTCGATGCGCTGCTCCGCGACGCATGCGCGGCGCACCGCGTCGTGGCCTGAACGCGAACCGATGCCCATCGTCGCCTGCCTGCGCCACGGTACAACCGACTGGAATGCCGAGGGCCGGATGCAGGGCCGGCGCGACATTCCGCTATCGACAGCCGGACGCGCCGACGTTGCGCGATGGAGTTTGCCAGACGATCTCGCGCACGACGCGGATTGGTTCGCGAGTCCGCTCCTGCGCGCGGTGCAAACAGCGGAGCTCGTGTCGGGCCGCGCGCCGCGCATCGAGCCTGCGCTGATCGAAATGGACTGGGGCGCATGGGAAGGTGAGCGCCTCGACGACCTGCGCGCGCGTCTCGGCGACCAATTCATCGGCAACGCGGCACGCGGTCTCGACTTCCGGCCGCCCGGGGGCGAAAGTCCGCGGGACGTCGTGTCGCGCGTCGCGCGCTGGCTCGACGGCATCGCCACGCGCGAGCGACCGCTCGTCGCGGTGACGCACAACGGCGTACTGCGTGCGCTGCTCGTGCTCGCGACGGATTGGGACATGCTCGGCAAGTCGCCCGTCAAGCTGCGGCCCGCGGCGCTGCACCGGTTCCGGCTCGCGCCCGGTCCGCGCCTTGCGATCGACGCATGGAACGTTCCGCTCGATTCGATCGCCGCGCCGGAAGGCGGCGGGCGATGACGATCGTCGCGCTGGGAGGCGGCGGAAAATGAGGCTTACCCCGCGTGACGCGAGGCCGCGAGCGCCTTCTGCAGCTCGTCCTTCAGTGTCGCAATCGAACGCAGGTCGTTCGCGATGTGCGACGACAACTGGCGCATCACCTGCAGCGCGCGATCGGGCCGCCCCGACGCAAGCTTCAGAAACACTTCCGGCGAGATGCGCAATGCGCGCACCGCACCCTTCGCGCGCACGGTGGCCGTGCGCGGCGCATCGGTGAATACGCCGATCTCGCCCGGCATGGCATTGCGCCCGAGCGTGGCGACGACGAAGTCACCGGCACTCGTAGCGCCGAGGACCTCGACTTCGCCTTCGAGGATCACGTACGCGCAATCGGCGGGCTCGCCCTTGTGCATCAGCACGTCGCCGGGCGCGAAGCAGTGCAACTGGCTCGTGAACGCGAGGAGCTTGCGCTCGGACGCCGACAGGCCGCTGAACAGCGGCACGTTCTGCAGCAGATCCGCTTCCTCCGATACGTCCACGACGCTCGTCCCCTTCGATCGGCCGGCCTCGCGCGCTGCGCTGCGGATGGCGATGGCGGCTGCGACAGAATACGGCATGGCAGGCAGCGAGGAAAGGGCACCGTGACCGCATTCGACGACGAGTTCTACCGCGACATCCTCGAAGGCCTGGCCGTCTACACGGACAGCGCCTTTCATCGTGACGTCCTCGCCGCACTCACCCGGCATCAGGAACCGGGCATTGCCGTCGCCCTGAACAAGAACCAGATGGCGAGCAAGCGCTGGCTGGTCGACACGCTGCATGCTGCCGTGCCGTCGGCGCTCGACCGCGTGCTGATTCTCGGCGGCTGGCTCGGCACGCTTGCGGCGCTGCTGCTGCACGACCCGCGTTTCGCGATCCGACGCGTCGAAAGCGTCGACGTCGATCCGCGCTGCGCGCCGGTGGCCGAGTCGATGAACGCGACACACGTGCGGGCCGGCCGGTTCAGCACGCGCACCGCCGACATGCTGGACCTCGACTACGCCGGCGAGAGTGCCGCGGACCTGACGATCAACACCAGCTGCGAGCATTTGCCCGATTTCGGCGCCTGGTACGCGCGCGTGCCGCGCGGCCGGCTGCTCGTTCTGCAGTCGAACGATTACGTCGCTTGCCGCGAGCACGTCAATTGCGTCGCAGATCTCGCGGCATTCCGCGCGCAGGCGCCACTCGCCGAAACGCTGTTCGAAGGCGAGCGCAGGATGCGACGCTACACGCGGTTCATGCTGATCGGCCGGAAATGACGGTCGACTGACTCGCTTCGCAAACTTCTTCGCCGATTTTGGCGTGAGGCCAGGACGCGGGAAATGCGTGTCCGTTCGAACTCGGTTTCCGTGCATGGGACGCGAGCAATGCGCGTCCCGGCAGCTGCAGTGCCGATGCGCGCCAGTAATTCGGCATCGCGTCGCGCCGCGGCTCATCGAAAAGCTAGTGCGGTGTCGGGATCTTTTGCCTGCGAGTCGGCACTGGCGTGTCGAGGCAGCCGTCAGCGTGCGGCGCGGGCGACTGGGAGTGCCGGCCGTAACGGGTGGCGCGTACGAGCGCGGCGCCAGCAAGATTTCGCAAAGACGCGAAGGAGACGCTGTAAGCGCGCGCGAAGGTAGCGCCGGGCACCCGTAGGACGCCGTTGACGGACTTGGAGCACTGGACACGCATGGCCCGCGTCCCCTGCATTGAGCTCGAATCATCAGAGCACAAAAAGAAACCGGGACCCCGAAGGAGGTCCCGGTCCTGTGTGGAGCGGATGACGTCAGTTCGTGCAGAACGGCACGTTGCCCATCGCCGACAGGATGCCGTTGACGATGAATTGCTTGAACTGCGGCTGGCTCGGGAAGCCGGACCCGTCCGTGAAGGCCGCAGCATCGTGACCCAGCGTGGTCACCCACGACCTGCCGCCATCGTAGTACTGGCACCAGGCGATCGGATGGAAGC
>DATEIQ010000242.1:0-3713 GCA_035278845.1 Casimicrobiaceae bacterium | reverse complement strand
CGCGGCGTCGTGCGCGAGCTGATCGCGCTCGTCGCCTGGGTGCTCGGCTTCGTCGGTGCGATCGCGTTCACGCCGGCGCTCGGCGCGATGCTCCCCGATCTGCCCGAGTATCCGGCAGTCCGCTACATCGTCGCATTCGCGATCATCATCATCGGCGCGCTGCTGGCGGGCGCGCTCATCGCATGGCCGCTGTCGAGCGCGGTGCGCGCGGCGGGGCTGGGCTTCGTCGATCGGTTTCTCGGTTCGATCTTCGGGCTCGCGCGCGGTGCGGCGCTCGTGCTGGCGTTCGTGCTCGTCGCCGGCCTGACGCCTCTGCCACGCACGCACTGGTGGCAAAGCGCGCTGCTCGTGCCGCCGCTCGTCGCGGGCGTCACGGCGCTTGCGCCGCATTTGCCTGCGGCGCTCGTGGGACGGCTCGACTATTCGCGTGGCGGTACCGCGCCGAAGGCGGCGCCGGTGGAAGCGACCTGAAGCGTGGAGCGCAATTCATGAGTCCCGACTGACATGTGCGGAATCCTCGGTGCCGTCGCGCATGCGCCGGTCAATCAGCTGCTCTACGACGGCCTGTTGCTGCTGCAGCACCGCGGGCAGGACGCGGCCGGCATCGTCACGAGCGAAGGCCCGGTGTTTCACACGTACAAGGGCCCGGGGTACGTGCGCGATGTCTTCCGCACGCGCAACATGCGCGAGCTGCAGGGCACCACCGGCATCGCGCATTGCCGGTATCCGACGGCGGGCAACGCCTATTCGGATCTCGAGTCGCAGCCGTTCTATGTCAATTCGCCGTTCGGCCTTTCGCTCGGTCACAATGGCAACCTGACAAACAGCGAAGCATTGAAGCGCGAGCTGTGGGAGCTCGACTTCCGCCACGTCAACACCAATTCCGACAGCGAGGTGCTGCTGAACGTGCTCGCGCTCGAGCTCGAGCGCGCCGCACAGCACCACCGGCTCGATCCCGAGGCGATCTTCCGTGCCGTCGCCGGCGTGCATCGCCGTTGCCGCGGCGCGTACGCGGTCGTCGCGATGATTGCCGGTTACGGGATGCTCGCGTTCCGCGATCCGTTCGGAATCCGACCGCTGATCGTCGGCGTCAATCGCGCGCCCGGCGGACCCGAGTATCTCGTCGCATCCGAATCGGTCGCGCTCGAGCCGCTCGGTTTTTCGGTGTTGCGCGACGTGCAGCCGGGCGAGGCGATCTTCGTCGACCAGGCCGGGACCTTCCATGCGCGGCAGTGTGCGCAGAGCCCGGCGCTCTATCCGTGCATCTTCGAGTACGTCTATCTCGCGCGTCCCGATTCCGTCCTCGACGGCACGTCCGTGTACGAAGCGCGCCTGCGAATGGGCGCTGCGCTGGCGCGGAAGATTCGCCACATCCGCGAAGCGCAGGACATCGACGTCGTCATTCCGATTCCCGATTCGAGCCGCCCCTCGGCGCTCGAGCTCGCGAACACGCTCGGCAAGACGTATCGCGAGGGCTTCGTCAAGAATCGCTACGTCGGGCGCACGTTCATCATGCCGGGGCAGGCGTTGCGCAAGAAGAGCGTGCGGCAGAAGCTGAATCCCATCGGCATGGAGTTCAAGGACAAGGTCGTTCTGCTGGTCGACGATTCGATCGTCCGCGGCACGACGTCGCGCGAGATCGTGCAGATGGCGCGCGACGCCGGCGCGCGCAAGGTGTATTTCGCATCCGCCAGCCCGCCGGTGCGCTTTCCCAACGTCTACGGCATCGACATGCCGAACCAGGACGAGCTGGTGGCGACAGGGCGCACCGAGCCCGAGATCGCGCGCGAGATCGGCGCCGATCTGCTCGTCTACCAGGACCTCGACGCGCTGAAGGCCGCGGTGCGCGAGGGCAACCCGCTGCTCGACGATTTCGAAGCGTCATGCTTCGACGGCCGGTACATCACCGGCGACATCACGCCGGACTATCTGTCGCAGCTCGCGACGGAGCGCAACCAGGCGCGTGGCCAGGCCGAGCCCGACGCGGTCGAGGACGCGCAGGCCCGCATCGATTGACTTCGGGGTCAGAGCTGTAAGTCGGCCAAGCTGCCGCACCGAAAGCGCCGATCGTTGCCCGACTTACAGCTCTGACCCCCAAAGTCACCGGGTTTTCATGGTATAGTGGTGCTGCGCCGATTTGAGCTTCAGCTTGCGGGCGCAAAATAAATTCCGCTAAAGCGAGGTTCGCTCCAGCCCGAAGATATCGGGCGGGGCACACGAAACCCGTCCGGCGGAAGCTCGACGGGTTTTTTGTTTTCACGGAAGGTTTTTGCATCATGAGCGAGCACACGGCCGAGCGGGGCTTCACCACCGCCATCCTTCATTCCGACCGCGACGCGCCGATCGAGCATGGCGCGCTGCACAAGCCGCTGCACGTATCGGTCGCGTACGCGTACCGCAAGTCAGCGGACCTGATCGCGGTGTTCCAGAACCGGCAATCGGGGTACGCGTACGGCCGGCAGGGGAACCCGACGACGGCGGCGCTGGAAGCGAAGATCACCGCGATGGAGCGCGGCGTCGCGACCGTCTGCTTCAGCACCGGCATGGCGGCGATCGGCGCGACGCTGCTTGCGCTGCTGCACGGCGGCGATCATATCGTCGCCAGCTCGTTTGTCTTCGGCAACACCAACAGCCTGCTCGCGACGCTTGCCGACCACGGCACGCCGGTGACGTTCGTCGATGCGACGCTCGCCGAAAACGTCCAGCGCGCACTCACGCCGGCGACGCGGCTCGTGTTCGTCGAGACGATCGCCAATCCGCGCACGCAGGTCGCCGATCTCGCGCGGATCGGCGAACTGTGCCGCGAGCGCGGCCTGCTTTACGTCGTCGACAACACGATGACGTCGCCCTGGCTCTTTCAGCCGACGACCGTGCACGCCGGGCTGATCGTCAACGCGCTCACCAAGTACATCGGCGGCCACGGCAATGCGCTCGGTGGCGCCGTCACCGACACGGGCCATTTTGACTGGACGAAATTTCCCAACATCGCCGACGGCTACAAGACGCAGAAGCCCGCGATGTGGGGCATCACGCAGTTGCGCAAGAAGGGATTGCGTGATTTCGGCGCTACGTTGACGGCGGAGCAGGCGCATCACGTCGCCGCGGGCGCGGAGACTTTGGCGCTGCGGATGGATCGGCAATGCGCGAACGCGAAGGCGCTCGCCGAATACCTGATCAGCCATCCGAAGGTCGCAGCCGTGCACTATCCAGGATTGCCCGTGCATCCGCAGCACCACCGTGCCGAAGCATTGTTTCGCGCGCCCGGCGCGCTGTTCTCGTTCGAGCTTGCGCCAGGCCACGACGTGCTCGAAATGCTCGATCGGCTGCGTGTCGTCGTGCTGTCGTCGAATCTCGGCGACAACCGGACGCTCGCGATTCCGGTCGCGCAGACGATCTACTGGGAGATGGGCGCTGCGCGGCGCGCCGAGATGGGCATCGCCGACTCACTGGTGCGCGTGTCGGTGGGCATCGAGGACGGCGACGACCTGATCGCGGACTTTGCGCAGGCGCTCGGCTGACCCAGGAAACCGCAGGCGCTCGGCTGATTCGAGGACCACAGGCGATGGCACACTCGGGCCGCTTGGCGGCGCGCGTGTTCCGGGCATAATGTCCGCTCCGATCCGGGAGAACGCCATGGGCAATCGCGACAAGCAGCGCAAGGAACCCAAGAAACCGAAGCAGCCAAAGAAGCCCACGCCGAAAGCGTGACGCAA
>DATEIQ010000241.1:0-9177 GCA_035278845.1 Casimicrobiaceae bacterium | reverse complement strand
GCTTCCATTCGCGCGTCGATTCGTAGGCGCGTGCTGCACGCAGCACGAGTGCATCGCCGTGCATCGGGCCGACGATCTGCAGCGCGATCGGCAAGCCCGCTTGCGTAACGCCGCAGGGCACGACCGCTGCCGGCTGTTGCGTCAGGTTGAACGGATAGGAGAAGGGCGTCCAGCCGAGGAATGCGTCGAGCGAAAGGTCCCACTCGTGCGGCGCCTTCGCAGTGAATGCCTGCACCGCGACGCCCGGCGTCAACAGAAGGTCGTAGCGCTCGTGAAACTGCCGCATGTGCGAGCCGAGCTCGCCGCGACGCGCCGTCAGCGCGTGGAGCTCGAGCGTCGACACCTTGCGTCCTTCGGCCGCCTGCCAGCGAAGCGCCGGATCGGTGACCTCGACCTGCTCCGGCGTCATCGCGTCGACGAGCGCGAGCGAGCCGACGAACCATAGCTTGGTCGTGATCTCCTCGGGGTTGGCGAAGCCCGGCGCAATCTCGTCGACGTGCGCACCGAGTGCGGTGAACGCCTGCGCCGCTTTCCGAACCGACGCAGCAACTTCGGGATGCACGTTGCGGACGTAACCGAGATCGGGACTGAACGCGATGCGCATTCCACGCACCCCGTCGGAAAGGCCGGCGCGATAGTCTCGCGCATCGTACGGCAGCGACGTCCAGTCGCGCGCATCGGGGCGGCTCATCACGTTGAGCGCAAGCGCGAGGTCGTCGACGCTGCGCGCGTGCGGACCTACGTGCGCCACCGTGCCCATCGGCGAAAGCGGATGCGCGGGGACACGACCGAAAGACGGCTTGAGGCCCACGACGCCGCAAAAGGTCGACGGGATGCGAACCGAGCCGGCGCCATCGGTGCCAATGGCGAGCGGCCCCATGCCTGAGGCGATCGCGGCTGCTGCGCCGCCCGATGAGCCGCCAGGTGTCATCTGCGGATTCCACGGATTGCGCGTTATGCCGGTGAGCAGGTTGTCGGTCGTGCCCTTGATGCCGAACTCCGGCGTGTTCGTCTTCCCGAGCAGTACCGCGCCTGCTTCGCGCAGGCGTGCCGTAACGGGAGCGTCCACGTCCCACGGCTGTTTGGAGTTCACGGTGCGCGAGCCGCGCAGCGTTGGCCAGCCCTTGGTCAGGATCAGATCCTTGATCGACACCGGAACGCCATCGAGATCGCGCGGGGCGTTCGAACGCCAGCGGGATTCTGACGCGCGCGCAGACTCGAGCGCGCTGTCGGCATCGACGACGCAGAACGCGTTGAGCCCCGGATTGCGCGACGCGATGCGCGCGAGCACCGCCTGCGTCGCCTCGAGCGGCGACGCCTGCTTCGCGCGATAAAGCGCGAGCAACTGGGTCGCCGTGCAATCGGCGAGATCGGTTGGCAGCACCATGCGCGCCTCCTGGTCGTCGAGCATCGTATTCTTGCAGCGAACCCATTTCACGGTAAACCCGACAACGTGCCCATCAGGAACGTTTCCGAAGCGGCCGCCCGGCGCATCGCGCTGACCGTGGCGGCGGCCTTCTTCATGGAAACGCTCGACGCCACGATCATCGTGACGGCGCTGCCGGCGATCGCCGGCGCGCTCGGCGTTCCGACGCTCGACGCGAGCCTGACCGTTACCGTCTACCTGATCGCGATGGCGGTGTTCGTTCCGGCGGCCGGGTGGTGCGCCGAGCGTTTCGGCGCTCGCCGCGTTTTTGTTGCGGCACTCGGCGTGTTCACCTTGGCGTCGCTGCTGTGCGGCGCGGCGCAGTCGATCGAGTGGCTCGTGGCTGCGCGCCTGCTGCAAGGCAGCGCCGCGGCGTTCATGTCGCCGGTGGGGCGACTGGTCGTGCTGCGCGAAACGCCCAAGCACCGGATCATCGAGGCGCTCGGCACGATCGTCTGGCCCGGGTTGATCGCACCGGTGATCGGGCCCGCGCTGGGCGGTTTCATCGTGACGCACACATCGTGGCGATGGATATTCCTGGTCAACATACCCATCGGCCTGCTGGGGGTGCTGCTCGTGCTGCGCCTGTTTCCGCGCCATGCCGCCGGCGCGCGGAAGCCGCTGGACTTGACGGGCTTCGTCCTGACGGCCGTTGCGGTGACGGGTTTGCTGTTGGGCTTCACTTCCCTCGGCGAGCATCGCGGCGGCCTGGAAACGGCGATCGCATTGATCGGGGCCGGCGGCATCGCGGCGGTGGCCGCGGTCCGGCATGCTCGCCGCTCGGCATCGCCCATGCTCGACCTGCGCGCGTTTCGCGTTCCGACCTACGCCATTGCGATCGGGACGGCGGGCTTCCTCGCGCGCACGGCGATCAACGCGTCACCCTTCCTGCTGCCACTCATGTTTCAGATCGGGTTCGGCATGAACGCGTTCGACGCCGGGCTCATGCTTCTCGTCTACATGGCCGGCAACCTCGCGATGAAGAGCGTCACGACGCGCATTCTGAGAGCGTGGGGATTCAGGCGCGTGATCGCGGCCAACGGCGCGCTTTGCGCAGCCACGCTTTACGCGTGTGGAATGCTAAGTGTCGACGTGCCGATCCTCGTGACCGGTCCGCTGCTGTTTCTCGCCGGCATGGTTCGCTCGATGAACTTCACGGCCATGTCGACACTGGCCTTTGCGGATATTGCCGACGCCATGCGACCCTCGGCCAGCGCACTGGCCACGATGACGCAGCAGGTGTCACTCGCACTGGGAGTCGCGCTCGCCGCGTCGATACTCGGCGTGTCGCAGGCGCTGCGGGGTGCGGAAGCGCTGACGCTGGTCGATTTTCGCGCGGCGTGGTTCGCAACCGGCGCCATGATGACGATCGCGACACTGTGGTCGTTGCGCTTGGAGCCGCAGGCGGGGCATGCGCTGTCGCAGCGCGCATAGTCCTCGAAGGAGTCGCGCGCCGATGCAACCGCGCGGCGCAGACGTGGTCTATCCGGATATCAAGACCCCACCCGATGTTCATGGAAAAGGGCTCACCCGCCGACGCGCTGGTGTTCTTCGGCGCAACCGGCGACCTCGCGTACAAGCAGATCTTCCCGGCATTGCAGGCGCTGGTCGGCCGCCACCATTTCGATCTCCCGATCGTCGGTGTCGCAAAATCGGGGTGGGACGTCGATCGGCTGCGCACTCGCGCGCGGCAGAGCATCGAGCAGCACGGCTCGTTCGACGCTTCGGCGTTCGAGAAGCTCGCGGCGCTTTTGCGCTATGTCGACGGCGATTACAACGACGACGCCATCTATGGCCGCCTGCGAAAATGCCTCGGCGGCGCGACGCGACCGCTGCACTACCTCGCGATTCCGCCGAGCATGTTCGCGACCGTCGCCGAGGGACTCGCGCGATCGGGTTGCGCCTCCGAAGCGCGCGTCGTCGTCGAGAAGCCGTTCGGACGCGACCTCGCCTCGGCGCGCGCGCTCGACGCCATCCTGCATCGTTACTTCAGCGAGCACTCGATCTTCCGCATCGATCATTTCCTCGGCCGGGAGCCGGTGCAGAACATCCTGTATACGCGTTTCGCGAACCGGCTCTTCGAGCCGATGTGGGACCGAACCCACGTACGCAGCGTGCAGATCACGCTTGCCGAGCGCTTCGGCGTGCAGGGCAGGGGCCGCTTCTACGAGGAGGCCGGGGCGATCCGAGACGTGATCCAGAATCACCTGCTGCAGGTGCTCGCCTTGCTGGCGATGGACCCGCCCGCCGGAGGCGGCGTCGATGCGATCCGCGACGAAAAAGCGCGCCTGCTCAAATCGGTGCGCCCCCTCGCACCCGCCGACGTGGTTCGCGGCCAGTTCCGCGGGTATCACGACGAGCCCGGCGTCGCCGCCGACTCGCGCGTCGAGACGTTCGCCGCCGCGCGCTTTTTCATCGACTCGTGGCGCTGGGCGAATGTGCCCTTCTACATCCGCAGCGGCAAGTGCCTGCCGGTGACCGTCGATGAAGTCGTCGTCGAGTTCAGGCGGCCGCCGCGCGACACGTTCGCCGAGAACTGTTCCGACTGGGCGAATCGGCTGCGCTTTCGCCTGAGCCCCGACGTCCTCATCGCGATCGGCATGCGCATCAAGCGCCCGGGCGAGCGCATGGCCGGCGACAACGTCGAACTCGTCGCGACGCATCGGAAAGGCGAAGAGATGATGCCCTACGAGAGGCTGCTAGGCAACGCGCTGCGCGGCAATGCCTCGCTGTTCGCGCGCGAGGACGCCGTCGAGGCGCAGTGGAACATCGTCGATCCGGTGCTCGGCGACGTGACGCCGCTCTACGAGTATCCGATTGCCTCGTGGGGACCGCCCGAGGCCGATCGGGTGCTGGCTGCCGGCGACACGTGGATCGACCCGCAGCCCGGGTCGACAGCGCCATGAGCGCGCGACGCGCACGGCGAATGGCGTAACGTCGTTTCGTGACCCCGGCACCGGGCTGGCCCGGCATTCCTCCCCGCTGGACCTCGAGCGCCAAGAGCGGCGTAGGCACTGCGCTGAGCTTGCAAAGCCGCGTGTGGTTCACGCTCTCGCACGGCATCGTCAACGAGGTCTATTTCCCGCGCATGGACCAGGCGAACACGCGCGATCTGGGCCTGATCGTCACCGACCGCAAGGAATTCTTTTCGGAGGAAAAGCGCTTCACCCGGTCGCGCATCTCGCCCATCGTGCGCGGCGTCCCAGGCTATCGGATGGTGAACGAGTGCATGCAGGGCCGCTACCGGATCACGAAGACCATCGTCACCGACACGCAGCGCGACGTCCTGTTGCAGGAGATCCGCTTCGAGGCGCTCGTCGGTGACGTCGGCGATTACGCGGTGTTCGCGCTGCTCGCGCCGCATGTCGAAAACGGCGGCATGGGCAACGACGCGTGGGCCGGCGCCTGGAAGGGCGTGCCGATGCTGTTCGCACGGCGCGGCGGCACGGCGCTCGCGCTCGCCTGCTCGGTCCCGTTCCGTACGATGAGCTGCGGCTATGTTGGTATCAGCGATGGATGGCAGGAGCTTCGCGCGCGGCGCACGCTCGTCGACGTCTACAGCGAAGCGCGCAATGGCAACGTCGCGCTCACCGGCGAGCTCGACTTTGCCACGGCCGGCGGTACGGTCGTGCTCGCGCTCGGCTTCGGACGCGACAGCGGCGAGGCAGGCCACAACGCGCGCGCCGCGCTGCTCTCGGATTTCTCGCGCCACGCGAGCGATTACATCGGGTCGTGGCAGGCGTTCCAGCGCCGCTGCCTCGATCTCGGCGATGCCGACGAAAGCGGATTCGATGCGTATCGCGTGTCGACTGCGGTGCTGAAGACGCACCAGGGAAAGCGGTTCGACGGCGCGTTCATCGCAAGCCTGTCCATACCTTGGGGCACTTCCAAGGGCGACGACGATCTCGGCGGCTACCACCTGACCTGGCCACGCGACCTCGTCGAGTCGGCGGGGGCGTTGCTCGCGGCGGGCGATGCCGATGGCGCACGTCGAGCACTCGTGTACCTGATGGCGACGCAGGAGCCGGACGGGCATTGGCCGCAGAACATGTGGGCCGACGGCGCGCCGTACTGGAACGGCATCCAGCTCGACGAAGCGGCGTTTCCGATCCTGCTTGCCGACGCCCTGCGTCGCACGAACGCGCTCGACGGCCTCGACGCTTGGGCGATGGCGAAGCGCGCCGCCGGTTACATCGTTCGCTACGGTCCGGCGACGCAGCAGGATCGGTGGGAGGAAAGGGCCGGCTATTCGCCATTCACGCTCGCGGTGGAGATCGCGGCGCTGCTCGCAGCGGCGGACATGGCGGCAGCGGCCGGTGAGCGATCGATCGAAGCCTACCTTCGCGAGACCGCGGATGCCTGGAACGATGCCATCGAGCGCTGGACGTACGTGAGCGGAACCGTGCTCGCGCGTGCCTGCGGCGTCACCGGTTACTACGTGCGCATCGCACCGCCCGGCGCGGTCGACGCTCCCGGCATTCCATTGCCGCGCGACAATGCTGACGACGCGGCTGCGCGCATCGTGAGCGTTGATGCGTTGGCGCTCGTTCGTTTCGGACTGCGCGCCGCCGACGATTCACGCATCCGCGATACGGTCGTCGTAATCGACCGCGTGCTGCGCACGGAAACGCGCACCGGACCGGCGTGGCATCGCTACAACGGCGACCGCTACGGCGAGCACGCGAATGGGTCGCCGTACGACGGCGATGGCATCGGCCGCGTGTGGCCGCTGCTCGCCGGCGAGCGCGCGCACTACGAGCTCGCGTCGGGGCGCAGCGAAGTGGCTGCTGCGCTCGGACGCACGATGCTCGCGCAATCGAGCCCGGGCCGCCTCATTCCCGAGCAGGTTTGGGACGGCGACGACCTTCCAGCACTCGGGCTCTTCAACGGCCGTCCGGCCGGCTCCGCGATGCCGCTCGTCTGGGCGCATGCGGAGTACGTGAAACTTCGGCGGTCGCTTCGCGATGGCAAGGTGTTCGACTTGCCGCCACAACCGGTGCGGCGCTACCAGGTCGACCGCGTCGCGTCGCGGTTCGCTACGTGGCGGCAGAACCTGCGTTGCGCCGAAATCGCGGCGGGCATGACGCTGCGCATCGAGCTCACCGGTGCAGCTGTCGTGCATTGGAGCGCCGACGGCTGGAACACGGTTACGGATACGCCGACCGTGGACACGTCGCTCGGCGTGCACGTCGCCGACCTTCCGACGGCGGCGCTGCCCGCCGGGGCGACACTGCGCTTCACGTTCCGCTGGTGCGATGAAAGCCGCTGGCAGGGCGAGAACTACGCGTGCGCCATTGTGACGGCTGGCGTCGAGCGTACATCAGCGAACGAGGCCCGGTGAGCCGGGCGGTTCTGTGGCCGCGAGCGCGGCCCTATGTCCTTTGGTCGGGGCGAAGTGATTCGAACACTCGACCCCCTGCACCCCATGCAGGTGCGCTACCAGGCTGCGCTACGCCCCGACCGGACCGAAATTATAGCGCGCGCGACCAATCGATTGTTCGTGCGTGTGCGCTGCGTTTGTTTGCGCGCGCACAGGTCGCGAGTGCCTAAGCCCCGGGCGTCAGCAGCCGGCGGATTTCCTCGAGTTCGCGCCGCAATTCCGCGATGTCGATCTCCCGTTCAGCGGGTGCGACTGCCGTCGCCGCGCTCGCTGCGCGCGCGGCCGCGCGCGGCTCCGTGCCTTCCGTATCGAGCCGATGGCGCGCGCCGTTGATCGTGAAGCCTTGCTCGTAGAGCAGGTCACGGATGCGCCGGATCAGCAGCACCTCGTGATGCTGGTAATAGCGGCGGTTGCCGCGCCGCTTGACCGGCTTCAACTGCGCGAATTCCTGCTCCCAATAGCGAAGCACGTGCGGCTTGACCGCACACAGGTCGCTCACCTCGCCAATCGTGAAATAGCGCTTGGCGGGTATCGGGGGCAGCAGCGCCTTAGCTCGGCTGGCTTCGGGCATGGTTCGCCGCTTCGACCATGGCCTTCAACTTCTGGCTTGCGTGGAACGTGACGACGCGGCGCGCGGTGATTGGAATCTCCTGTCCCGTCTTGGGATTGCGACCCGGGCGCTGCGGCTTTTCGCGCAGCTGGAAATTGCCGAACCCCGACAGCTTGACGCTTCGGCCCTCTTCGAGCGCAGCGCGGATCTCCTCGAAGAAGCGCTCGACCATGTCCTTCGCCTCGCGCTTGTTGAGCCCGAGCTGTTCGAAGAGAAGGTCGGCGAGTTCGGCTTTCGTGAGCGTCATCGGGCAGCCTGTGATCTCAGGGTGGCGCCGAAGCGGGCGGTCAGCGTCGTAAGCAGGCCGGCCACGATGCGGTCGCCGTCGGCGTCGGTCAAAGTACGTTCAGTATCGCGCATAAGCACAAGAATCGCAACGCTTTTCATACCGTTCGGCAGCTCGCGCCCGCGGTAGACGTCGAATACGTCGAGTGCTTCGATGCTCGGATTCTTTGTTTCCCGCAGCGCTTCAAGTATGTCGCCTACCGCGATGTTTTCAGTGACGATTATTGCGATATCGCGACGAATCGACGGCAGCCGCGACAGCGGCTTTGCCGCGGGCGTCGGAACGCAGGTCAATGCGGCGAGGTCGACCTCGAACACGCTCGGTGCTGACGGCAGATCGAAGTGCCGAACGAGCCGTGGATGCAGTTCGCCGATCCAGCCGGCCGCTTGTCCGTCGATGCGAATTTCCGCGCTCCGCCCCGGATGCAGCCACGGCCGCGTCGATGCCGTCGTCGCAACGGAAAGCGGTGCGGCCAGCGCCTCGACGTCGCCTTTTACGTCGAAGAAATCGACGCCGCGCGCAGGTGAACCCCATTGCTCGGGAACTGCGGCGCCGAATGCGAGCCCGCCGATGCGCAGCGGCTGCGCCCGGTCTTGGCGCGAAAACGTGCGACCGATCTCGAAGATGCGCACGCGCGGCATCTTGCGCTTGATGTTCGTCGACAGCGTTGCGATCAGGCCCGGCAGCAGCGTCGTGCGCATGGCTTCGAGATGCTCGGCGATTGGGTTCAGCACCGCGATCGGCCTCGCGTCGGCATCGATCGCGCGCTCGTCGCTCGCGGAAACGAACGTGAACGTGATCACTTCCTGAAAGTCGCGCGCAATGAGCCGCGCACGCAGTTCCGCTGCGCTGCGTTCGCCTTCCGGCGCCGGCAGCATCGCGTGCACGTGCGGGCGCGGCGTGGCGGGTATCGCGTCGAAACCGTGGATGCGCGCGATCTCTTCGACGAGGTCCTCCTCGATCGCGAGATCGAAGCGGTAGGAGGGCGGGTTGACGATGAAGTCGTCGCCGGTGCGCGTGAACGGCAATTGCAGGCGCGTGAACACGTCGGCGATCGCCTGCGGCGCCAGCGCAAGACCGAGCAGGCGCGCGACGCGCGCGGTGCGCAGCGGCACCGGCGCACGCGGCGGCAGCGGTGCTTTCGCGTCGGTGAGCGGACCTGCGCGGCCGCCGCAGATTTCGAGAATCAACTCGGTCGCGCGTTCGACGCCGCGCGGGCCGAGCTCGAAGTCGACGCCGCGCTCGAAGCGATAGCCGGCATCGCTCAGGAAACCGAGGCGCCGCATCTTGCCTTGTATGACCGCGGGATTCCAGAACGCGCCTTCGAGGTAGACGGTCGACGTGTCGCCGGAAATGCCCGAATGCTCGCCGCCCATGATGCCGGCGAGACCGAGCGGTTTCATGCTGTCGCAGACGAGCAGCAGGTCGGATTCGAGCGCGAGCGTTTGCCCGTTCAGCAGCGTCAGCGTCTCGCC
>DATEIQ010000240.1:0-12535 GCA_035278845.1 Casimicrobiaceae bacterium | reverse complement strand
TCGATTCCTCGGGCGACGGCATCCACGCAACCGCGCAGTCGATCAAGAGCGCGGTGAGCGAGGCGACCGGCCTGCGCTGCTCGATAGGCATTGCACAGAACAAGCTGCTCGCGAAGATCGCGTCCGACCTCGACAAGCCCGATGGACTGACGATTCTCGGCGAAGGCGATGTCGCGCGCCGCATCTGGCCGCTGCCCGCGCGCCGCATCAACGGCATCGGGCCGAAGTCGGCCGCCCGGCTCGGCGAGCACGGCATCCACACGATCGGCGATCTGGCGCGCGCCGATCCCGCGTTTCTGGTCGCGACGTTCGGTCGTGCCAACGGCGAATGGATGCACCGCGCGGCGCACGGTCAGGACGAGCGGCCCGTCGTGATGCACAGCGAGCCGCAATCGATCAGCCGCGAGACGACGTTCGATCGCGACATGTCGGCGAGCCGCGACCGCGACGAGCTGACCGCGATCTTCACGGAGCTATGCGAAGGCGTGAGCGCCGATCTCGCGCGCACGGGCTACGTCGGGCGCACGATCGGCGTGAAGCTGTGCTACGACGATTTCCGCATCGTCACGCGCGCGCTGACGATCGCCGAGCCGACGCAGCAGGCGGCGACGATCCGGCGCGCTGCCGGCTCGTGCCTGCGGCGCATCGACTTCCGCCGCAAGTTCCGGCTGCTCGGCGTGCGCGTGGGCGGGCTGGTGCGCGCCGACCGCGCACCAGTCGTGGTGGCGCCCCGGGCCGATACCGCGACGCCGTCGCTGTTCGGATGACGACGTCGATGGCCTCTGAACCCCGCGTCGTCAAGTGCCCGCAGTGCGGCAACCCGGTGCCGTGGACACCCGAGTCGAAGTGGCGGCCGTTCTGCTCGGAACGCTGCAAGACGATCGATCTCGCCGCATGGGCGAGCGACCGTTATCGGGTCGAAACGCCCGAAGCCCCGGATTCCGACGACCCCGGCGGCCACGCGTAGCGGCGCATCGCGATGCCGTGCGCGCCGTGCGCGAGCGCGGTCGCGAGATCGCCAGGCCGCAATCCGCCGAGCGCGAACACCGGCACGCGCGTTCCTGCGACCGCCGCGGCGAACCCGGCGAAACCGAGCGGCCCTGCGTCGGGATGCGTCGGCGTCGCCAGAACCGGCCCGAGCACTGCGAAGTCGACGTCCAGCGTGGAAGCGTGCATCAACTCGTCGTGCGTGTGCACCGACGCACCGACCATCAGGTCGCGCGGTCGCGCAGTTGCTGCGGCGAGCGCACGCGCCGTCCAGTGCACGCCGGCGCAGCCGAGCCTGCGGGCATCGTCGTCCGATCCGTTCAGCAGCACGCGCGCGCCGTATCGTTGCGCGAGGTCGACGATCCGATGTGCGAGCGCGTCCCGTTGCAATGGCGCGAGCTGCGGTTCGCGCACCTGGATCAGCCGCACGCCGGCGTCGAGCGCGCCTTGGACACGATCGACGAATGGCACGTCGCTCGCATCGGCCGCGCACGTGATCGCGTAGACGGAGGGAAGCGTGAGCGCCGAAAGCACGCGCGTGTTCGCGGGCAGCAGCGGCGCGACGTCGATCGCATTCGGATTCTGCCAGGCGAATGCCTGACCGTCGTGACTCGCGGGCTCGCCGTCGAATGCGAACACGCGAAAGAAATCGAGCTCGACGTGCGCGTGCGGGTATACGAATTCCTGCACGAGCCACGGCGCCGCGCGCACGACGGTGATGCCGAGCTCCTCGGAGAGCTCGCGCGCGAGCGCGTGTGCCGGTGTCTCGCCCGGCTCGAGCTTGCCGCCGGGAAATTCCCAGTATCCCGCGTAGGGCTTGCCGGGCGGGCGCTGCGCGAGCAGCACGGCGCCGTCCGCACGCAGGATCACCGCGGCGGCGACGCGGACGACAGTGCTTATGAGGTCCTCACGTCTTCGCGCGCGCAAGCCCGAGTCCACCCGCCCAGTGGCGCGCGAACTGCCACGCGACGCGACCGCTGCGCGAGCCACGCGCGAGCGCGAATTGCAGCGCCTCGCGCATGCGCTCCTCGGATTCGCGCGGCGTGCGCGGCCGCTCGATACGGAAATGCGCGAGCCAGCGCTCGACGGCCGCGAGGTAGTCGTCCTGCGCGAACGGATAGAACGTGATCCACAATCCGAACCGCTCGGACAGCGAGATCTTTTCCTCGACCGACTCGCCGGGATGCACTTCCTCGCCGACGTGCTTCGTCTCGAGGTTCTCGGCGAAGTATTCCGGCAGCAGGTGGCGGCGGTTCGACGTCGCGTAGATGACGACGTTGCCGGCGGCGCCTGCGATCGATCCGTCGAGCATCACCTTGAGCGCCTTGTAGCCGGCTTCGCCGGCGTCGAACGTCAGGTCGTCGCAGAAGACGATGAAGCGAAAAGGCAGTACAGCGATGCGATCCGCGATGTCGGGCAGATCCGTCAGATCCGCCTTGTCCACCTCGATCAGGCGCAGTCCCTTGCCGTGGTAGCGCGCGAGCATCGCCTTGACGAGCGAGGATTTGCCGGTGCCGCGCGATCCCGTCAGCAGCACGTTGTTCGCAGGGAGTCCGGCGACGAACTGGCGCGTGTTGCGGTCGATCGTCTGCTTTTGCGCGTCGATGGCGACGAGGTCGGACAGCGCGATCGCGTGCGGATGACGAACGCCCTGCAGGTAACCGCGCCCGTTGCGCTTGCGCCACCGCGCCGCGGTGATCTTCTTCCAGTCGGGATCCGGCTCGACGGGCGGAAACAGCGCCTCGACGCGCGCGAGTACGGACTCCGCGCGAGCGATCAGCGTCTTGAGTTCGGCGTCCATTCGGTTCGATCGCGCAGCGGCTTTCCGCCTGCCGATCAGGAGCGGTAGTCGGCGTTGATGGACACGTAATCGTGCGACAGGTCGCAGGTCCACACCGTCGCACGCGCACTACCGCGGCCCAGGTCGACGCGCACCCCGATCTCCGCCTGCTTCATCACGCGCTGCCCCTGCTCCTCCGTATACGTCGCGGCGCGCCCGCCGCGGTCGACGACCTGCACGTCGTCGAGCCAGAAGGATACCGTTGCAGGATCGAGGTCGGGCGCGGCGGCGTTGCCGATCGCGCAGACGATGCGGCCGAGATTCGGATCGGACGCGAAGAACGCCGTCTTCACGAGCGGTGAGTGCGCGATCGCGAACGCGGTGCGGCGGCATTCGGTGGCGTCGCGGCCGCCTTCCACGCGAATCGCAATGAACTTGGAAGCGCCTTCGCCGTCACGGACGATCGCCTGCGCCAGATCGACGGCGACTTCTTCCAGCGCGGCGCGAACGGGCTCGAGCCGCACATCGGCGTGATCTCGAATCGGCGCCAATGCGGCCTTGCCGGTGGCCGCGATCACGAAGCTGTCGTTCGTCGACGTATCGCCGTCGACAGTGGCGCCGTTGAACGAAACGTCGGCGATCCCGCGCGCGAGGCGGTCGAGCAGCGGCGCGGCGATCGGCGCGTCGGTTGCGATGAACGCGAGCATCGTCGCCATGTCCGGATGGATCATGCCGGCGCCCTTGGCGATGCCGGTCACCGTCACGTCGACACCGTCGACGCGAATGCGGCGCGATGCGCCCTTCGGGACGGTGTCGGTGGTCATGATCGCGCGCGCGGCGGCAAACCATCCGTCCGCACGCGCCGCGGCCTGAGCCCCCGGCAACGCGTCCACGAGCCGGTCGACCGGCAACGGCTCCATGATGACGCCGGTGGAGTACGGCAGGATTTCTTCCGGCGCGCAATCGAGCATCTGCGCCGCCTTCACGCATGTGGCGCGCGCCGCGGCGAGCCCGGCGTCGCCGGTGCCTGCATTCGCATTGCCCGCGTTGACGACGAGCGCGCGAAACCCGAGACCGCGCTGTCGCTGCGCGCTCAGATGACTGCGGCAAACGGTGACCGGCGCGGCACAGAAGCGGTTCTGCGTGAACACGCCGCCCGCCACCGTTCCCGGCTCGGCGACGACGAGCAGAACGTCGTCGCGATCCCATGCCTTGATGCGCGCCGCCGCTGCCCCGAGCGCGATGCCGGGGACGGGCAGCAACGAATCAGCGGTCGGCGGCGTGTAGTTGACGGGCATATCGCGTCAGCAGGATGCCGCTCGGCTGAACGGATGCCGTCGCGAGCGGCTCGCAGGCGAGGCGACCCGCAGCGAGGCGCGAGATAGTACAGCGAAGTACAGCGAGCGCCGAGCGAGGACGCAACGAAGCATGCGAGTCGCGCAGCAGGCAGACGTCAGCCGAGACGGCCGTGGCAGTGCTTGTACTTTTTGCCGGACCCGCATGGGCATTGGTCGTTGCGCCCGACCTTCTGTCCCGCGCGGACGAACGGCGGCGCGACGGCGACCGCGGTGTCGCCGCCGTCGCCGTTGCTCCCCAGCGCCTGGTCGTAATCGGCATGCTGGTACTGCACGTTGCTGACGGCGGGTTCGGGCTCGACTGCCTGCACGTCCTCCTGCGAGCGCACCTGGACGGTCAGCACGACCCGCACGACGTCCTGCTTGATGCGGTCGAGCATGTCGGAGAAGAGCTCGAACGCCTCGCGCTTGTACTCCTGCTTCGGATTCTTCTGCGCGTAGCCGCGCAAGTGAATGCCCTGGCGCAGGTGGTCGAGCGACGACAGGTGATCGCGCCAGTGATGGTCGAGCGTCTGCAGCATCAGGCTGCGCTCGAACTGGCGCAGCAGCTCGGTGCCGACCTGCGCTTCCTTGCCCTTCCACGCTTCGTGCGCGATCTTCTCGATGCGCTCGCGCAGCGCGGTGTCGTCGAGCTCCGGCTCGGCCTTCAGCCATTCGCCGATCGGTGCCGTCAACTGATAGTCGGACGTCAGCGCCGCCTCGAGCCCCGGCACGTCCCACTGCTCCTCGACCGACTCGGGTGGAATGTAGCGCTTGAACGTCGAGTCGACCTCGCCACGGATCATGTTGCCGATCGTCTCGGCCACGTCCTCGCCTTCGAGCAGTTCGTTGCGCTGCTGGTAGATCACGCGCCGCTGGTCGTTCGCGACGTCGTCGTATTCGAGCAGCTGCTTGCGGATGTCGAAGTTGCGCGATTCGACGCGGTTCTGCGCCTTGGCGATCGAGCGGTTGACGATCGAGTGCTCGATCGGCTCGCCTTCCGGCATCTTGAGCCGCTGCATGATCCCGGACAGACGCTCGCCGCCGAAAATGCGCAACAGCGGATCTTCGAGCGACAGATAGAACCGCGACGATCCGGGATCGCCCTGGCGACCGGCGCGGCCGCGCAACTGATTGTCGATCCGGCGCGACTCGTGGCGCTCGGTGCCGACGATGTGCAGGCCGCCCGCTTTGAGCACGGCGTCGTGCCGCGCCTGCCATTCCGAGCGCGTCGATGCGATCTGACGCTCCTTGTCCGCCGGGTCGAGCGTCGCATCCTCCCGCAACGCGAGGATCTGCGGCTCGATGGTGCCGCCGAGCACGATGTCCGTTCCGCGGCCCGCCATGTTCGTGGCGATGGTGATAACACCCGCCTTGCCCGCCTGCGCGACGATCTCCGCCTCGCGTGCGTGCTGCTTCGCGTTCAGCACCTGGTGCGGCAGGCGCTCCTTGTCGAGATGCATCGACAGCATCTCGGAGTTTTCGATCGACGTCGTGCCCACCAGCACCGGCTGCCCGCGGGCGTGGCAATCCTTGATGTCGGCGACGATGGCGCTCACTTTCTCCGCGAGCGTGCGGAACACGAGATCGTTCTCGTCCTTGCGGATCATCGGCTGGTGCGTCGGGATCACCATCGTTTCGAGGTGATAGATCTGCTGGAACTCGAACGCCTCGGTGTCGGCGGTGCCGGTCATGCCGGCGAGCTTGCCGTACATCCGGAAGTAGTTCTGGAACGTGATGGACGCGAGCGTCTGGTTCTCGCGCTGGATCGGCACGCCCTCCTTCGCCTCGACCGCCTGGTGCAGGCCGTCGGACCAGCGCCGGCCGGACATCAGGCGACCGGTGAACTCGTCGACGATGATGACCTCGCCGTTCTGCACGACGTACTGCTGATCGCGGTGAAAGAGCGCGTGCGCGCGCAGCGCGGCGTACAGGTGGTGGACGAGCGAAATGTTGTGCGCGTCGTAGAGACTCGAGCCCGGCGGCGTCAGGCCCGCCTGCGCGAGCAGCGCCTCGACTTTCTCGTGGCCTTCCTCGGACAGCAGCACCTGGTGCGCCTTCTCGTCGACCCAGTAGTCGCCGGGGCCCTTCTCGTCCTGCTGCCGCGTGAGCTTTGGCGGCAGCTCGTTCAGCCGGTAATACGTTTCGACGTTGTCATCCGACTGGCCGGAGATGATGAGCGGCGTGCGCGCTTCGTCGATCAGAATCGAGTCGACCTCGTCGACGATTGCATACGAGAGTCCGCGCTGCACGCGCTCGGACGTCGCGAACACCATGTTGTCGCGCAGATAGTCGAAGCCGAACTCGTTGTTGGTGCCGTACGTGATGTCCGCGGCATACGCCGCCTGCTTGTCGGCATGCGCCATCTGCGACAGATTGACGCCGACGGTGAGCCCGAGGAAACGATAGATGCGCCCCATCCAGTCGGCGTCGCGCTGCGCAAGGTAATCGTTGACGGTGACGATGTGAACGCCCTTGCCGGCAAGCGCGTTCAGATATGCAGGCAGTGTGGCGACGAGCGTCTTGCCTTCGCCCGTCCGCATTTCGGCGATCTTGCCGTTGTGCAGCGCGATCCCGCCGATCAGCTGCACGTCGAAATGGCGCATCGCGAGCGTGCGCTTGCCGGCTTCGCGGACGACGGCGAAGGCTTCCGGCAACACGTCGTCGAGCGTGGCGCCACCGGCGACACGTGCCTTGAGCTCGGCGGTCTTTTCGCGCAGCCCCGCGTCGGCGAGTGCTGCGATCGAGGGCTCGAGCGCGTTGATCGCGCGCACTTGCTGCCCATACTGCTTCAGAAGCCGCTCGTTGCGGCTGCCGAACATGCGGGTAAGGATGTTGATCATCGGGGGAAGATGAAAAGCGGCGTTCAGGCGGGAAGAGCGGCTACAAGCTTGGCGCGGACCCAGCAAAAAGCAAGGGGTGAGGACCGCCTCACCCCTTTCCGATCGGCTTCCCGCCTTGCCGCAGTCAGCCCGCTGCTTGCAGGAATCGCGCCGGGTTCTTCGGCACGCCGTTTTGCCGTACTTCGAAATGCAGATGCGGACCGGTGGAGCGTCCCGTGGTGCCCACGGTGGCGATGCGCTGTCCGCGTACGACCAGGTCGCCTGCCTTGACGTTCAGCTTCGATGCATGCGCGTAGCGCGTAACGAGGCCGTTGCCGTGGTCGATCTCGATCATTTTACCATACTGAGCATGCACTTCGGCCGCGATCACCTTGCCGCTCGCCGCCGCAACGATCGCGGTGCCGACTTCCGCCGGGAAATCGATGCCCTCGTGGAACGTGTTCTGCCCCGTGAACGGATCGATGCGGTTGCCGAAGTTCGACGAGAACCATCCGTGTACGACCGGTGGCTGCGACGGCAGGAACTTTCGCTTCGCCGCGTCCAGGATCAGGACGGCCTCGAGGACGCCGAACTGATCCGAGCTCGCGTCGAGCTTGAGCTCGAGCTGGTCGAGCAGACCCGAGAATTCGGGCAGCGTGAAATCGCGGCTCGGCATCGACGAGGGCGCGCCGCCCCGCCCGGGCACCGTGCCGGGAGCGAGACCGGGGAGATCCTGCGCCTTCAGGCCCGCGCTCCGCGCGAGCCGCTCGCCGAGCCCGTCGAGTCGCGCGACCTGCGCCTGCAGCTCGCCGAGCCGCATGGCCAGCGCATTCAGGTGACCCTGGACCCGCTCGTTGATGCGCGCGGCCGCTTCGCGCTGGTCCGCGAGCACCATCGTCTGCAGCCACGGATGCCGCACGGCGGCCGCCCATTTGAGCGTCACCAGGTTGAAGGCGAGCGTGAAGCTCATGAACAGCGCGAACAGCAGCACGCCGCCGCCCGCCCAATGCCGCCAGTCGACGGTGATCGTACGGGCGCGCGCGTTGGCGCCGGTGACGAGGATGATGTTCAATGGAAGTCCCTCCGTCGTTCGTCCCGACCATGAACCGATCGCCGAACCATCGAACGCTGGCCGGCGTCCTGCAGTCGGAACCGGAGCTCGCCGGCTGGACCGCGAGGCACCGGCGCGAAGCGGAACTGACCCTGCTCGTACGCAAGCATCTGCCGCGCCCGATCGCCGAGCGGGTCCGTGTGATCGGGATTCGCGAAGGCCTGCTCGAACTCGCTGCAGGCAGCGGCGCCATTGCGGCGGCGCTGCGGCAGCGCGCACCCGATCTACGGCTGTCGCTTGCGCGCGACGGCTGCGACTTTACTGAAATGCGGGTGCGCGTGCAAGTCGCTTCGAATGCGGCTTCGCCTCAGAAACCCCAGTTACATCAATGGGATAGTCGGGAAGCTGCGCCGTTGTTCGCGCTGGCGGACCGCCTCGCCGACGGCCCGCTGAAAAACGCGATTGCTCGCTGGTCGCGCCGTGCGCGTGGCCGCTAGGCGGCAATATATGACGTTAGCATTGCTTCGAAATGCGGGTCAGCGATGCATTTCGGACGATCTATGGGGTATCCCGGGCGCTTCAGGGACATGCATCTCCGACCCGCATTTCCAGCTCACAGGAGCGGGCCGATCACGGGTACCAGCAACCGCTCGGCCGCGAACCACAGCAGAATCGCCAGCAGGACGAGCAGCGTGAACTTGAGCGTGAGACCGATGAACCGGAGGTAACGCCGATCCCGGTTGATCAGCCACAGCAAAAGCGCGACGCCGATCGCCGCGAGCGACAAAAACAAAAGCAGACGAACGAGGATCAACGGGCGCCGAGGACCGCCCAGTCCTGGAACGCCGACGGCACCTCTTCGTCGGTGTCGAACGCGACCAACTCCCACGCATCGGCACGCGCGAGCAGCGCCCGAGCGAGTGCGTTGTTCAGCGCATGTCCCGGCTTGAACGCCGTGTACTGGCCGATCAGCGGCCGCCCGAGCAGGTACAGATCGCCGATCGCGTCCAGCACCTTGTGCTTGACGAACTCGTTGTCGTAGCGCAGCCCTTCGCTGTTCAGCACGCGCGTCTCGTCGAGCACGATCGCGTTCTGCAGGCTTCCACCCAGCGCGAGACCGGCCTCGCGCATCGCCTCGACGTCCTGCATGAAGCCGAACGTGCGCGCGCGCGCCACTTCCTTCACGTACGAATGCTCGGCGAAGTCGACGACGACGTGGCGGTTCTCGGTGCCGAACACCGGGTGTGGAAAGTCGATCGTGAAATCGAGCTTGAAGCCGCCGAACGGATCGAAGCGCGCCCACTTGTCGCCATCGCGGATCTCGACCGGCGCGCGCACGCGCAGATAGCGCTTCGGCGCCGCCTGCTCGACGATGCCGGCCGACTGCAGGAGGAAGACGAACGGACCGGCGCTGCCGTCCATGATTGGCAGCTCGGGCCCGGCAACGTCGACGTGCAGGTTGTCGATGCCGACGCCCGCGAGCGCCGACATCAGATGCTCGACGGTGGAGATCGACGTTCCGTCGTGTGTGAGCGTCGACGAGAGCCGCGTGTCGCCAACGTTCGCAGCCTGCGCCGGGATGCTCACCGGCGACGCGAGATCGACGCGATGAAACACGATCCCGATGTCGACGGGTGCAGGTCGAAGCGTCAACTCGACGCGGGCGCCGGTGTGCAGACCAACGCCCGTCGTGCGAATCGATTCCTTCAGCGTTCGCTGCAGCAGCATGGCATGGGAAACCGGGTGGAGCGTCGCGGCCGCCCGGGCGGCGGGCCGATTGCGCAGTCGACCGATCATCTTAGCATCGCGCGACACCCCGCCCGCTCGCCTTGAAGCGCACGACCGAGCGGGTTTGCCGCATCTCCATCAGTCGGCCTGCTTGCGCAGGAAGGCCGGGATGTCCGACGGATCGAACGCCGGCGCCGCGATGCTGGCCGTATGCCGCCGGCGCGCGACCGCCGGCTGGTCGAGCTTCTCGTAGTCGATCGTCTCGACGCGGCCGATGTTGTCGGTGCCGGTCCGCTCGACGACGGTTTCGATCACGTCGAGCTTAGGCGGGCGCCGCGTCGCGACCACCGCGCCGCCGAGGCCCGTCGCGATCATCGTCACGCGCAGGCGATCCTCCATCGCGTCGTCGATCACCGTGCCCACGATCACCATCGCATCCTCCGCGGTGAATTCCTTGATCGTGTTCATCACCTCGTGGTACTCCTTCATCTTGAGTCCCGCCGACGCCGTGATGTTCACGAGCACGCCGCGTGCGCCCGCGAGATTCACGTCCTCGAGCAGCGGGCTCTTGACGGCCTGCTGCGCCGCGACGCGCGCGCGGTCGCCGCCGCCGGCGGTCGACGAGCCCATCATCGCCATGCCCACCTCGCTCATTACGGTGCGCACGTCGGCGAAGTCGACATTGACGAGGCCCGGATTGTTGATCACCTCGGCGATGCCCGAGACGGCGCCGCAGAGGACGTCGTTCGCCGCCGCATAGGCGTCGAGCACCGACACGTCCTCGCCGAGCACGTCCATCAGCTTGTCGTTCGGAATGACGATGAGCGAGTCGACCTTCTTCGTCAGTTCTTCGATGCCGGCACTCGCGACGCGCTGCCGCTTGCCCTCGAACTTGAACGGTCGCGTCACCACCGCCACCGTCAGGATGCCGAGGCTCTTCGCGATGTCGGCGATGACGGGGGCAGCACCCGTGCCGGTGCCGCCGCCCATGCCGGCGGTGATGAACAGCATGTCGGCGCCGTCGATCATCCCGCCGATACGGTCGCGATCCTCCATCGCCGCGTCGCGTCCGATCTCGGGCCGCGCGCCCGCGCCGAGACCGCGCGTGAGCGTCGAGCCGAGCTGCAACTGCGTGCGCGCCGTCGAGCGCTTGAGCGCCTGCGCGTCGGTGTTGGCGCAGATGAAATCCACGCCGGACAAGCTGCGCGCGATCATGTGCTCGACGGCGTTGCCGCCGCAGCCGCCCACGCCGATGACCTTGATGACCGCGCCTTCTTCCGGCGCATCGTCGATGATTTCAAACATGATGGTGCTCCTTCTCCTGTCTGGATTTCAGATATCGGGGATCAGGTATCAGGTATCAGCTGCCAGGTGCCAGCCGATACATGACACGTCGCCCCCGTCGACTTGCTTCCGTTGCTGCCTTTCCCCGTTGCCCCACGTTTCCCCAAGCTCGTTCCCTTCTTCGATCCCTGATGCCGATCCCTGATGCCTGATCCCTGAATCAGAAATTCGCGCTGAACCACTGCCGCATCCGCTCCGCGATGCCGCCAATGCCCGCCACCTGCGCGCGCGCCGCCTGCCCGCGCAGGAACTGCTCGCGTCCCTCCAATAGCAGTCCCACCGCCGTCGCATAGCGCGGCGTGCGGACCACTTCCGCGAGTCCGCCAACGTATGTCGGCACGCCCACGCGTACCGGCAGGTGAAACAGCTCCTCGCCGAGCTCGGTCATGCCCTGCAGCAGCGCCGAGCCGCCGGTGATCACGATTCCCGACGACAACAGCTCCTCGAACCCCGACCGCCGCAGCTCCTGCTGCACGAGCGAGTACAACTCCTCGATCCGCGGCTCGATCACTTCGGCGAGCATCGGCCGCGATAGCTTTCGCGGCGCGCGCTCGCCAACGCCCGGCACCTCGATGATCTCGTTGGGATTCGCGAGCTGCCGCAGCGCGCAGCCGTGACGCAGCTTCAACTCCTCCGCCTCCTTCGTCGGCGTGCGCAGCGTCATCGCGATGTCGTTCGTCACCTGGTCGCCGGCGATCGGGATGACCGCTGTGTGCCGAATGGCGCCGCCGACGAACACGGCGATGTCGGTCGTGCCGCCACCGATGTCCATCAGGCAGACGCCGAGATCCTTCTCGTCCTCGTTCAGCACCGCTTTCGCCGACGCGAGTGGCTGCAGCATCACGTCGCGCACCTCGAGGCCGCAGCGCCGCACGCACTTCGTCACGTTCTCGACGGCCGACACGGCGCCCGTCACGATGTGCACTTTCACCTCGAGCCGCACGCCGCTCATGCCGAGCGGCTCGCGCACATCCTCCTGCCCGTCGATGATGAATTCCTGCGGAAGGATGTGCAGCACCTGCTGGTCGTTCGGGATCGCGATCGCCTTCGCCGTATCGACGACGCGGTCGATGTCGGCCTGCGTGACCTCCTTCTCCTTGATCGCCACCATGCCGCTCGAGTTGAGGCTGCGAATGTGGCTTCCCGCGACGCCCGTGTAGACCTCGCTGATGCGGCAGTCGGCCATCAGCTCGGCCTCCTCGAGCACGCGCTGGATCGAGCCCATCGTCGCCTCGATGTTGACGACGACGCCTTTCTTGAGCCCGCGCGACGGCTGCGTTCCCAGGCCGACGACGTTCAGGCCGCCGTCCGGCAGCACCTCGGCGACGATCGCGACGATCTTCGAAGTTCCGATGTCGAGTCCGACGATCAGATGGTCGTTGTCCTTCACGTTTCCCCTGTCTCCCCTCAAGACGCCTTGCGTTGTGGTTTTTCGCGGAAGCCCGGCATCCGCGCGGCAAAGCCGTTGCGATAGCGCAGGTCGACGCGA
>DATEIQ010000239.1:0-10387 GCA_035278845.1 Casimicrobiaceae bacterium | reverse complement strand
CGCGACACGTGCCAGCCGTCTTTTACCACGGCGCCGTGGCGCGAAGCGCGGACCGTCGCAGCGGCCCAAGCGCGGACCGCCGCCGCGGCGCCAAGCGAGAGTGCCGCAACGGCGACGCGCAAGGAAACGGGCGCGAAAGCGCTGCGGGCCGGAAAATCTTGCCGATCCGGCGTTAGGCCGTTGAACGATACGTAATGCCGGGTCAGGTCACGCGGCCGGACGCTGCCCGCGGAAAATCGGCGTGACCTTCGGAGTGGCGTCGGGATTTTCGGGAGAAACCGGCTGCGACTGCTTGCGGTTTTCGCGCCGGATACGCGCAAATGTCTTGCGCAGATCGGTATTTGCGCTCGAGGTGTAGCGGAAAGTCGGATCGAGGATGGATTTCATTGCGCACCTCCATGCGCGAACGACGACGAGGCGTTACCCACGGACGACGCTCGCGAACCGCAAGCGCCGTCCCGCTTTCGCGAAAACAGTGCAAGATTTCTGCCACCGATCGTGACCGGCGCGCGATCGCCTATCGAAAC
The DNA here is from genome assembly GCA_035278845.1 of Casimicrobiaceae bacterium. GTDB lineage: Bacteria > Pseudomonadota > Gammaproteobacteria > Burkholderiales > Casimicrobiaceae > VBCG01. The sequence continues at coordinate 9,860 of DATEIQ010000239.1, read as the reverse complement.
CGCGTTCGTCATCATTGACGTGCGAATCGCGATTGTCAAACTGTCCGACAGTCAGCGCAACGGACGCCGCACACCGCCGCGCCAGAGGCGCAGCAACAGCCAGGCGCCGATCATTCCGCCGAGATGCGCGAAATGCGCGACGCCTTCCTGTGTGCCGGTGACACCGAGAAACAGCTCGAGCGCGGCATACAGGAGGACGAACACGCGCGCGGGCATCGGAACCGGTGGAAACAGCAGCATGATCCGGTTGTGTGGGAAGTAGATCGCATAGGCGAGCAGAAGGCCGAACACGCCGCCCGATGCGCCAACGGTGGGATACACGCCGCCACTGACCGCCGCGAATACGAGCTGCGTGATCGCGGCGGCGATCACCGATGCGAAATAAAGCACCGCGTACCGGCGCCCGCCGAATACGCGCTCGAGCGCGCTGCCGAACATGTAGAGCGCAAACATGTTGAACGCGAGGTGCAGCAGGCTGCCGTGCAGGAACGCGTAGGTAACGACCTGCCAGGGCAGGAACGACGCGCCGATGCCGAGATCGCCGGTCGCGAGCGGCCACAGCGCGAACGGGACGAGGATGCCGGGCGCAACCGACTGCAGCAGGAAGACGGCGACGTTGGCAACGATCAGCGCGGTGGTGACAGGCGGCATGGGCTCGCTCGATGCCTTTCTCGGATCTTTTCTCGGATCGCCCGCGAGGGCATGGATTTGCGACACGTTGGGGCGTACTCGCGTCCAGGCAAGTGTGCCATGCAAGCATAGGAGTGCTGGCCGGCACCGCCGGCTCATCGTCGTACCGAGCCGCTAAAATGGCAACTCGTACGCCGTACCGCTCGATTTCATTGGAACCGTCAGGCAACCCGCCGCCCAGGGCCATTCGGCACCCCGTCGCCGTCATCGCGAATTTCCTGCCTGACGAGGAGCGGCAGGCGCTGCTGACCGAGGTGCTCGCGAGCGAAGCGCAGTTCCAGCCGTCCGGCACGCACGATGCGCGCGCGGACTATCGCCAGTCGCTCGTACTGAATCCGCCCGCAGATCTCGTCCGACCGATCGTCGAGCGCGTCCGCCGCCTGATGCCACAAGTGCTTCCGGTGCTGCGCGTTTCGCCGATCGTCGTGGGCGCGGTCGAGGCGCAGATTACCGCCAGCGTCGACGGCAGCTTCTTCGGCGTACACACCGACGCCGGACGCGACGTGCCGAAGCGGCACCTGACGTACGTCTACTACTTCAATCGTGCGCCGAAGGGCTTCACTGGCGGCGAGTTGCGCGTCTACGACGACGTGGTGCGCAACGGCAAGCTCGCGCGCGCGGAATCTTTCCAGACGATCGATCCCGCAAACAACCGGATCGTGCTGTTCTGGGCGAAGACGATGCACGAGGTGATGCCCGTGCGCGTGCCCTCGCGCGCCTTCGCGGACGCGCGCTTCACGGTGAACGGCTGGATCAACGCGGCGTGAAGCGCTGCGCGATCGAGGCTCAACGCGGCGCGATGCACTGCGGGATCCGGTCGGCCCCGGCTGACCCGCAATAAGCGGCACGCGCGCGCGCCTCGCATGCGAGCCGCACGCTCGGCACAGCGTCGCTGCAGCGATCGAGCGCATCGGCGAGCCCCAGCACGCGATCGTACGAAGGCTTGTCCGCATGCGCGACGGCAATCGCCGCCGGCGCGGCGCGCTGCGCCTGCGCACGTACCTCGCGCGGCTTGATGCCCGAGAGGTCGCGATCGATCATTACCGACGTGCCGGTGTCGTGTGCGCTGCGCGCACGCTGGACGACGTAAGCGCTTGCGGCGATGCCGATGCCAATTGCGAACGCGCCGAACAGCACCACGGTGCGCGAGCCAAGCGTGCCGAAGGTCGCCGCCTCCAGGCGGGCGCCACCCGATCCGGGCAGGTCGACCACCGCAGCAAGCCCGTCCGCGGCTGCCCGGTCGCGGTCGAGTTCCCGCTCGCATTCGCGGCACAGTTTTCCCGGACGGGTCAGCCGCTGGCTGCACATCCGGCACTTCAGCATGCGTCGCTCCACATCCCGCGGGTGTGCGGGCCAGCGGGTCGCTGACGTAGTTTCATAACAAAATCAGACATTGACGAAGGATTCCTCGACGGAAGCTAGCAATTCACGCGCCCGCGCGACCGAACGGTTGCGAGCGCCGTACCAATGGCGCGTCGCTTGCTTTACCGCGAAGCCTGCGCGCAAGGGGCTCGAGAGCGCGCAGTCGCCGATGAACCTGACTGCCACGCCGACCCGACCGCCGCATTTCCGCCTGCTCCGGCTGGTGTGGCCGTTCGTCGCGATCGTGGTGCTGCTGCTCGCGCTCGGCACGGCGAGCTTGCAGGTGATCCGCGGCGTGCGCTCGTACATCAGCGCCGAGAGCGTCTGGTCGAACGCGCAAAAAGCCACCGTGGAGGCGCTCGAACAATACGCGCAGACGCGGAACGAGGATCATTTCGACCGCTACGTGGACGAGCGCCAGGTCCTCGACGGCGCGCGTGCCGCACGCCTCGAGCTCGAGCGGCCATTCCCGGATTTCGACGTCGCGCAGCACTCGCTGCTCGCCGCCAACAACCATCCCGCCGACATCGGCGGCATGATCGACCTGTTCCGACGCTTCCGCTTCGTGGGATTCATGGCGGAAGGCGTGCGCCTGTGGAGCGAGGCCGATGCGCGGGTCGCGCGTATCGATGGCATCGCGCGGGAAATGCACGCGATGATCAGCACCGGGCGAGGCAATGCCGGGGACCTCGCCCCGCTGCTCGTCGAGGCACGGACGCTGGATCGCGAGCTCACGAAGCTCGAGCGCGCGTTCGCCGCGACGTTCGCAGCTGCCGCGCGGCAGGTCGAGCGCGTGCTGACGATCGCCACGATGCTGATCGCCATCGCGCTCGTCGTGATGGCGGTGATTCGCACGCAACGGCTGATCCGCCAGGAAGACGCGCTGCTCTGGGCGCTGCGCGCAAGCCGTGAGCGCTACGACTACGCGATCAGCGGCACGAACGACGGCATCTTCGACTGGACGCTTGCGGCGCGCGAGTTCTACGTCTCGCCGCGCTTCGAGGAGCTGCTCGGCTATCCTCCTGGAACGCTTCACGAAACCGCCGCGACGTTCATTCGCCGCATTCATCCGCGCGAGCGCCGCCGCGCGCTCGCGCGATTCCGCGTCCACATGGCACGGGGCGACCCGTTCGACCTCGAGTTGCGACTTCGTCTGCACGACGGACGATTCCAGTGGTTCCGCACGCGCGGGCGCGCCGTGCTCGGCGAGCGCGGCAAGCCGCAGCGCATTGCCGGCTCGCTTGCCGACATCTCGGACCGCAAGCAGGCGGAAGCGCAGACAGTGCAGGAAAAGGAGCGCGCGCAAGTCACGCTCGCGTCGATCGCAGATGCCGTGATCACCGTCGACCCGGCGGGCGTCGTCGAATACATGAATCCCGTCGCCGAGCGCTTGACGGGATGGCGCGACGAAGAGGCGCGCGGCCTGCCGCTGCCGTCGGTTTTCGGCGTCGCCGACGAGACCACGGGCACCGACGTGCCGGACCCGGTGGGACGCGCCTTCCGCGAGGGAGAGACCATTTCCTCCGAGGGCAACGTCGTGCTGCGGCGCCGGCATGATGCGCCGGTTGCGATCAATTTCGCAGCAGCGCCGATCCGCGACCGCGGGCGCGACATCGCCGGCGTCGTACTCGTCTTCCACGATATGAGCCGGGAGCGGCAATATGCAACGCGCCTCGCGCATCTCGCGAGCCACGACGCACTCACGGGACTGCTCAACCGCCGCGAATTCGAGCGGCGCGTGAGCGCCGTGTTGGCGGAGGGCCGGCACGAGACGGTCAACCATGCGGTGCTCTACCTCGATCTCGACGAGTTCAAGGTCGTCAACGACACGAGCGGCCATGCTGCGGGCGACGAGCTTCTGCGCCAGGTGAGCGCGACAGTGCGGGCGCGTCTGCGCGAGGGCGACACGCTCGCGCGCCTCGGAGGCGACGAATTCGGCGTGCTGCTCGAGCATTGCGCCCCTGCGCCGGCAGCCGCGATCGCAGACACGCTGCGCAAGGCGATCGGCGATTTTCATTTCCAATGGAACCAGCGCTCGTTCAAGATCGGCGCGTCGGTCGGCGTCGTCAATCTCGCAGGCGGACCCGACACGCTCGCGGGCGTCCTGTCCGCGGCCGATGCCGCCTGTTACATGGCCAAGGACAAGGGCCGCAACCGCGTGCAGGTCTACAGCCCCGAAAGCGACGAGGTGACGCTGCGGCGCGGCGAAATGGAATGGGTCAACCGCATCCACCGCGCGCTTGCCGACGAGCGCTTCTGCCTGTATGCGCAGCCGGTGGCCGCCACGCGCAGCGGCGAGCCCACCACCGCGTACACGGAGTTGCTGCTCAGGTTGCGCGGTGACGACGGTGAGCTGGTGCCGCCCACGGCGTTCATTCCCGCGGGCGAGCGCTATCACCTGATGCCGACGATCGACCGCTGGGTGATCAGTACGGCATTCGCGTTACTGGCGCGACAGAGCGCGCACGGGGCGGGACCTGCGGGCGTCTACGCGATCAATATATCGGGGGCGTCGATCGGCGACGACGAGTTCCTCGACTACGTGCAGAAGCAGTTCGTTCGGCATGGCGTCCCGTACGCGCGGATCTGCTTCGAAATCACCGAGACCACTGCGGTCGCATCGCTGTCGAAGGCCACGCAATTCATGACCGTGCTGCGGGCGCTCGGCTGCCGCTTCGCGCTCGACGATTTCGGCGTCGGCGTGTCGTCGTTCACCTATCTGAAGCACCTGCCGGTCGACTACGTGAAGATCGACGGCAGCTTCGTGAAGGACATGCTGGCCGATCCGGTCAACCGCGCGATGGTCGAGGCGATCCACCGCATCGGCCACATCATGGGCAAGAAGACGATCGCCGAATCGGTCGAGCGACGCGAGACGCTGCAGGCGCTGCGCGCGATCGGCGTCGACTACGCCCAGGGATTCGCCATCGCCGTCCCCGCGCCGTTCGGCCAGCTCGAGCTCGTGGAGCCGGCACCAAAGCGCCGCGCTGCGGGCGGCACGTAGCTCTCGCGCCAACTTTTCCCGACGTTGCAGCCGCAATGTGCGGCGCATCCTCTGCTGTGCGGTCTTCATGCGGCAATTCCGCGCATCGATGCGGATATTCGCCGCGGCCGCGAGGTCCATTCGAATGGCGGAGCGGAATCGTCATAGATGGTGATTATGACTCGAATTAGATATATCGATTTGATTTATCTATATCGGTCCCCCATCATCCTGCTCGTGAACCCTTTCGAACAACCTTCCGCAAGGAGTGACAGGCATGGCTGAAAATCTCGTCTCGCGCGAGGGCTCGCGCGTTCCCGACGTCGCCTTCCGCGTTCGCCGCAACGGCGACTGGGCGACCATCACCACCGACGACATCTTCGCGAACAGGAACGTCGTCGTGTTTTCTCTGCCGGGCGCGTTCACGCCGACCTGCTCGTCGACGCACCTGCCGCGCTTCAACGAGCTCGCGCCGGCGTTCCGGGCGCAGGGCATCGACGCGATCGTCTGCGTGTCCGTCAACGACCCGTTCGTCATGGAAGAATGGGGCAAGGACCAGGAAGCGGCGAACGTCACCCTGCTCGCCGACGGCAACGGCGAATTCACGCAGAAGATGGGGATGCTGGTCGACAAGACGGACCTCAACTTCGGCAAGCGTTCGTGGCGGTATTCGATGCTCGTCCGCAACAAGAAGATCGACAAGATGTTCATCGAGCCCGCGAAGCCCGGCGATCCCTTCGAGGTCTCCGACGCCGACACGATGCTGCACTACATCAATCCGAACGCCCGCAAGCCCGACCAGGTGGCGATCCTCACCCGCGAAGGCTGCTCGTTCTGCGCGCAGGCGAAACAGCGGCTCACCGAGGCTGGCATCGACTACGCCGAGGTGCCGCTGCCGCACGCGATCCGCACCAAGGCGGTCGGCGCGATTGCCGGCGCAGGGACCGTGCCGCAGGTCTTCATCAATGGTCGCCTGATCGGCGGCTCGAACGAGCTCGAAGCGTACCTGCGCAAAGCCGCGTAAGCTTCCTTCCCGGCGCGACATTCGCGCCGGCTCTTTTGTTTCCGGCATGCGGGACACGGCCGCGAGCGCGGCCGGTGCCTGCCGTGCAAGGATTGGAGATGCGCAAAGTCACGACGGACGTTGCGGTGATCGGCGCCGGAACCGCGGGCCTCGCGGCCTACCGCGCGGCGAAGGCGGCGGGCCGCGCCGCACTGTTGATCGAAGGCGGCGTGTACGGCACGACGTGCGCGCGCGTCGGCTGCATGCCGAGCAAGCTGCTGATCGCACCCGCGGAAGCGGCCCACGCGGTCGAGCGGTTCGCGGGCTTCGGCCTGCGCGGCGAGGTAGCGGTCGACGGCCGTGCCGTGATGGCGCGCGTGCAGCGCGAGCGCGACCGTTTCGTCGGCTTCGTCACGCAGGGCGTCGATGCGCTGCCCGCTTCGGACAAGCTGCAGGGGTATGCGCGTTTCGTCGCGGACACGACGCTCGCGGTCGGCGACACGACCGTCGATGCACGCGCCGTCGTCATCGCGACCGGCTCGTCGCCCACCTATCCGCCGGCATGGAACGATCTCGGTGATCGGCTGCTGACGAACGAGAACGTTTTCGAGCTCTCCGATCTTCCGGAAAGCGTCGCCGTCTTCGGGCCGGGTGTCATCGGCCTCGAGCTCGGCCAGGCCCTGCATCGGCTCGGCGTACGCGTCAAGGTGTTCGGCCGCGGCGGCGGCGTGGGGCCGCTGTCGGACCCCGACCTGCTCGCGGAAGCGCGACGAGCATTCGCAGCCGAGTTCTATCTCGATACTGACGCGCACGCAGCCGTCACGCGCGGAGGCGACTGCGTCGTCGTGCAGTACCGGGATCTGTCCGGCGAAACACGCACCGAATCCTTCGACTATCTGCTCGCCGCAACCGGGCGTGCGCCGAACGTGCGCAACCTTGGACTGGAAAATACGTCGCTCGCGCTCGACGCCCGAGGCGTTCCGGTGTTCGATCGCGAGACGATGCAATGCGGCACGGCGCCGATTTTCATCGCCGGCGACGCCGACGACGAGGTTCCGCTGCTGCACGAAGCGGCCGACGAAGGACGCATCGCTGGCGACAACGCGGCGCGGTTTCCGGCCGTAAATGCGGGACTTCGCCGCGCCGGGCTCGGCATCGTGTTCACCGATCCGCAGATCGCGGTCGTCGGCGGCGGCCGGCGCGCCGCGCAGGCAACCACGTACGTCACGGGCACCGTGTCGTTCGACGATCAGGGACGCGCACGCGTCATGCAGCGCAACCGCGGCCGCCTGAACGTGTATGCGGAAGTGGGGACCGGCATGCTGCTCGGAGCGGAGATGCTTGGCCCGGACGCCGAGCACATCGGCCACCTGCTCGCATGGGCGCGGCAGCTCGATCTCACGGTGGCGGACATGCTCAAGCTGCCGTTCTATCACCCGGTCGTCGAAGAGGGGTTGCGCACGGCGCTGCGCGACGCGTTCGCGAAGCTCGACGCCGCGGCGCGCGAGCGCCGCGCAGCGTAGAAGCGCCCGCAGGACCCGCGCGCAGGTCCTGCGGGGATTCGAGCGTCAATACGTCCGAACGCGCGGCGTCTCGCGCCCCGCGACCGTTTCCGCGTTGTCGCGGTCACCTTCCATGCCGCCGGCCAGGCCGGTCGTGCGATCGGTCGCACCGTACAAGTCGCGATCGCGATTGATCTCGTCGCTGGTGTAAGGCGCGGCGCGCTCGTTCCATCCCGTCCAGCCGCTTTCACGCCACTGATCGGCGCGCCGCTCGATGTCGACGGCGTCGTGATCGCGCATGATTTCCGCCGCGCGCTCGGCGCGCGAATCGTCGGCGCGTACCGTCACCAGGGCGCCGCCGCGGCGCACCGATTCCGCGTAGTACTCGGCATCGTCCTTGGACACGCCCATGTCGGTCAGGCCGCCGATCAGGCCGCCTGCGACGGCGCCCACTCCCGCGCCGCTCAGCGCCGCGACGATCGGTCCCGCCGCGATGATCGGGCCGATGCCCGGAATCGCGAGCCCGATGAGACTCGCGGCAAGCCCGGCCGCGCCGCCGACGACACCACCCGTCACCGCGCCGGTCGCAGCGCCGCTTGCATCGTCGACGACGTCATCGCGCGCCCGCGCGCGGTCGCGCTCGGCGGCGGTCAAGCCGCCCCCGTCCGTCGTCAGCGCAGCATCGCCGCCGGTCCTGGCCTCACCTCTGACACCTGCGATGGCAGCGCCCGTCATGCCGCCGCCGTACTGGCCGCTCACGTTATTCGCGATGACGTTCACGTCGGCGTCGCGAAAGCCGCCGTCCATCAGCTCCTGCGCCACCCGCTTCGCTTCGTCGAAACTGTCGAATGAACCCACGATCGTCTTCATAGCCCCGGTCCCCGCGTCCGCTGTTCAAGGAAACGGCGCCGCCGAAAGGGGCGCCGGCCAACACGCACCACCCGCGACACGGGCAGCGACGTCGACCAACGCTACGCGCACGCCGTGGCGGCCGCGAGCGGCGACATGCGCGAACCGGTGTCGGCAGAGTCCTACCGCGTACTCCTACACGCTGCTTTACACCGGCGAGCGCCGTCGCCGACAATGCGAACCCGACCGTTCCTCGCAAGCATCCGATGCCAAATCTTCCTTGCCTGCGGCGCCCGCTCGCAATCGCAGCGATCGCGCTTCTCGCGTCGGCTTTCGCGCAGGCGCAGGAGTATCCGGCGCGCACGATCCGCGTCGTCGTTCCATTTTCTCCCGGCGGCGCCGTTGACGGGCCCATGCGGCTCGTTGCCCAGGGTCTCGGCAAGCGCCTCGGCCAAAGCGTGGTCGTCGAGAACAAGCCCGGCGCTGGCGCGACCATCGGCACCGAGATCGTCGCCAAGGCGCCGGCCGACGGCTACACGCTGCTGCTGGCCTCGCAAACGAACGCGATCAGCGCGACGCTCTACGCGAAGCTGCCGTTCGATCCAATCGAGGACTTCACGCCCATCACGCTGATCGGCCGCGAGCCGGGCGTCGTCGTCGTGAATCCGGCGGTGCCGGCCACGACGCTCGCGCAACTCATCGCGTACGTGAAGGAGCGCCCCGGGCAGGTTGACTTCGCGTCGTCGGGCAACGGCAGCGGGCAGCATCTGTTCGCGGCGCTGCTCGCGTCGAAGACCGGCATGAAGATGAATCACATTCCGTACAAGGGCAGCGGCCAGGCGACGACCGACCTGCTCGCCGGGGTGGTGGCGATGGCCATTCCCGGCACTGCGGGGATGGTCGGCCACATCAAGGCCGGCAAGCTGCGCGCGCTCGCCGTAACGGGCGCGGCGCGTTCGCCGCAACTGCCCGACGTGCCGACCGTCATGGAATCGGGCGTGCCCGATTTCGAGGCCTACGTGTGGATGGGACTGCTCGCGCCCAAGGGCACGCCGCCCGCGATCGTCGATCGCCTGCAGCGCGAGGTGGCCGCCGTGCTCGCCGAAGACGAGGTGAAGCGCTACATGGCGGGCGCAGGCATCGAGATCGTCGGCTCGCAGCCGGCCGATTTCGGCCGCTTCTTTCGCCACGAAAAGGAGCAGTGGGCGAAAGTGATCCGTGAGACAGGCGCGAAAGTCGACTGAGGATGACCGTGAACGAAGCGCAGCAGGCAACGCGGACGACTTCGGAGACAGGAAGCGCGCACGGTTCTTCGGTGACATTGGGGCCGGTACAAGGCGTCGAGCATTGGACGACCAAGGATGGCGTGCGGCTGTTTCTCTGGGAGAAGTTCGTCGGCACGCCCGAGAGCAAGCCGGTCGTGTTGTTCGTGCACGGATCGTCGATGGCGTCGCAGCCGACGTTCGACCTG
>DATEIQ010000238.1:0-22235 GCA_035278845.1 Casimicrobiaceae bacterium | reverse complement strand
ATTGTCCCGGCAGCATCCAGTCGAGGAGCAGCAGATCCGGGAGTGAATGCTTGAGCGAACGGCTCGCCGCTTCGGCGTCGGTCGCCTCCCGAACCTCGTAGCCGTCATCGACCAGATTGACTTTCATGAGCTCGAGAATTGCAGGCTCGTCCTCGACGATCAGGATCGACGGCATCATGCTGCTTCGCTCGCCTTCGCCGGTGCGCACCCCGTGCAGACAAAACCGTCCGTCACGGCTCGGCGACCTCGGCGCGGATCTCGTCGGCCGACGCGTGCCGCACGTCCTTGCCCTTGACGACCTGCACGACCGCTTCTGCGATGTTCTTCGCGTGGTCGCCGATACGCTCGATCGACTTGGCGATGAACACGATCTCGAGCGCCGGCGTAATCGTGCGCGGGTCCTCCATCATGTAGCTGATGAGCTGGCGCAGGATCGATGCGAACGCGGCGTCGATGCCGGCGTCACGGTCGATCACCTCGGCTGCGGCGGCAACGTCGAGCCGCGCGAACGCGTCGAGCGCTAGCCGCAGCATCGTCATCGCGTGGTCGAGCGCCTTCGCCGCGTCGTAATAGCGCACGCGCGCGAGGCGGTCACTGCCGCGCGTCTGCGCCGCCTTGTAGGCAATCTTCTTGACCTCGTCGCCGATCCGCTCCAGATCGTTGACGATCTTGGTCACCGTCAGCACCATTCGCAGGTCGACCGCCGCAGGCTGGCGGCGCGCGATGATTTGTGCGCACTGCTGGTCGATCGTGATCTGTAGCTGGTTGATTGCCGCTTCGTCGGCGCCGACGGCATCGGTGCGGCGCGCATCGTCATCTTTTTCCAGCGCCTCGATCGCCCGCGTGACCTGCTGCTCGACGATGCCGCCCATCGACAGGACGCCGGAGCGAATCCCTTCCATTTCGGCATCGAACTGCTTGTTGGTGTGCTCGCTCATCGTGCAATCCTCGCAGCCGTTTCGCACCGTGCCGAACCGGCTTCACGCCGCCCCTTCGCCGCTCTGTCGCATTTTCGTACCGCGGCGTACGATCCACCTAGACTGGTGCATGCGCGCGGCTGCGCGGAGCGGTAGCGTACACGCCGTCCGATCGACAAGCGGGTGGACTCGAACGAGGCGGCGGTCGTGGGGAGGCGCCGATGCAGGAAGGTCCGAAAGCCGTCATCGCCGAAGACGAGCCGGTGCTGCTTGCCGAGCTTCGCGACACACTGCACAGGCTCTGGCCGGAGCTCGTGGTCGTCGCCGAGGCGGCGGATGGCGTTGAAGCCGTCCGCGCGCTCGAAACGCACGCGCCGCAGATCCTCTTTCTCGACATCCAGATGCCGGGCATGACCGGCCTCGAAGTCGCCCGGCAGGCCAGCGGGCACTGTCACGTCGTCTTCGTCACCGCCTACGACAAGTACGCGGTGGCGGCCTTCGAGGAAGGTGCCGTCGACTACGTGATGAAGCCGTTCTCGGCGGCGCGGCTCGCGACGACCGTCGGCCGGCTCAAGGACAAGCTTCGGAACGTACCGGCGAATCTCGACGGGATCCTGAAGCGGCTCGCCGACCAGGCCGGGCAGGCCCGCGACTACGTCCGCTGGATCACCGCATCGCAGGGTAACGAGCTGCGCCTCATTACCGTCGACGAGGTCTGCTATTTCCAGGCCGACAACAAGTACACGCTCGTCGTCACGCCGCATCAGGAATCGCTGATCCGGCGGCCGATCAAGGAGCTCGTCGACGAGCTCGACCCCGCGGTGTTCTGGCAGATTCATCGCGGCACGCTGGTCAACGTGAACGCGGTGGCGGGCGTCACGCGCGATATCGGCGGCCATCTGCGGGTCCGGCTCAAGGAACGCAAGGAAACCCTTCCGGTGAGCGATCCGTACGTGCATCGGTTCAAGCAGATGTAGGCGTCGGCCATCAGCCGAACCGGCCGGTGATGTAGTCCTCGGTTTCCCTGCGCGCGGGCTTCAGGAAGATCTGGTCCGTCGCGCCGAATTCCATCAGCTCGCCGAGATACATGTACGCGGTCTTGTCGGATACCCGGGCCGCCTGCTGCATGTTGTGCGTGACGATGGCGATCGTGTAATCGGCCTTGAGCTCCGAGATGAGCTCCTCGATCCGCGCGGTCGAGATCGGGTCGAGCGCCGAAGTCGGCTCGTCGAGCAGCAGCACCTCCGGCCGCACCGAGACCGCCCGCGCGATGCACAGCCGTTGCTGCTGCCCGCCGGACAGCGCCATGCCGGACTGGCGGAGCTTGTCCTTCACCTCGTTCCACATGGCGGCCTTGGTCAGCGCCCATTCGACGCGCTCGTCCATCCTGCGCGCAGACAGCCGCTCGTACAGCCGCACGCCGAAGGCGATGTTGTCGTAGATCGACATCGGGAACGGCGTCGGCTTCTGGAACACCATCCCGACCTTCGCGCGCAGCAGGTTGAGATCGGTGCCGGCGTCGAGGATGTTGGCGCCGTTGAAGCGGATCTCGCCCGTCGCGCGCTGATTCGGATAGAGCGAATACATGCGATTGAGCGTGCGCAGCAGCGTCGACTTGCCGCATCCCGACGGACCGATGAAGGCCGTGACTTCACGCAAGCCGATGTCGAAGCTCACGTCTTTCAGCGCGCGGAAATCGCCGTAGAAAAAATCGAGACCACGGACCGCCATCTTCGGCTGTGCGGACCGCTGTGGCACCGATGTCCCCGCCGACTCGGGTGCACGCAACGGGCGATCGATCGTCATGGGCCGCATGTCACAGCCGCTCCATTTCAACGCACCGAAGACTGCCGGAACACGGTCCGCGCAAGGATGTTGAGCACGAGCACGGCCAGCGTGATGAGCAAGGCCGCCGCCCAGGCGAGTGTTTTCCAATCATCGAACGGGCTCATCGCGAACTGGAAGATGACGACCGGGAGGTTGGCCATCGGCGCGTTCATGTCGGTGCTGAAAAACTGGTTGTTGAGGGCGGTAAACAAAAGCGGTGCGGTTTCGCCCGATATCCGCGCCACCGCGAGCAGGACGCCGGTGACGACACCGCCACGGACGGCGCGCAGCGTCACCATCAGGATCACCTTCCACATCGGCGCGCCCAGAGCGACCGCTGCCTCGCGCAGGCTGTTCGGCACGAGGCGGAGCATGTTTTCCGTCGTCCGCACGACGACCGGTATGGCGATCAGCGCGAGCGCCATCGAGCCCGCCCAACCGGAAAAATGGCCGACGTGCAGCACGTATACCGTGTAGATGAACAAGCCCAGGATGATCGACGGCGCCGAGAGCAGGATGTCGTTGATGAAGCGCGTGATCTCGGCGAACCATCCGGAGCGCCCGTATTCGGCGAGATAGATGCCGGCCAGGATGCCGATCGGCGTGCTGACGAGCGTCGCGGTACCGACGATCAGCAGGCTGCCGTAGAGCGCGTTCTCGAGGCCACCGGCCGATCCGGGCGGCGGCGTGCTCTGCGTGAAGAGGGTCGGCGACAGCGCCGCAGCGCCGTTCGCGAACAACACCGCGAGGATCCAGAACAGGAACAGCATCCCGAGCGCCATCGTCGCGAGCGACATCGCGAGGTTGAACCGGCTGACGAGCAGCCGCCGGTGGTAGCGCGAAAGGATCGTCACGTGCGCGCGCCTTCGCCGCGCGAAAGGCGCACGATCAAAAGCCGTGATGCGGTGAGGACGATCAGCGTCAACACGAACAAGACGAGGCCGAGCGCGATCAGCGCGCCGCGGTGGACAGGGTCGGCCGCCTCGTTGAACTCGTTGGCGAGCGCGGATGCGATCGAGTTGCCCGGCTCGAACAGCGACGCGCGAATCCGGTACGCGTTGCCGATGACGAACGTCACCGCCATCGTCTCGCCGAGCGCTCGGCCGAGACCCAGCATGATGCCCCCAATGACGCCGATCCGCGTATACGGCAGCACGACGTTGCGCACGACTTCCCACGTCGTGCAGCCGAGACCGTACGCCGACTCCTTCAGTACGGCCGGAACGATCTCGAACACGTCGCGCATGACCGAGGCAATGAACGGAATGATCATGATCGACAGGATGATCCCCGCCGTTAGGATGCCGAGACCTGTCGGCGCGCCATGGAACAGCGGGCCGACCAGCCACGATTCGCCGAGCGTGCGCGTGAGAAACGGCTGCACGTGGTCGGCGAAGAACGGCGCGAAGACGAAAAGTCCCCACATGCCATAGATGATCGACGGAATGGCGGCGAGGAGCTCGACGGCAGTACCGAGCGGCCGCTTCAGCACCGGCGGACACATCTCGGTCAGGAACAGCGCGATGCCGAAGCTGACCGGAACGCCGATCGCCAGTGCTATCGCCGACGTGACGAGCGTACCGTAGATCGGCGCGAGCGCGCCGAACTGGCTGGTGACGGGATTCCAGACGTTCGTGAAAAAGAATCCGATGCCGAATTTCGACAGCGCGGGCCACGCCGCGATGCCGAGCGCGACGAGGATCGACACCAGCACAACGAGCACCAGCGCCGCGAACGCCTGCGTCGTGCCCCGGAACAGCGCGTCCTGCCAGAACGCGACCGACGGGAGCCGCGCCGTGCGGCGCCCGTCGGCGATAGGAGTTGCGGAAACGGAAACCGTCAAGACGGCGGGCTCCAGACCGGCTTCCCGGCCGCGTCCTTGATCTGCCTGCCCCACGCGTCGGCGATCAGCCGGGTGACCGAATCCGGCAGCGGAACGTAGTCGAGCTCGGCCGCGAGCTTCTGGCCATTGTGGAACGCCCAGTCGAAGAACTTCAGCACTTCGGCGGCGTTCTGCGGCTTGTCCTGCTTGACGTGCATCAGGATGAAGCTCGCACTCGTGATCGGCCATGCGCCGTTACCGGGCTGGTCGGTGAGGATCTGATGAAAGCCATTCCCGAGATTCCAGTCGGCATTGGCGGCCGCCGCCTGGAACGTCGCGTCGTCGGGCTGCACGAACTGGCCCGCCTTGTTCTGCACGGACGCGTAGGTGATGTTGTTGCGCTTGGCGTACGCGTATTCGACGTAGCCGATGGCGCCCTTGATCCGCTGCACGTAGGCGGCCACGCCTTCGTTCCCCTTGCCGCCCACGCCTTCGGGCCACGACACCGCCGTGCTGCTGCCGACCTTGGCCTTCCACTCGGGACTGACCTTGGACAGGTAGTCGGTCCAGACGAACGTCGTGCCGGAGCCGTCGGAGCGGCGCACGACGGCGATCGGCTGGTCGGGCAGCTTGATACCGGCATTGAGATCGGCGATCGGCCTGTCGTTCCACTTTCTGATCTTGCCGAGGTAGATGTCGGCGAGCACCGGTCCCGTCAGCTTGAGCGCGCCGGGCGCGACGCCGTCGAGGTTCATGATCGGCACCACGCCGCCGATGATCGCCGGGAACTGCATCAAGCCGGCGCTCTGCAGGTCTTCGAGCTTGAGCGGCATGTCGGACGCGCCGAAGTCGACGGTCTTCGCCTTGATCTGCGCGATGCCGCCGCCCGAGCCGATCGACTGGTAGTTCATGCCTTGGCCCGTCTTCGCCTTGTAGGCCTCGGCCCATTTGGCGTAAATCGGGTACGGAAACGTCGCGCCTGCGCCGGTGATGTCCGCGGCGTGTGCGCTTGCGGCCATTGCGATCGCGGCCGCAGTGGTCAGCAATCGTGTCTTCAACATCGTCTCTTTGTCGCCTGTCCTCTTCGTAGTCGCGGCGATTGTGACGGTCGCACATGACAGTTCGATGACAAGCCGATGACGTTCTCGTGACGGCCCGATGGCGGCCGAAAGCCGGGCGGGCGACGTCATTTCGCGGCCGAAAGAGCGGGTGAGCGCCGCTATTTCGCTCCCGAAATCGCCCGCTTCATCCGACCGGCAGGCGCCTGGTCGCAAACCGCTTGGCGTCCCGCAAGCACGGGATCATCGTTCGACCCAGAGCAGAACGCGCGGAGTGGAATGGCAGGAAGATCGTTCACGAGCCCGCGCAACGCTCGCCGTGCCGAGCGGAAACCCGGCGGTCCACTGTCCATGGAGATCGAAATGAGCCCGAAACCAGTGCACAGCATGCTGTTCGCCGGCGCGGCGGTCGCGATTGCCCTCGCCATTTCGCCCGCCGTCTCGGCTGCCCAACCCGACGTTACCGCACCCGACACCGCCCCGATCGTCCTCGCACAGGCGGGCGCTCCGGCATCGACCGCGATGCAGAACCTCGCCGTCGATCCAGACGCCGGCGCGGTGCACCTCCGCGGCGTGCGTCAGGCCGCCCGGCAGGGTCCGGATGAATTGCGGCGCTACATCTTCCGCACACGGATGATCTACAACTTCGACTACGAGGACTGGGCGCCGAAGCCGTAATCCTCGACCAGCGGTTCCCCCTCACGCCGGCTCCGGTGGACGCGACGTCCGCCGGCCGGCGATTTTTTTTTGGAAGTTCCGGCATCCGTCGTTGCCATTTCTCGACATCGCTGTTCCCGGCTCGATTCACCGGTCCTGATTCGTCGCTGCGGCGACGGATCTGCACCCACGGAATACCCGTTCGTCGCATTTCCGCGAAGCGCGCATGGCCTTCGCTACACTGTCCGCACGGCGCTCGCGCGAACAAACAATCAGGCTTGCCGCCTCAGTCATCGGGAGCGGGGGAGAACGGTGCCTTCCAGAGCCGGAGGCCTTTTGATGATGGAGCCCCGCTGGCTCGCTCCTGTCACGTGGCGCCTCGTCACCCTCGCGGTGCTTGTCGCCGTTGCCGCGTCGGCGGGCTGGATGATTGGGGTGCTCCAAGTCACCCAAGGGCCGTGGGCGATTAGGTGGTGGCCCGCGATGGCGTTCCTGCGCTCGTACGTAATCGCCGCGCTGACGATCGTATTCGTCGGCGCATTCCTGATGAGTCTCAGCGACGCACGCGGCTGGCGACCGCTCGCACTCGCCATCGCCGTCGTGACCGGGTGCCTCGTGTGCGGGGCACTGTTGGTGCTCGACGAGAGCGGCTATGTGCGAATTTCGTACCACGCCTGGCTGCTCTTCCACGCAAGCTTCGCGTTTCCCGTGTTCGCGCTCGCGGCAGCCGCGTGGTACTTCGCCGACCGCGGCGCGCGCCGCCTGGCTACGCTTCGGCGGGAGGAGGCTGCGCGCGACGGGCTGGTCACGCGGATGGTCGAGGCGCGGCTCTCGATGCTCGAGGCGCAGGTCGAGCCGCATTTCATCTTCAACACGCTCGCCAATATCCGGGGGCTCGCCCGCGCCGAACCGGCGCGCGCCCGCCGCATGGCGGAGCGCTTCGCGACCTACCTGCGCGGGTCGCTGCAGCAGATGCGCGGCCCGGCGGCGACACTCGGCCAGGAAGTCGATCTAGCCTGCGCGTATCTCGACGTGCAACAGGTGCGGATGGGGCGGAGGCTTTCCTGGGTCGTCGACGTGCCGGCAACGCTGCGAACGCATCCATATCCGCCGATGATGCTGATCTCGCTGGTCGAGAACGCGATCAAGCACGGCCTCAATCCGGCGATCGACGGCGGAATGATCCGCATCAGCGCGCGCGCCGGCGAGCGCGGCCTGACGATGAGCGTCGCGGACACCGGCGGCGGGCTCACGCGAGCGAAGGGCAGTGGCGTCGGCCTGTCGAACATCCGCGCGCGCCTCACCGCAATGCACGGCGGCGCGGCGCGCCTCACGCTGGCTGCGAACGTGCCGCACGGCATGGTGGCCACGATCGAAGTGCCGCTTACGATGTCCGCGCGCGCCGCGTTCGCGCCGGCTGCCGCGCTCGCGTCGTAGGAGTCACCATGCCCCGAGGATTTCGCCCACCGCGTCCGTCCAACGGCACGCCGGCGCATGCCGATGCGTCGATCCTGCGCCGCATCTTCTGTTCGGACCTTCGCTGGCTGGCGGGCTTGACCTGGGCGCGCGTCGGCTGGATCTGCGCGCTCGCCATGGCGCTCGCGCTGAGGGGGGCACCGGAGGAGGTCCTGGAAATCCGCCACCGATTCGACGTCCCGATCGCGACGTATGCGTACGCGTTCCTCTTCGGCCTTCCGGATCATCTCGTCACGTGGCTCGTCCTGTTGCTGCTCGCTACGGCGGCCGACAATCTCCCGCTTCGCGGGACGATGCGCAAGCTCGCCCTCGCGCTGGCGCTCGCGCTCGGCGTGCTCGCGTTTCCGGCGGAGGAGTGCCTCCTCCTGCCTTGGCTCAACGACGTGGTTTGCGCGGACTTTCCGTCGACCTATTTTGCAGACCTGTTTGCGCTGGGTGGACGCTGGCAGGGCTTGTACTGGACGGGAGTCATTGGCGCAATCGTCGGGATCATATGGTTCTCGTATCGGCGCGACGCCGCCACGGCAGCTGCGCTGCATGCCGTCGCGCTGGAAAGAAACCGGCTGCAGCGGCGCACGCTCGACGCCAGCCTCAAGGCCCGACAGGCGCGCGTCGAGCCGGACTTCCTGCTCGACATCGTCAACACCATTGCGGCGAGCTGCGAGCACGACTCCGACCGTGCCGAGCGCATGATCGACGAGCTCGTGTCCTATCTGCGTGCGGCGCTGCCCGACGACCGCAAGGAAGCGTCTACGCTCGGGCGCGAATTGCGCATGATCGAAGCGTATCTCGCACTCATCTCGCTGCGGACCGGGGAACGCGTCCGGCGCGCGATCGACGTGCCTACGCCGTTGCTCGCGATGCAGATTGCTCCGGCGTTGCTGCTGCCGCTCGTTTCCGGCCTCGTGCCGCATCGTTCCGTTGTCCCGACGGACGGAATCGACGTGCGGATCGAGGCGATGTCGGTGGGCGAGCAGCTCCGGGTCCTGATCGCGCGCAACGGAGGGGATCCGGGCGCGGCACCGAATCCGCTTGTCTTGACGGACTTGCGGGTTCGCCTGCGCGATCTGTACGGCGAGGCGGCGTCGCTTACGGTCGATGCGGCAGCCGGCGCGGACGCGCGAGCGGTCCTCATGCTACCGCGCGCCCTCGAACAGTTTGGCGAACGGAAGGCGGCGGCCGACGAGGGCGCCGCAGCGCTCGAGGCGCCGTTCGATCCGGCGTATCAGGGGGCATGATGGTGCGCGCTTCATACCCCGTAACCGAGCGAGACGTTACGTCTTTTTGACAGGTCGCACGATGCATCCCCGCTGGCTCGCTCCGGTCACGTGGCGTCTCGTCGGCATTGCGCTGCTCGTTGCCGTTGCAAATTCAGCACGCGAGGTGACGGTCCACCTTACAGGCGACGGTGAAGTGCTGATCAGCGACAACTGGCCGTTCGCGCTGTTGTTCCTGTTCTCGTACGTGCTCGCGGCGATGACGATCGTATTCTTCGGTGCCTTCCTGGTCGAGCTCAGCGACGCTCGCGGATGGCGCCCGATCGCACTCGCGATCGCCGTGATAACCGGGTGTCTCGCGACCGGGGCGCTGTTGTACATCCTCGCGGCGGAACCGTACCTGCAACGCGGCCTTTCCCCGTACGGCGGCCTGTTCTTGCGGGCACGCCAGCCGTTTCCCGGCTTCGCGCTCGCGGCAGCCGCGTGGTACTTCTCCGACCGCGGTACGCGCCGGCTCGCCACCCTTCGGCAGGAAGAGGTCGCGCGCGACGCGCTGGCCACGCGGATGCTCGAGGCGCGACTTTCGATGCTCGAGGCGCAGGTCGAGCCGCATTTCATCTTCAACACGCTTGCCAATATCCGCCGGCTCGCCCGCATCGAGCGTGCTCGCGCCCGCCGCATGGCGGAACGCTTCGCGGCGTACCTGCGCGCGTCGCTGCCGCAAATGCGCGGCCCGACGGCGACGATCGGCCGCGAAGTCGATCTCGTCTGCGCGTATCTCGACGTGCAGAAAGTGCGTATGGGCCGACGGCTCGCATGGACGGTCGACGTGCCGGAATCGCTTCGAATGCATCCGTTTCCGCCGATGATGCTGATTTCGCTGGTCGAGAACGCGATCAAGCACGGTCTCAACCCCGCGATCGAGGGCGGGACCATCCGCATCGGCGCCCGCGCCGGTGAGCACGGCCTGACCGTGAGCGTCGCGGACACCGGCGGAGGTCTCACGCGAGCGAAGGGCAGCGGCGTCGGCTTGTCGAACATTCGCGCGCGCCTCACCGCGATGCACGGCCCCGCGGCGCGCCTTACCCTTGCCGCGAACGTGCCGCACGGCATGGTGGCGACGATCGTATTGCCGCTCGCCGAGTCCGCAAAGGGCGCGTCGGCGACAGCGCTCGCATCGTAGAAGGCTCATGACCCGCAGCGCTGATTCACTGCATCCGTCCGGACACATGCCGGCGCAAGCCGCTGCTTCAACCATGCGCCGCATCGTCCGCTCGCAGTTGCGTTGGCTCACAGGTCTGAGCTGGGCACGCGTCGGCTGGACATGCGCTGTCGCGACATCGTTCGCGCTCCACTACGCCCCGATCAACGTGGTCAATACGTACTACCGATTCGATGTCCCGATCACGACGTATGTGGAAGAGTTCCTCGTTCTGCTCCCCGACTGCCTCGTGATGTGGCTCGTCCTGATGCTGATCGCCACCGTAGCCGACAATCTTCCGCTGCGCGGAATGGCGCGGAAGTGCGTCTTCGCACTGGCGCTCGTGCTCGGCATCCTGGTAATCCCGATCGAGTGGTGTGTCTTGCTGAGTTGGAACCGCGGCGAAGAATGCGCGAATTTTCTGTCGTGGCCCTTTCTTGTGCGCGCATGGTATGCAGCGGGCCTGCAAACTGCGGTCTTTGCCGCCGTCATCGGCGTCATATGGTCTTCCTATCGGCGTGACGCCACCGCGGCGACGGCGCTGCATGAAGTCGCGCTGGAGAGAATCTGGTTGCAGCGACGCACGCTCCACGCCGGCCTGAAGGCGCGACAGGCGCGCGTCGAGCCGCAATTCCTGCTTGACAACGTCACTGCCATCGCGGCGAGCTGCGAGGACGACGCTGATCGCGCCGAGCGCATGATCGACGAGCTCGTGGTGTATCTGCGTGCGGCGCTGCCCGACGATCGCGAAGAAGCGTCGACGCTCGGCCGCGAACTGCGCATGGCCGAGGCGTATCTCGAGCTCGTGTCGCTGCGGACCGAGGAACGCGTCCGGCGCGCGATCGATGTTCCCGCGCCGTTGCACGCGATGCCGATGTCGCCGGCGTTGCTGCTGCCTCTGATCACATGCCTCATGCCGCATCGTTCCGGTTTCCCGGCGGGCGGCATCGACGTGCGGATCGGGGCGAGACCGGTTGGCGACGATCTTCGCATCGTAATCGTGCGCAAGGGACAAGCCGACGGTGCAGCGCCCGATTCGCTTGCGATAACCGACCTGCGCGTTCGCCTGCGCGAGGTGTACGGCGACGCGGCGTCGCTTACGGTTGATTCGGCAGCCGGCGCGGACGCGCGCGTGGTCCTCGTGTTACCCCGCACGGTTGAACACCCTGGCGAACGGAAGGCGGCGGCCGACGAGCGCGCCACGGCGTCCGAAGCGCCGTTCGATTCAGCGTATCAGGGCGCGTGATGCCGGGCACCGTCAACGAGGCCTTGGCCGGCATCGATGGGACCGCCTTCGCCATCGTGGCGATCGTCGTGGCGCAGGAGGTCGAGCTCGCCCGGGCCTACCTGGACATCGCCCGGCTGCGCATGGATGGGTACCTCGACGTCGACATTGCAGTTGCGGAGGACGTCGCAAATGCGCGGATGCCGCCGATGATGCTGCTGCCGCTGATCGACGATGCACTGGCGGCATGCAGCGGCGAGGCGGACGCCAGTCCGACGATCCGCGTCGACGTGCGCGCCCGCGGCGATCGGCTGCAGGTAAGCGTCATTCGCTCACCCGGAGGCGGGCCCAATACCGACACGACGTCATTGGCAAACATTCGCGAGCGGCTGATTGGGTTGTACGGCGCGAGCGCCGGCCTGGAAGTCGCGGAGGTGAAGGCGGGATACGTCAAAACGCGGCTGGAGCTCCCGCTCGAATTCGCGCGGGCGATGACAAGCGAGGAAGCGCATTCTGCATTTCCGCGCGAGCGAGGAGCTGAGCCGATGTAGCTGTGCCAATGCGCTGAGGGAGCGATGTCAATGAAAAAAGATCGGGCAAAGACGATCACCGGTCAGGCGTTGGCCGCGGCGTGCGGCGGCGCAATCGCGCTGTCCGTCGAGCATGCCATCGCGCAGGACCCGGACGCCGATGTTCGCGGAACCATCCTCATCGACGTCACCGGCTCGCACGTCAAGCGCACGGAAGCGGAAAGCGCGCTGCCGCTGCAGATCATCACGCGTGACGAGATGATCAACGGCGGAATCCAGACGGCGCAGGAGCTGCTCGAGCGGGTGAGCGCGAATCAGTCGTTCGGAGGCTCGAACCCCGCGCTGGGCATCGGTAGTTCGCTGACCGGTTTCACGGCCGCCTCGTTGCGCGGACTCGGGTCGGAGCGAACGCTGGTGTTGTTGAACGGACGCAGGCTCGCGCCCTACGCACTTTCCGGCGGCGACTCGGTCGACTTGTCGGGCATTCCGCTATCGGCCATCGAGCGCGTGGAAATTCTCAAGGATGGTGCCTCGGCGATCTACGGCACCGATGCGATCGGCGGCGTCATCAACTTCATCCTGCGCAAGGACTTCAAGGGCTTCGAAATCTACGGCGACTACTACGTCACCGAACATCCGGGTGGCAACAGCCAACGCGCCAATGCAACGCTCGGCGTCGGCAGTCTGGACAGCGACCGGTACAACGCATTTCTGTCGATCGACTACTTCAAACAGGACTCGCTCGCCGCGCGCCAGCGCGAGTTCTCGCGCACCGCTCACATCCCGTCGCTCGGGCTCGACGCCAGCAGCACGGGGACGATTCCCGCGAACATCCTGCAATGGGACGGGTTCAGCCAGCCATGGGGTTTCAGCGGCATTCACAACCCGACGATTCCGTTTCCCGGCGGCGCGACGCCCGCTTCGTGCCTGCCGCCGTATTCCTTTCCTTCGGTCGATCCCAACTTTCCAGTGTGTGTATTCGACGCCACTTCGGTGATCGACACGATTCCGGATTCCGAGAAGTTCAATGCCATCGGCCGTTTGACCTGGCAGGCGACTTCCAGCGATCAGGTGTTCGTCGAAGGCACCTATTACCACGGACGGTTTGTCCAGCGCATCGCGCCGACGCCGGTCCTTTCGCCGTTCGAGTTCGGAAACGACTACTCGCTGCTGCCCTCCTCGCCCTTCTACCCAGCGGCCTATGTCGCCAGCCTTCCGGGCGGCGACCCGACGCAACGGCTGGAGATTCTCTACCGTCTGCTCGAACTCGGGCCGCGCGTCGAACAGACCGTGTCCGACCAGTGGACGGCGGTCGTCGGCATGCAGGGGACGCGCAACGGCTGGGACTATCAGGGGTCGGCGAACTGGGTGCGCAACCAGCAGAAGAGCGCATACGTCAGCGGATACGTCGATGCCACCCGACTTGCCCCGCTCCTCCACTCGGGCACCGTAAACGAATTCGGGTTCAACACGCCGGACATCGTGCAGCAACTGCGCGATACGCAGGTGTTCGGTCCGGCGCACGACAATCGTGCCAGCAACTACGGCGCGGACTTCAGGATGTCGCGAGACGTGCTCGCGCTGCCCGCCGGACCGCTGGCTGTCGCGGCCGGCCTCGAGGGCCGCCGCGAAAGCCTCGAGCAACTGCGCTCGGAGCTGACGGCCTCCGGCAACATCGTCAGCACAGGGGGCGCGGTACCGTCGATCCCGACCGCTTACCGTACGGTGTGGGCCGCATTTGCCGAAGCGAACATCCCGGTGCTCAAAAGCCTGGAAGCCGACATTGCCGTTCGCTTCGACCACTACAGCGACTTCGGCAGCACGACGAATCCGAAGTTGTCGCTGCGATGGCAGCCGGCGAGGAACGTCCTGCTGCGCGGTGCGTACGGCACGGGCTTTCGCGCCCCTACGCTGTCGGAGCTGTTCCAACCGCTCGGGACCGGCTTTGCCGGGGGATCCGATCCGATCCGCTGTCCGGTCACGGATTCCGAATTCGACTGCAACGCGTTCTTCCATGCAGTCGACGGTGGCAACCCTGCGTTGCAGCCGGAGCGATCGAAGCAGTTTACCGCGGGCATCGTGCTGGAGCCCGCTGCCGGTCTCTCCGCGAGCCTCGACTACTACCACGTGGAGATCCGGAATCTCGTGCAATTCGTCGACGAGAATACGATCTTCGATAACTACGCGGCGCTTGGACCTTCGCTGGTCGTGCGCGGGCCACCGGACGAGGAATTCCCCGATCTGCCCGGTCCGATCGAGCTGGTGAAGCGCATCCCCTGGAATCTCGGCACGTTGAAGACATCCGGCATCGACGTCGACGTCCGGTATCGCGCACCCACGACTGCATTCGGCCAGTTCACGTTCTCGATCGATGGCACGTACGTGCTGGATTACTCGCTGAACGGCGTGAACAGCGCGCCCTTCCCGGGAGGCGCCGGGGAGCGCGGCCCGTTCACCGCCGCAATCTCGCGCTGGCGCCACTACGCGGCAATGGACTGGACGCGCGGCCCGTGGGCAGCAACGCTCGCGAACACCTTCCAGCTCGGCTATGACGAGCCGTGCATCCTCGACGACAAAGGCGCTTCGCTCGATGCCTCCGGATGCCTGACGCGCCGCGTCGGCTCTTATTCGGTCTGGGATCTGCAGTTGCGCTACAGCGGTTTCACCAACACCGTGCTCACGCTCGGCGTGCGCAACCTGCTGGACCGTGCGCCGCCGCTCACCAACCAGGCCGGCGCGTTCCAGATAGGATTCGACCCGACCTACGCCGACCCGCGCGGCCGGATGTTCTATGGCGCGATTCGGTATGCGTTCAAATGAGCAGTGGCGCGGATCGCGGCATCCTCATGCTGCAGTGCCTCGCGGGCCTTGGGACGGGGGCGGCTGGAAATCCCGCTCGAAACGGACGTTTAACTGCCGGTTTGGCTCCTATATGGGCAATATGATACATCTAACCATATGAAAACGACTGTGGAGATTCCCGACGCTCTCCTGGAGGAGGCACGTAAGCTCGCCGCGCGACACGGTACGACGTTGCGCGTGTTGATCATCGAAGGTTTGCGCAACAGCATCGCCGAGCGTCGTCGTGCCTCCCCCTTCAAGCTTCGGAACGCGAGCGTCACAGGCGAAGGCCTCCAACCCGGCATCGAGCCGACAGACTGGAATTGGATACGCCAACTGACCTACGAGGGATGCGGGGGGTGATCGCCGTCGATACGAACATCCTGGTCGACGCGCATCGGCGCGACTCGGCATGGCACGATGCCGCGTATGCGCGAATAGTCGAGTTGGCGGAAGGCCGGTCGCCGTGGTGCATTCCATGGACCTGTCTCCACGAGTTTGTCGCCATCGTCACGCATCCGCGGATCTACACTCCGCCAACCGGTCTCGGCGAGGCGATCGGTCAAATCGATGCATGGCTCGAATCCCCGAGCGTCGTCCTGCTCGCCGAAACCGACTTGTATTGGCCGATGCTCAAGTCGCTGCTTACCGAAGGCCGGGTGACCGGTCCGATGGTGAATGACGCACGGGTCGCCGCCGTTTGCCTGCTCCACGGAGTGCGGGAGTTGTGGACGGCGGACCGTGATTTCGGGCGATTCGCGGCATTGCCGGTCCGCAATCCGCTGGTCGCATAGGCCACCGAACCAAGTCCGATTCCAGAATCGGTCCATCGACAATGCGAGGAAAGCCGTAGTGCGACGCAAGCCGAGAAGCGTGCATCGTGAAACCGGCGTTCGGACTCTGAAGCGCTGCCTCGATCCGCAACGCGGAGTGGTCGACGGCTATTCGCTCGCCGTCGACCTCATCCCTGCACGCGGCGTGAGCGATGTACAAACAGACAATTTGCGTGCGCTGGCACGCAAAGCATTCGCTCGTTCGCGTTCCCGTTGATTCCATAGCGGTCGCTGCACGGCAAATTGCGCCGGCCGCCATTGCCCCGGCACCGGGATTCGTCACCAAGTCCGGCCTACTCGCACCCTTGAAAGCGCCTTCCATCGCGTTTGCGCACGCCTTCGACCCGATCGGCCTACACTCGCCTACGTTCGTGGACATCGACAACGAGAATAGCTAGCCTCGTCCACGCCGCGTGTCCATCGAACCGGGGGGATGAGATGGAAGCCAGCCTGCGACGCACCTTCGACGCCCTGAGCGGCGTTACGCGCGCGCAGATTCGCGGAGCCTTCCTGTTCGGACTCGGCGCCCTCGCTTTCACGGCATTGATCAATCTCGTGCCGTTCGTCCAGTTCGTCAAGGCGATGCCGGCGCACATGTTCCTGCTCGGCGGCTTCATCGACTTCCAGATCAGGGCGTTCGTTTTGCTCGGCGCGATCGTCATCGCCGAACGCGCCGTGGACGAAGGCGCGCCGCGACGCCGCGCCTACGTCCTGGCCGCGATCGGAGGATGCGTGGCGGGCGTCGTCATCGGCGAAGTCTTCAATTGGATTTGGCGCTCGTTCGTCCTGCCTCCGAACTGGCCCGCCCACCGAACGTATCTACGAGGCGCGGGCTCGTTTTTCTACTGGCCGACCTATTCGCTGACGAGCTGGCTGCTGCTCGGGGCACCGGCCGTCTTTTTCTACGCCGACCGCTCGGCGGCGCGCAAGACCGCGGCTTCCCTGCACGCCGCCGAACTCGATCGCATTCACCGCTCGCGGATCTCGCTCGAATCGCGGCTGCAGGCAATGCAGGCGCGCGTAGAGCCGCAGTTTCTGTTCAACACGCTGGCGCAGGTCGAGCGTCTCTACGAGCTGCGATCGCCGCTGGCCGGCACGATGCTCGACGACCTGATCGCGTACCTGCGCGCGGCCATGCCGCTGATGCGGGATTCGTCATCCACCGTCGGGCAGGAAATCGAGCTCGCGCGCCGGTATCTCGAAATTGCGAAGATTCGCCTCGGCAACCGGCTTGCGTTCGATCTGGACGTGCCGCGGGAGCTGGCAAATGCGCGCATGCCGCCGATGATGGTGTTGCCGCTCGTCGACCATGCGATCGTCCACGGGTTGGAGCGAACGCAGGTCGGCGGCGCATTCAGGATCGTGGCGGAAGCCTCTGGCGGTCGACTGCGGCTGACGATCACCGACAGCGGCGCCGGATTCATCGGCGACGACAGGGATGCCGGGATGGCGAGCATCGCCGAACGGCTGGATGCGCTCTACGGCGATGCCGCGCGCCTCGAGTTGCGTACACGGGATCCCATGGGGACGGAAGCCGTGATGGAGATTCCGTACGAGCACGCGCCCGGCCATGCGACATGAAATCGCATCGCGCCCACACGGTCGCAATGTCGGCGCGGAGGCCGCCTAGATGAAGCCCGCGCGCGGAGCGCGTCGCAGCCGAAGGCGCATGAGAATCCTGTGCGTAACGCTCGTCGCGTCGTCGCCTGCACCCGAGGCGATCGCTCAGTACGGCGTCGACGAGTCGCGCGGAAGTTTCAGAATCGAGGTGACGGGCACCCGCATCCCGCGATCCGATGTCGAATCCGCACTGCCCGTTCAGATCCTCACGCGTGAGGACATCGAGCGAGGTGGCGTGTCGACCGTCGCCGAGCTTATGTCCAAGGTGTCGGCGAATGTCGGCGCCTTCGGCGATGCGCTGTCGGTCGGGGTGCAATTCAATCCGAGGGACTTCAATCGGCCCGGTCTCTCGAGCGTCAACCTGCGTGGCATCGGCGACGGCTCCACGCTCGTGCTGATCAATGGCCGCCGGGTCGCGAACTATGCATTCGACGGGGGCGCGGTCGATGTGAGCGCGATCCCGCTCACGGCGATCGATCGCGTGGAGATCCTGAAGGATGGTGCGTCCGCCATCTACGGAACCGATGCGATCGCCGGTGTCGTGAACTTCATCCTGCGCAAGGATTATCGCGGCGGCGAGGTGACCGGTTACGGCAATTTCACGCAGCACGGCGGCGGCAACCAATACCAGGCGAGCGCTTCGGCCGGTTACGGCGATCTCACGACCGACCGGTTCAACGCGTTCATCACGCTCGACTATCAGAAGGACGAGGCGCTTCGTCCGTCCGACCGGTCGTTCGCGGGATATCGAGCTGACGATCCGTTGTTCACCTTCAGCGGATGGACCTTTCCGGCCAACGTCATCGCCGGCAGGCGACGTGGTGACCGGATAAACCCGAGTTTCGCGGAAGGCTGTGCGCCACCGGATTCGCTTCCGGTGCCATTCGAAGGGGAAAAATGGTGCGGCTACAACGTGAATCGCTTCTTCGACATCCTGCCGCGTGTTACGCGCGCGAGCGCGCTCGGCAGAGTGACCTTCCAGATCCAGCCGAACCTGCAGGGATTCGCGGAGGCGGCCTATGCGCACAACGACTTTTCGGCATCGATCGCACCGACGTCGGCAGGCGGTCCAGGTCAATTGCTGTTCTATCCTGCCGGCGGTCGCTACTACCCAACGGAATTTGCAACGGCGAACGGTCTTTCGGGTGACCTGAGTCTCCTTTTGCGCACGTCGGCACTCGGTCCGCGCGTCAACGACGTGACGACCGACGCGCTTCGCACGATCCTCGGCGTCGAGGGCGCGGGTTTGGGCTGGAACTACGGCACCGCCATCGTCTACAGCGAGAATCGGCAACGCGACGATCTGGCGAGCGGCTACGTGTCGGCCAGCCGCCTTGCGGATGCACTCGCCACCGGACGGGTCAACCCGTTCGGTCCGTCAGGACCCGAAGGCGACGCCCTGCTCGCCGGTGCCTCGATCGGGGGCGACTTTCATCGTGCGAAGGGCTCGACGTGGTTGATCGACTTCAATGCATCGCGGGAACTGACCCGACTGGCCGGGGGAGCGCTCGGGATCGCGCTCGGAGCCGAGGCGCGCCGGGAACGCCTCGACAATACGTACTCGTCGCTCGCGACCAGTGGCGACGTGCTGGGGGGCGGAGGCGAGCGCGCGTCGGTGACCAGCAGCCGAACCGTCGAGGCGCTCTTCGCCGAGGCCAGCATCCCGTTCGCAGCGGGCATCGAATCGCAGCTCGCGCTGCGCTTCGACCACTACAGCGACTTCGGGAGCACCGTCAATCCGAAGGTGGCGCTGCGCTGGCAGCCGGCGAAAGCGCTGCTGCTGCGTACGTCCTGGGGCACCGGCTTCCGGGCACCGACGCTCTACGATCTGCATACGCCATTGCAGGATACGTTCACGCTTCCCGACATCCCGGATCCGATCCGCTGTCCCGTGACCGGGGCGCGCAGCGACTGCGATGGCGAATTCCCGGCGGTCGTCGGCGGCAACCCGAATCTCAAGCCGGAAACGTCCACGCAATTCAACGCGGGCGTCGTATGGGCGCCGACTGCAAGCTTTTCGCTGAGCGTCGACTACTGGAAGATCGACAAGAAGAACCTCATCGTCGCGCTTTCGGAGCGCGAAGTGCTTTCGCCCGACGCGCGATTCGCCGGCAACGCGATTCGCGGTCCGGCGGACGCGGAATTTCCGGACCTCCCCGGCCCGATCCAGACGGTCGTGCTGTGGAACGAGAACTTCGGTGATTTGAAGACGTCAGGCTACGACGTCGGGGTCAACTGGCGTGCGCCGGAAGCACCCTTGGGACGGTTCACGCTGGCGCTCGACGGGACCTACGTGAGCACGTACGAAATTCCGGGCGAGACTGGCGGCAAGCTTCCGTTCGTTGGCAATAACGACGGCCCCTACCCCGTTCCGCGCTGGCGTCACTACGCGTCGGTGTACTGGAACTTCGGTGCCTGGTCGGCGACGCTCGCACAGACGTTCCAGAGCGGATATGACGAAGCGGACCGGCCGTTATGTGACGACTTCGGCTGCCCGCGTCGACGCGTGGGCAGCTACAGCGCCTGGAACATCCAAGCGGAATACGTGGGCTTCAGGAACACGCGACTCGCGATCGGCGTCAAGAACCTGTTCGATCGCAACCCGCCGCAGGCGCAATGGGACCCGACCGGCGGCGCGCTGGGCTTCGATCCGTCGTACGCGGACCCGCGCGGCCGGTCGTTCTACGCACGCATCGTGTACGTATTCGATTGATGGCTTCGCCTCTCGCAACCCGTCATCCGGCCGACGACGTCGCACGCCCGAAGGCGACCGCACCGCGTTCGCGCTGGTACCACGGGCTGCGCCCGCATGGATTTGCGATCGTCGCGATCGTCGCCCTGCTCGATGCGTTGCGGGACTCCGCGAAGTACATCGTGATGCAGCCGTTCCCAGAATGGAGCGTGTATTTCGCGAGCGCGACCGCCTACGCGGCCCTCATCGGCTGCACGGTCCTGCTCGTGGTCGTTTACGTCGTGCATCGCATACCGCGGCAGAGTGCCCGGCAATACGCGACCGTGTTCCTCGCGGTCGCGGCGGCTGCCGGCGTGTCGATGCTGGCTTTCGGGTCATATGGAGAAGAATGGGACCTGGACAGCGCGCTCTTCGATTTCCTTCCGCAATGGGCACGCTACTCGGCGCTCGGCATGCTCGTCGCGGGCGCGTGGCTCTACGTGCGCGCCGAAGCCGAGCATGTTTCGACGCTCGAACGGATCGCGGTCGATTCCGCGCGGCTCGATCAGCAGACCGCCGAAGCCCGTCTTCAGGTGCTCGAGGCGCAGATCGAGCCGCACTTCCTGTTCAACACGCTCGCCAACGTGAAGCGGCTGTACGAAATCGATCCCGAACATGGCGCGCGAATGCTGCAGAACCTGAAGGCGTATCTCGCCGTCGCACTGCCGCAGATGCGGGAGAACGCGTCGACGCTCGGGCGCGAAATGACGCACGTCACCGCGTACCTGAACATCCAGAAGATCCGCATGGGGCGCCGGCTCGCGTTCGCGATCGACGTGCCGGAGTCACTGCAGGACGCCCGGATGCCGGCGCTGATGCTGCTGACGCTGGTCGAGAACGCCATCAAGCACGGGCTCAATCCGCTGCGTGAAGGTGGCGCGATCACGATCCGCGCGGCGCGTCAGGCCGATCGGGTGCAGGTCGCGATCTCCGACACCGGCCGCGGGTTCGTCCAGACGTCCGGTGGGGGAACCGGTCTCGCGAATATCCGGGCGCGGCTCGCCGCGCTTTACGGTGACAAGGCAAAGCTGTCGTTGGCGCAGAACGCGCCCCACGGCATTACGGCGACGCTCGACGTGCCATACGAAACGATCGACCCGCGCGTCAGATCAGTGATTCACCGGGACGCACCCGGGTAAACGCGACCGGCACCGCCTCGACAGCGAGCTTGCCGTCGTTCGCTGCGCGAACCCGCGTGTACGTCGACGTCGTGAGATCGCCCGGTTCGGGAAAGTCGGAACGGTAATGAGCGCCGCGCGAGTTCTCCCGCGCCTGCGCGGCACGCACGATCACGCGCGACACATCGACGAGGCTCGACAGGTTGAGCCAGTCGTGCCACGTCATGTTGAACGCCGGGTCGCGCGCCGCGCTCGGCAGGCGATAGCGATCGAGCTCGCCCGTAAGCCCGGTCAAGACGTCCGCCGCGCGCGACAGGCCGGCTGCATCGCGAACGATTCCGGCGTCGTCCCACATCGTCGCATACAGCCGCTCGCGGACGTCCTCGAGATTCGTTGCGACGCCATGAACGTTCGAATTGGCAAACGGAACCCGCGCGCGCTGCAGGCTCGTTGCTAACGCATCCGCATCCGGCTCGCCAAACGTCCCACCGCCTCGCAGCCAGTTCGCCATCGCATCGCCTGCGATGCCCCCGAAAACCGTCGAATTGGCGACGCCATTGCCGCCGAGGCGGTTGGCGCCGTGCACGCCGCCGGAATCCTCGCCGGCGACGAACAATCCCTCGCGCTCGGTCGTGCAATCCGGCGCGAATTCGACGCCGCCCATCATGTAGTGCGCCGTCGGCACCACCTCGACGCGTCCGGCCGCGAGATCGAAGCCGCAATCCGCGCAGCGCTCGACCATGCCCTTGAACTGGCGACGGACATTCTCCGCGCCCAGATGCTCCATGCTGATGTAAACGCCACCGTTCGGCGTGGTGCGGCCGGCGCGCATCTCGGCGAAGATCGCGCGCGAAACGATGTCGCGCGTCGCGCGCTCGTCGCGCGGATCGTAGCGGTGCATGAAGCGGTTGCCGTCGCCGTCGAGCAGATGGCCACCGGCGCCGCGCAGACCCTCCTCCAGCACCGTGCCCGTCATCCGCGTGTGCGCACCCGCGAGAAGACCGGTGGGATGAAACTGCACCATCTCCATGTCACGCAGTGGCAGCCCGAACCGCAGCGCCATCGCGAGGCCGTCGCAGCTCTTGTCTCCCGAAGGCGTGTGAAAGCGATACATCGTCGGTCCGCCGCCGGTCGCGAGCAGCACGGCCTTCGCCTGCACGAA
>DATEIQ010000237.1:0-2805 GCA_035278845.1 Casimicrobiaceae bacterium | reverse complement strand
GAGGCCTCGCATGCACCCATCGCAGCGGGCAACGGCGCCGACGAGCATCGCGAAGGTGGAAGTCGCCGTCGCCGTGGACGCCGGGGTCGCGGTAGTGATCGTGGTGAGCGCGCGCCGCGGCCCTCGCCTTCGGCGCAACCTGACCACGCAGGCAACGAGAGTGTGGAGGCATCACCCGAAGCGGCCCTCGTGATCGCCGCGGATACCTTGCCGGCAACGCCCGTCGCGCCGTCATTGTCGTCGGCGCGCGTCGAATCGCGTGACGCGGCAATTCCGGGACACACGGTGGCGTCGGACGTCACGCCACTCCCGCGGGAATCCCTGCCACCCGATCCGATATCGATGCCCGCCGCCGAGCCCGCGATTTCACATGCGGAGCCTGCGATTGCGCGTCGCGACCCAACGATTCCACGCTCGGAGGGGATTGCACGTACCGAGCTAATGATTGACCACGCGGACCCAGCGGTTGCACACGAGGGGCCAGCGGTCACAACACCTCCGCCCGCAGCAATCGCCGCACGCTCGCATCCAGCGACGGAAACCGTCTCGATGTCGTTGCCGCCGGATTCTGACCTCGTGATGGTCGAAACGCAGTTCGCCGCGGTCGTCGAAAGCGAGGAGCCGGCGGCGCCGCGGCCACGCCGCGTTCGACCGGCACGCGCGGTGATAGCCGACGAGCCGCTGCAAATGGTCGAAACGCGCAAGGAGCAGCCCGCTCCCTGAGATATGGGGACCCCGACGTTGCCGACGCCGGCAGCGTCGGGCTACGCTCGCGTGGGACCGCGACGGGCGGCGTCAGATCAGTCGATGAGTCTCGACGATGCGCGCAAGGAGCTCTGCGCTCGCGCGCTCCGTGAGCTCGAGCACTTTCTCGAAGCCGTCGGCGCCGCCGAAATAGGGATCGGGCACCTCGCGCAGGCCGAGTGCGGGCGCAAAATCCAGCAGCAGGCCGAGATGGCCCTGGAAGTCCGCGGGACGCAGCAGCCCCAGATCGCGCAGGTTGCGCCTGTCCATTGCGAGTATCCAGTCGAAACGTGCGAAATCCTCGCGCCGTACCTGGCGTGCGCGTAACGCCTCGAGGTCATATCCCCGCCGCCGTCCATGGGCGATTGCGCGCTCGTCGGGCGGCTGGCCGACGTGCCAGTCGCCTATGCCCGCTGACTCGACGAGGATGCGCCGCTCGAGTCCCGCGCGCTTCACATGTTCGCGAAAAACCGTCTCGGCCGTGGGCGATCGGCAGATATTCCCCATGCAGACGAATAGGACGGCAACGTCGTGGCTTGCATTTTCACGCTCTGCGTTACGCCGACGAAATGGCGCGGGCAACTGCATGCTGGTTCTCCGAAGTCAATACACCGGGGGGCCTTTGCGACCACCGACGTTCCTTGGAACGGCTACGCGTGTGCTATTACGACTCGGAGTCGGTCGACTAGACGCCCTCGCTGATCGAGTTTACGCCAAGGTTCCGACGCAAAAGCGCAGGGTATGCCCATCGGATGGCCGCCGGAATGGTTGGCCTCGTGATCGGACGATCCAGGCAACCGTGCGATCATGAGACATGCGTTTGCCGACAAAACGTCTTGACCGAGCCTTTGCCATGCCGATCGCGTTCTTTCGCCAGGTCGTCGCCATCGCGCTGTGCGCCGCCGCGCTGCTGACCGGGGCAAACGCTGCCCTTGCCGCCGCCGACATGAACAAAGTGCTGCGGGTGGCCTCGAACGACATCACGAGCCTCGATCCGCAGCAAGGCACCGATCTGTATTCGACGCGCGTCACGTCCGCGATCTTCGAGGCGCTCTACGAGTTTGAATACCTGTCGACGGGATCGAAGGTGATTCCGAACACCGCCGAGTCGATGCCGGTTGTTACCGACGACGGCAAGACGTGGACGATGCGCATGCGCAAAGGGATCCACTTCACGGACGACCCGGCATTCAAGGGCAGGAAGCGCGAACTCGTCGCCGCCGACTACGTCTACTCGATCAAGCGCGCGCTCGACCCGAACCTGCGCACCGGCGGCGATCCTGCGCTGACCGATCTGATCATCGGCGCGCGGCCGGTCGTCGATGCCGCGCGCAAGGCCGGGGGCAAGTTCAACTACGACGCGCCGATCGTCGGATTGCAGGCGGCCGATCGCTACACGCTCGTGCTGCGCCTCGCGCGTCCGGATTACACGATGCTCGAGCGCCTCGCGGGACTGCAGATGATGGCAGTCGCCCGGGAAGCGATCGAGGCAGCCGGGAGCGACGTCATGAGCCGGCCGGTGGGAACCGGACCTTACCGGCTCAAGGAATGGCGCCGCGCCTCGCGCGTCGTGCTCGAGGCCAATCCGGACTATCGCGCCGTTCGGTTTCCGGAGAACGCAGATGCGCCGCAGCAGGATCTCGTACATGCGATGCGCGGCAAGACGATTCCACGCATCGGCCGCATCGAGATCAGCATCATCGAGGAATCCCAGCCCGAATTTCTCGCGTTCACGCAGGGCGATCTCGACCTGATCGCGCTCGGCGGCGATGCCACGCGGCGCGTGATGGAGAACGGCAAGCTGCGTCCGGACCTCGCTTCACGCGGCATCCGGCACGTCCGCTTCGGCTCGCCGAGCATCACGTTCACGTATTTCAACCTCGACGATCCCGCGGTCGGCGGCTACTCCACGCAGCAGATCGCGCTGCGCCGCGCGATCGGCATGGGCTTCGACGTCGACGAGATGATCCGCGTGCTGTTCGCCGGCAACGGGTTGCCCGCGAACCAGCTCCTGCCGCCCGGCGTCAGCGGCCATGACCCGACGCTGCCGCCGAAATCGAT
>DATEIQ010000236.1:0-12647 GCA_035278845.1 Casimicrobiaceae bacterium | reverse complement strand
TCGCCGACACCTTCGGCCAGCGTCTTGCCTTCCTCGCGCGCGAGCAGCCGGCCGAGCTCGTCCTTGCGCGCGAGGATCTCGTCGCCGACGCGCTTCAGGATGTCGTGCCGCTGCTGGATCGATCCGCGCGACCACGCCGGGAAGGCCTGCTTCGCCGCGGCGACCGCGCGCTCGGTGGCTTGCACGTCCGCGCGCGAGAACAGGCCGATGACGTCGGCGGTGTTCGACGGGTTGACGTTCTCGGCGGCCTGCGAAGATGCGAGCCATTCGCCGGCGATGTAGTTGGCGGCTGCTTCCATTGCGCGCTCCCTGGTTGAAAGAAACGCGGGTCAGAGATGCGTTTCAGGTCAGCCCGGACCGGAAGATCGTTCTCGGGAAATACATCTCTGACCCGCATTTCGCTTTCGCGTCGATCGTCGAATGGTACCCTTTCCTCGCTCGGCGCCATCTTCATGCGCGTGCAACGCCACGAATGACGCTCCCGATCCCGCTCGACTACGCGCCGATGGACGCGAAATCCGTCGCCTCGTTGCCGGAAGGCGACGCGTGGCAATACGAGCCCAAGTGGGATGGGTTCCGCTGCCTCGCATTCAAGGAAGCGGCCGACGTGCATTTGCGCTCGAAGAGCGGCCAGCCGTTCGAGCGCTACTTCCCCGAGATCGTTGCCGCGGTCGCCGAATTGCCGGCCACGCGCTTCGTGCTCGATGGCGAGCTCGTGATTCCCGAAGGCGATACGCTGTCGTTCGATCAGCTCCTCTTGCGCATCCATCCGGCCGAAAGCCGCGTGCAGAAGCTCGCGCACGAGCATCCGGCACGCTATGTCGCGTTCGACCTGCTCGTTGACGCGAATGGCGCGTCGCTCGTCGGTCTTCCGCTCGCGAAGCGTCGCGAGGCACTCGAACGCTTTGCCGCGCGCGCGTTCACGAAAGCGCCCGCGTTTCGCCTGTCCCCGGCAACGCGATCGCGCAAGGATGCCGACCGCTGGCTCGCGACGTCCGGCGGCGACCTCGACGGCATCGTCGCGAAGCGGCTCGATGCCGCATACCGCAGCGGCGATCGCACCGGCATGCAGAAATACAAGCGCATCCGCACGGCCGATTGCGTCGTCGGCGGCTTCCGCTACGGCTCGAAGACGCGCGGCGTCGGCTCGCTGCTGCTCGGCCTGTACGACGACGAAGGACTGCTCGATCACGTCGGCTTCACGTCGAACATTCCGCGCGACCAGCGCGAAACGCTCACTGCAAAACTCGAGAAGCTGGTGAAGGCGCCCGGCTTCACCGGCCGCGCGCCCGGCGGCCCGAGCCGCTGGAGCACCGAACGCAGCGGTGAATGGGAGCCGCTGCAGCCGAAGCTCGTCGTCGAGGTCCGATACGACCACGTCAGCGGTGACCGCTTCCGCCACGGCACGTCGTTCGTGCGCTGGCGCCCGGACAAGGCGCCGAAGCAGTGCACGTTCGAGCAGATCCGGCAGCCGGCTGCCCGGCTGCCCTGAGCCAGAACCCCGCGCATCACGGCGCGCGCGGTGCCACAGGAAACGTGAACGTAAAGGTCGAGCCCGCGCCGAGCTCGCTTTCGACGCCGATGCGCCCGCCGTGCAGCTCGATGAATTTTCGCGCCAGCGCGAGTCCGAGCCCCGTGCCTTCGACACGCTTCGCCGACGCACCGACCTGCCGGAATTCCTCGAATACGGCGTCCTGCTCTTCCTTCGCGATTCCGACGCCCGTGTCGCTCACCGCGACCTCGGCGACTCCCTCGCGCACGGCAGCGCGCACGGCGATGCGCCCGCCTTCCGGTGTGAACTTGAGTGCATTGGAGAGCAGGTTGAGCAGCACCTGCTTCACCTTGCGCTCGTCGGCGCAGACGACTCCGACCGAATCGTCCACGACGCGTGCGAGCTCGATATCCTTCCGGCTCGCCCGCTCCCGCAGCAGCAGCAGCGCGCCGTCAATGACGCTCTTCAAGTCGAACTCGGCAAGCTCGAGCTCCATTCTTCCCGCTTCGACCTTGGACAGATCGAGGATGTCGTTGATCAGCGATAGCAGGTGTCGTCCGGATTCCATGATGTCCCGGACATATTCGGCCTGCTTCTCGTTGAGTTCGCCGAACATTCCCTCGCCGAGCACTTCGGAAAAGCCGATGACGGCATTGAGGGGCGTGCGCAGCTCGTGCGACATGTTCGCGAGGAACTCGCTCTTGTGCCGGCTGGCGGTCTCCAGCTGCCGGCTCTTGTCGGCGATCTCCTGGAACAGCCGTGCGTTCTGGATCGCGAGCACCGACTGCGTGGCAAGCGTTTGCACGAGATTGACGACGGGCTGCTCGAGCAGGCCGGGCTCGCGGCGCCAGATCGCGAGCACGCCGATGATTTTTTCCTCGAACAGCAACGGCACCGCAAGTACCGATCGGTATCCGCGCCGCTCGAAGATCACGCGCACGCGCGTGACACCGTAGCTGCCTTCGGCGAGCACGTCGGGCACCTGCACCGGTGCGCGCAGCACGGCCGCATGGCCCGCCGCGCCCTCGCCGAGACGCAACGGATTCGCGCGCAGCACCTGCAGCAGATCGTCCTCGACCCCATGTGCGCCGCGGATGCGGCTGAAGCGCTCCGTGGGGTCGTCGTATTCGTACAGAGCACCGCCGCCCGCGCCCGCAAGGTGCACGGCGCGCGCGACGATCGTGTCGAGAACCGTGTCGAGATCGAGACTCGAGCTCACGGCCCGGGCAACCTCCCCGAGCGCATGCAATTCCTCGAGCGAGCGCGCGAGCTCGCGCGTGCGCGCCTCCACTTTCTGCTCCAGCGTCGTGCGCGCCGCCGCGAGCTCGGCAGCCGAGCGGTTGAGCTCGTCGCCCAGCGCCTCCAGCTCGTCACCGGTCGCGACGGCCACGCGATGGCCGAGATCGCCGGCGCCGATGCGTGCCGCACCGGCCTGCAACGCGCGGATCGGCGCCACCATGCGGCGCGCGAGAAAACCGCTGGCGAGCAACGCGAGTGCCAAGCCCAGCAGGAAAATCACGACGCTGCGCACGATCGGCTCGCGCAGCGCCGCGTAGGCGTCCGCCGCGGGGCGCTCGACGAATACGAGCCACCCCTGCGGGGCGATCAACGCGTGCGCGGCGAGCACGCGCTCGCCGCCGAGGCCATCCGCGAAGATCGCCGCGGCGGACGCGTCCGCCTCGCCCGCCAGATGCGTCCGTGCGCTTTGCACCTGGGCGAGAAGCGAGAGATCCCGCCGCTCGCGCAGCGTGCGCGCGTCCGGATGCGCGACCAGATGATTCGTGGCGTCGACGACGTACGCGTACCCTCCCGTTCCGACCGCGAGCCTCGACACGATTCGCTGCAGCGTACGCAAGCCGACTTCGGCCGACGTGACTTCGACGGCATACGTTCCGACGGGCATCGCCATGATCAGATAGGGCTCGGCGTCATCGTGCAGCCGGACGGGACTCCAGTAACTCTTGCCCGACTTCGCCGCGATGAACTCCGCCGCTTGCGAGAAATCGGCGCCGCTCGCGATGACGTCGGGTTGCAGGCGCGAAACGTGCAGCTGCTCGCGGCCCGACACGTCGATGTGACGCAAATCGCTGATCGCCGGAACGCGGCGCAGCACGCGCAGGAAGTCGAGCTCGCGCTGCTCGGCGATCGACGCGGCGAGCCCTTCCCGAAAGCCGAGCGCGGCAGGACCGAGGGGTCCCGCAGATGGATCGTCCGACGCGGTCCGCGTC
The DNA here is from genome assembly GCA_035278845.1 of Casimicrobiaceae bacterium. Classification (GTDB taxonomy): domain Bacteria; phylum Pseudomonadota; class Gammaproteobacteria; order Burkholderiales; family Casimicrobiaceae; genus VBCG01. The sequence goes on along the minus strand of DATEIQ010000236.1, from coordinate 8,927 downwards.
GTGTCGCGCACCTGTTCCTGCACCTCGCTCAGGAACTGCTCGATGCGCGAAGCCGCCGCGGTCGCGTGCGCCTGCTCGACGTCGACGATCGCCTGCTGGGCCTGCCGGTAGGAGAAGTAGAGCTCCGCGAGGCCGGACAGCATCAGCGTGCCGCCGACCAGCGCGAGCAGGACGCGCACGTATTTGCGCAGCAACGGACTGCGAACGGGCGCGCTCATCAGCGGCGAAACGCGTCCGCGCGCAGCAGGATACGGCGCGGCACCGTGAGACCGAGCAACTCGGCAGTCTTGAGGTTCACGGCGAGGTCGATGCGCTCGGCGCCCTCGACCGGCAGATCTCCGGGCTTCGTTCCGGCGCGGATCCTCGCCACGAGCGACGCTGCCTGCACGCCGTCGGCATACGCGTCGGGACCATACGAAACGAGCCCGCCGTGGCCGACCCACAATGCGGTGGCGAAGATGGCCGGCACGTGCAGCGCGAGCGACTGCTCGAGCGTCGCGACCGGAATCCGCAGGCGCGAATCGTCGGCCGCGAAGAGCGCATCACCGGGGCCAAGCTCCTTGAACACCCGCTGCAGCTCGTCCTCGTCGTCGACGGGGCGCGCGACGACTTCGAGGTTCAGCGCAGCCGCCGCCGCGACGGCGTTGCGCGCCATGAGCGACGCGGCCGGATCGTCGCGATCATGGACTACGAATACGCGCCGCAATCCGGGTGCAAGCGAATGCAGCACCTGCAGGCGCTTGGCGGCGAGCTCGGGCTGCAGGCTCGAAATCCCGGTGACGTTGCCGGCCGGATGCGCGCGGTTCGCGACGATCCCGGCTGCAACCGCGTCGCCGACGGACGTGAACACGATCGGTACGTCGCGCGTCGCGTGGCTCGCGGCAAGCGCCGCTGCCTGCTGGCTCGCGACGATGAGGTCGACGCCGCTGGCGACGAGCGCGGCGGCTGCAGCCGGCAGAGCATCACGCCTGCCCTGCGTGAAGCGCACGTCGAAGGTGACGTCACGACCTTCTTCGAGTCCGAGGTCCGCGAGCCCGGCCTTCAGGCCCTCGACCGTCGGATGGTCCACCGACCAGGCCTCGTTCAGGATGCCGATGCGAAACGCCCGGACCGCATTCTGCGCCTGTGCAACGCATGTCACCAGGCACAGCAGGAGCGCGACGGCGTACGCGCCCATTCAATACGCTCGTCAAGCCTTCAGGAACTGGTGGTACGCCCCCTGTGCGACGTGGTCCCACGGGCCGATCCGCTGCTGGAACTTCGCGAACGATGCATGAACCTTGCGAGCCATCGGACTCTGATCCGCCTGCTCGTGCTCGACGTCCGTGGCGAGCTTCTTCAAGTCGCGCAGCACCGGCACGGGAAACTCGACGAGCTCGACCTTGCCCGCGAATTGTGTTCGGAGCCGCTCGATGGCCGCGATGTTCTTCGCGTGATAGTCCATGAAGCCGTGGACCTGAACCGCGGTCGTGGCGAAATCGAGAATGCGCCGCAGATCCATCGGCAGCGCGTCGTAGGCTTTTCGATTGAACACGAACTCGCCGACGGTACCGGGCTCGTGCCAGCCGGGATAGTAGTAATAGCGCGCCGTGTTCTGCAAGCCGAGCTCGAGGTCGTCGTGCGGACCCACCCACTCCGCCGCGTCGATGACGCCCCGCTCGAGCGAGGCATAGATCTCGGCCGCCGGTGTCAGCACCGCAGTACCGCCGGCGCGGGCGATGACCCTCCCGCCGAGCCCGGTGCCCATGCGCATCTTCAGGCCCTTGTAGTCCGCAATCGTGTTGATCTTCTTGCGGAACCATCCGCCCATCTGCGGTGCGAAGCCGGGACCGAGGCGCGGCACGAGGTTGAACGGCGCATACGTCTCTTCCCAGAGCTTCTGGCCGTCGCCGTGGTAGAACCAGACGGCCATGCCCTGCGGATCGAGTCCGAACGGAACGGTGGTGAACCATTCGACGGCGGGATCCTTGGCCGTCCAATAATACGCGGCAGCCATGAAAGCCTCGATCGTGCCCTTCGACGTCGCGTCGAAGCATTCGAATGGCTTCATGATCTGGCCGCCCGGATAGACGTCGATGCGGAAGCGGCCGCCGCTCATTTCATCGACGATGCGCGCAAGCCGCTGGGCCGCGCCCTGCAGCATGTCGAGCTGCGGGGGCCATGTCGTTGCAAGTCGCCACTGGACGCGCGGCTGCGCGATCACGCTCGGTGCGGCGCAAGCCGCGGACGCGGCAACAGCCGCCGCACCGGTTTTCGCGAGAAATGCCCGCCGTTCGGTGGCCATTGGATTACCCATCCCCACGGTGACAGCCATTTGCCACCGGCGTCCGGGGCAATTCGCGCCTGGGACGGCCCTGCGCGCTCACGCCCCCTCCCCACCGGCGGCGCGCTTTTGGCTGCGCGCGCACGCCGGGAGCGATCTTACGCCGGCTCGGCCGCGGTCGCCACCGGCGCAAGCGCGCTGGCGATCGCGTCGTCCACCTGCTCCATCCAGACGAACTTCAATTGCGCGCGCGCGTCGGCCGGGATGTCGTCGAGGTCGCGCTGGTTGCGCGACGGCAGCATCACCGTCGTGATGCCCGCCCGCAGCGCGGCCAGCACCTTTTCCTTGACGCCCCCGATGGGCAGCACCAGGCCGCGCAGGCTGATCTCGCCGGTCATCGCCACGTCGTTGCGCACAGGGCGCCCGGTCAGGAGCGACGTCAGCGCGACGAACATGGCAACGCCCGCACTCGGTCCATCTTTTGGCGTCGCGCCCGCCGGCACGTGCACGTGGATGTCCGACTTCTCGAGCACCTGCGCGTCGATGCCGAGGTGCGCCGAGCGCGCCTTGACGAGCGACAGCGCCGCCTGCGCGCTTTCGCGCATCACCTCGCCGAGTTGCCCGGTGAGGATCAGCTTGCCGCTGCCCGGCATTTTCGCGGCCTCGACGAACAGGATGTCGCCGCCGACCGGCGTCCACGCGAGTCCGGTGGCCACGCCCGGGATGCCGGCACGCATCGCGACTTCGCCTTCGAACTTGCGCGCGCCGAGAATGGCGTGCAGGTCGTCCGGGACGATGACGGTTTTCTGCGCGCTGCCTTCGGCGATGCGCACCGCGACATTGCGAAAGACGTTGCCGATCTCGCGCTCGAGATTGCGCACGCCGGCCTCGCGCGTGTAGTCGAGAATGATCGTCGTCAGCGCATCGTCGGTGATCTCGCACTGCCCGGGCGACAACCCGGTCGCCTTCTGCTGGCGCGGCACGAGGTAGCGCTTCGCGATCTGCAGTTTCTCCTGCGCCGTGTAGCCCGGGAGCTGGATGATCTCCATCCGGTCGCGCAACGGCCCGGGGATCGTGTCGAGCACGTTCGCCGTGCAGATGAACATCACGTGCGACAGGTCGAACGGGACCGCGAGGTAGTTGTCGCGGAACGTCGAGTTCTGCTCGGGATCGAGCACTTCGAGCAGCGCCGACGACGGGTCGCCGTGGAAGCCGCCCATGCCGAGCTTGTCGACCTCGTCCAGCATCATCACGCAGTTGCGCGTGCCGGCCTTGCGGATGTTCTGGATGATGTTGCCCGGCAGCGAGCCGATGTACGTGCGCCGATGGCCGCGGATCTCGGCCTCGTCGTGGACGCCGCCGAGGCTCACGCGCACGAATTTGCGGCCCGTGGCTTTGGCGATGCTCTGGCCGAGCGACGTCTTGCCGACGCCGGGCGGGCCGACGAAGCACAGGATCGGGCTGCGGCCTTCCGGATTGAGCTTCCGCACCGCCAGGTATTCGAGGATGCGTCGCTTGATCTTGTCGAGGCCGAAATGGTCCTCGTCGAGAATGCGGCGCGCCTCCGCGATGTCGATCGTCGTCTCCGATTCGACCGACCACGGCAGCTCGATCAGCCAGTCGAGGTACGTGCGCACCATCGAGTATTCGCCGGCGCCTTCCGGCATCCGCTCGAGGCGCTTCAGTTCCTTGCGCGCGGCCTTCTCGACCTCCTCGGGCATCTTCGCGTCGGTGATCGCCTTGTCGAGCTCCGCGAGCTCGGCGTTGCCTTCCTCGCCTTCGCCAAGCTCCTTCTGGATCGTACGCATCTGCTCGCGCAGCAGGTGCTTGCGGTTGATGTCGCTGATCGACTCGCGCGTGCGCTCGTCGACTTCGCGCGACACCTTCAACACTTCGATGCGCCGGGCGAGCAGCTCGAGCAGCTTGTCGAGCCGCGTCTTCAAGTCGAACGTTTCGAGCAGCGCCTGCTTTTCCTCGACGCCGATGTCCATCAGTCCGGCGATGAAGTCGGCGAGGCGCGAGGCGCCCTCGACGCCCTGCAGCGCCGCGACCATTTCTTCGGGCACCTGCGGCAGCAACTGCAGGATTTCGATCGCGCGTTCCTTCAGCGCGCGGCCGCGGCCCTCGATCTCGGGATCGGCTTCGGCGGGATCGTCGATGAACTGCACGCGCGCCACGGCGAATGGCCAGCCGTCCAGGAACTGCAGCACGCGGAAGCGGCGCAGTCCGCGCGCGATGGCATGATGCGCGCCGTCGGGCGTGGTGATGTAGCGCATCACGTTCGCGCTCGTGCCGACCCAGTGCAGATCGTCGGGCGTCGGCGCGTCGACTTCGGGCTTGCTTTGCAGCAGCACGCCGAGCGGCCGCTCGAGACGCACGGCCTCCTGCGCCGCGGCGCGCGAGCGCTCGCGTCCCACGGTCAGCGGAAACACGGCGCCCGGGAACATCACGACGTTGCGCACGGGCAGGATGATCAGCACGTCGTCGGGCAGCGGGCGCAGCGTGCCGTTGCCGCGCGCGCTCGCGGCGTCGGCGGCGACACCGGCGGGCGGCACCGCGCCTTCCGCTCCCAGCGGACGATCGGTCGACGCGTTCTGTTCGCTCATAGTCTTCCTCAACCTGTCTTGCGCATGCGCAGCACGAGCAACCCGTGCGTGAGCTCGGGGGCGCCGGCGTCGAGGCGCACGGCGGGCAGCGAAATGCGGCGCTCGAAGGCCCCATAGGGGATTTCGAGCTGGCGCACGGCGAGCCGCGAGCCCGCGACCGGAAGCTGGCGCTCGCCGCGGATCACGAGCACGCCGGGCTCGTGCAGCACGTTCACGCGATCGGCCGTGACACCCGGCATCGCGACGATGACCACGAGCTCGCGCTCGTCCTCGAACATGTCGACCGGCGGCTCCCACGCGGCCTGCGAACGGCCGGTCGAGTGCAGATGAAAGAACTGCCGGTGCAACCGCTCGGCCTGGTCGATCAGGTCGACGGCCTGCGCCCACATCCAGTCACTCGGGTCGGTTCTGCGCATGCGTCCTGATCCATTGCATCAGTTGGGGAAGCGACAGCGCCCCCGACTGGCGCGCGATCTCGCGCCCGTTGCGGAAGGCGATGAGCGTGGGAATGCTGCGAATGCCATAACGCGACGCGACGTCGGGGGCCGCCTCGGTGTCGAGCTTCGCGAGCTGCACGCCCGGACCTGCCTGCGCCGCCGCCTGTTCGAAGGCGGGCGCCATCATGCGGCACGGGCCGCACCACGCGGCCCAGAAGTCGACGACGACGGGTGCGTCGCCCGCGATCTGCCGCGCGAAGCCGGCCGACGTCAGCTCGATCGGACGTCCGGGAAAGAGCGCGTCCTTGCAACTGCCGCAGCGGGGGTCGTCGCGCAGGCGCTCGCGCGCGACGCGGTTTTTGGTGGCGCAGTGCGGGCAGACGACGTGCAGATCATCTCCGGGCATTGGCCAACTATAAGGGCCAATGGCCGGGATTCAAGCTGCAAGCCGGATCACGGTCGTGCGAAATCGGCTCAGGCGGCGCACTCCTCGACGTCGTCGACGTGGGCGTCGTTCTCCCACGTCTCGAGGCGCACCGTGAAGCCCCAGAGCCTGCGCATGTGCGCCAGCACCTCGGCGGCCTCGTCGGTCAGCGGCCGGCCGCGACGTCGCAGATGGCGCAGCGTGAGCGAGCGGTCGCCGTCGCGGTCGAAGCGCACGACCTGCACGTCCGGCACGCGCATCTCCTGCGCGTGCTGCTGCGCGAGCAGCTTGCGCACGCGCTTGTAGCCGCGCTCGTCGTGGATCGAGTCGACGACGAGCTCGTCTTCCTCCGCATGGTCGGCGATCGCGAACAGATGGAAGTCGCGCATCAGCCGTGGCGACAGGTACTGGCCGACGAACGACTCGTCCTTGAAGTTGCGCATCGCGAAATCGAGCGTCTTCTGCCAGTCGCTGCCGGCGATGTCCGGGAACCATGCACGGTCTTCGGCTTCGGGCTGCTCGCAGATGCGGCGCAGGTCCGTGAACATCGCGAAGCCGAGCGCGTACGGATTGAGCCCGCTGTAGAACTTCGAGTCGTACGCGGGCTGCGCGATGACGTTCGTGTGGCTCTTCAGGAACTCGAGCATGAAGCCGTCGTCGACGAGGCCCTTCTCATGAAGGCGGTTCAGGATCGTGTAATGCCAGAACGTGGCCCACCCCTCGTTCATCACCTTGGTCTGGCCCTGCGGATGGAAGTACTGCGCCAGCTTGCGGACGATGCGCACGAGCTCGCGCTGCCACGGCTCGAGCTTCGGCGAGAACTTTTCGACGAAGTAGAGGATGTTCTCCTGCGGCTCGGCCGGGAACGTCCGCTTCGCCTTGCCCTGCTCGGCGTGCGCCTTTTCCGGCAGCGTTCGCCACAGGTCGTTGAACTGCCGCTCGCGGTGCGCCTCGCGCGCGGCGAGCCGCGCCGTCTCCGCCTTGAGCGTCAACGCGGGCGGGCGGCGATAGCGGTCGACGCCATGCGCCATCAGCGCGTGGCACGCGTCCAGCACCTCCTCCACCGCCTCGGCGCCGTGGCGCTCCTCGCATTCCATCACATAGCGACGCGCGAACACCAGGTAGTCGAGGATCGCTTCGGCGTCGGTCCACTGCCGGAACAGGTGATTGCCCTTGAAGAACGAGTTGTGGCCGTAGCACGCGTGCGCGATGACGAGCGCCTGCGTCGTCATCGTGTTTTCTTCCATCAGGTACGCTATGCACGGGCTCGAGTTGATGACGATCTCGTAGGCAAGCCCCTGCATCCCGCGCCGGTACGCCTGCTCGTTGCGGATGAACTCCTTGCCATACGACCAGTGCGGATACCCGATCGGCAGGCCGCTCGATGCGTACGCGTCCAGCATCTGCTCGGACGTGATGATTTCGAGCTGGTTCGGATACGTGTCGAGCCCGAACTCGCCGGCGACCTTCGCGATTTCCGTGTCGTACCGCTCGAGCAGGTCGAAATCCCAGTCGGCGCCGTGCGAGATGGCCGCCATCAGTTGCTCTCCTTCCGGAACAGCTCCCGGAACACCGGGTAGATCTGGTCGCGCTGCGATGCCCGCTTCATTGCGAAGTTGGTCGTCGCCTCGGCCACCCGCTCGTACTCCGCCCACAGCGACGATGCGTGGTCGCTCGAGCGAGGATCGGCGAGTTCCAGATAGGCGTAGTAGCGCGTGGCCGGCAGCAGCTTCTCGCGCAGGAACCGCGCGCTGCGCGCGGGATCCGCACCGAACGCGTCGCCGTCGGAGGCCTGCGCCACGTAGACATTCCAGCCGCGCGCATAGCGCGCCGCACGGATCGTTTCGGCGAGATCGAGCGCCGAGAACACGACGGTGCCGCCCGAGCGGGTGTCGTGGAAGAACGTGTCCTCGTCGACCTCCTCGGCATCGTCGGTATGGCGGATGAACACGAGGTCGACTTCGCCGTACTTGCGCGTCAGGAACAGGTAGAGCAGCGTGAAAAAGCGCTTGGCGAGGTCCTTCTTGTCCTCGTCCATCGACGCCGACACGTCCATCAGGCAGAACATCGTGGCGCGCGCGACGGGCTCGGGCCGCCACACGCGGTTGCGGTAGCGCAGGTCGGGCTCGTCGATGAACGGCAGGTTGCCGCGCCGCCGCACGATGCGCTGCAGCTCCTCGTAGATCAGCGCCGCCTGCTCGGCCTGGCCGATGGCCGCGGCCGTGGCGAACTCGGCTTCGAGCGCCTCGACGTCGCGCGCCAGGCTGCCGCCGAGCGCGATGCGCCGTGCGAGCGACTGGCGCAGCGTGCGGACGATCGCGAGATTGGCCGGCACGCCGCTGCGCGTATAGCCGGCGCGGATGCTGCTTTTCTGCTCGGTGCGGCCAAGCTCGGTGCGCGCGAGATTCGGCAGCTCGAGGTCGTCGAAGAAGATCTGCATGAACTCTTCGCGCGACAGCGAGAAGACGAACGCATCCTCGCTGTCCCCCTCGCCGGCGCTCGCGTTGCCGCCGCCACCGCCGCCGCCCTGCGGCCGTGGAATTCGGTCGCCGCTCACGTATTCGCGGTTGCCCGGCAGCACGATCTCGCGGTCGCCGCCGCGGCCGAAGCCAAACGACGGCTCCGAGATGTCCTTCCGCGGCACGCGCACCTCGCCGCCTTGCTCCATGTCGGCGAGGCGCCGCTCGCCGACCATCTTCTTGACGGCGTCCTGGATGTGCGACTTGTAGCGGCGCAGAAACCGCTCGCGGTTGACGGCGCTTTTGCCGCGGCTGCTGGGTCGGCGGTCGATCAGGTTGAGCATCTAAGAGATCTCCGTCGTCGCCGTTGCCGTTACGAGGACTTGTGCACGCGCAGGTACCACTCGGCGAGCAGCCGCACCTGCTTCTCCGTGTAGCCCTTGGCGACCATGCGCGCCACGAAGTTCTGGTGCTTTTCCTTCTCGTCGGCCGACGCCTTGGCGTTGAACGAGATCACGGGCAGCAGATCCTCGGTGTTGCTGAACATCTTCTTCTCGATCACTTCACGGAGCTTCTCGTAACTGCTCCATGTCGGGTTGCGGCCGTTGTTGTTGGCGCGCGCACGCAGCACGAAGTTGACGATCTCGTTGCGGAAGTCCTTCGGATTGGCGATGCCCGCCGGCTTCTCGATCTTCTCGAGCTCGGCGTTGAGCGCCGCCCGGTCGAAGCTCTCGCCCG
>DATEIQ010000235.1:0-8797 GCA_035278845.1 Casimicrobiaceae bacterium | reverse complement strand
GTGCCCGCGACCGTGAGGTCGTACGTCGTCTGCAACACGCCCGTGTCCGGACACACGACGGGCTGAGGCGTCGCCCAGGCCGCGCCGGCGAACGATGCGGCGGCGATCGCTGTACTGAACACCGATAAAGTGGACATCAATTTCGAAATGCGCATTTGCTGCCTCCCTTCGCCCAAGTACCCGGGGACAGCAAGAATCGGCCCACAAGCGTAAGACTTTGAAAACATTGCTATTGCAGCGTAGAGTACAGATTGACTTGTCAAAATGCATGACGCCACTACTACACGCTCCCATGACGGATCCGACCCATGTCGGCGGGAAAGACGTGTTGAAACGGGGTTATCGCGCAGGAATCGAACAATCGAGATCGTTTCCCGCAGTCGTGGCGAGGCCGACAAGCAACGGCCGGAAGGGGCTCTCAGCGTCCCGGCGTCGAGATGACTCCGGCCGCTTCCAGTGCGTCGATCTCGCGATCTCGATACCCGTATTCGGCGAGCACTTGTCGCGTGTGCTCGCCGAGCATGGGTGCCGGCCGCGCGATACGCGTCGGCGTCGCGCTGAAATGCAGAGGGCACCCGAGCGCCTTGGTCTGACCCGCCTGCGGGTGCGCCAGATCGACCACCATCCCGCGTGCGATCGTTTGTGGATGCGTGAGTGCCTCGCCCATCGTCTGCACCGGGCCGGCGGGAACGCCGGCGGCGTCGAAGGCCGCGAGCCACTCGGCGCGGGTGCGCGTGGTGAGTACTTCGTTCATCGCGCGGGTCAGCGCGTCGATATTGACCATGCGCGCGGAATTCGTCGCGAAGCGCGGATCGTTCCGCCATTCCGGATGACCCAGCACTTCGGCGATGCGCTCCCAGTTCGCCTGATTCGCGCCGCCGATAGTGATCCAGTGGTCGCGCGTGGCGAACGCCTGATACGGCGCTGTCAACAGATGCGCCGAGCCAGTGGGTCCCGGTGATTGCCCCGTGGCGAAATAAATCGCGGCATGCCAGTAGGTTTGCTGCAGCGCCGCTTCCATCAGCGACGTGTCGACGACCTGTCCCTGCCCCGTCTTCTGCTTGTGCGCGTGAGCCGCGAGAATACCGACGGCCGCGAGAATGCCCGCATTCATGTCGGCCACGGCGTTACCGGTCTTGACCGGCGCTCCGCCCGGCTCGCCGGTGATCGACATCAGGCCGGCAAAACCCTGCGCGATCAGGTCAAAGCCACCCTTGTCCGCGAACGGACCGGTCCGCCCGTAACCCGAGACCGCGCAGTAAATGAGCCCCGGATTCGCGGCTTTCAGCACGTCGTAACCGACTCCAAGCTTCTCGAGCGTACCGCGCCGATAGTTTTCGGTGAGCACGTCGGCATCGCGCACCATGCGCAGCAGCACGTCGCGGCCCGCGGGCTGCTTGAGGTCGATCGCGATGCCGCGCTTGTTACGGTTCATCATCATGAACGGCGCGGACACGCCGTTGACGAGCGGCTCGCGATAGCCGCGCGCATCATCGCCGCCGGGCAGCTTCTCGACCTTGATCACATCGGCGCCCATGTCTGCGAGCAGCATGCCGCACGTCGGCCCGGCCATGATCTGCGCGAGCTCGAGCACGCGTATGCCGGCGAGCGGACCGGGATGCGGCGCAGCCGGCGTTTCGCCTGACGTTGCTTCGTCCGTCACCGAACGACCCCGTGCGCTATCGCGCTTCCGGACACTTCGCGCTTGGAGCGGCTTTGGGCGTTCATCGACCGTTGAAGCGCGGCGTCCGCTTGGCGAGGAATGCCGCGTATCCCTCGCGGAAATCTTCCGTATCGAAGCAGGCGTAGCACTCGTCCGCCTCCGCTTGCGAAATGGGCGCCGGGTCGTCCAGTCGTCGCGCGAACTTCTTGTGCCAGCGCGCGGAAAGTGGCGCGCCCTCGGCGATGCGCGCGGCGGTTGCCGCAGCTTCGGCGGCGACCTGGTCGTCGGCGACGAGGCGCGTCACGAGCCCCTTTGCGTGCGCTTCGGCCGCGTCGAAGATGCGGCCTTCCAGCAGGATCTCGAGCGCGACGCTCTCGCCGACGAGGCGCACGAGCGGCGCCATTTCCGCATACGCCATCACCAGCCCGAGGTTCTTGATCGGCGCACCGAAGCGGCTGCTTTCGCCGCAAATGCGGAGGTCGCACAGCGCGGCGATCTCGAGCCCGCCGCCCACGCAAATGCCGTGAATCTGCGCGACGAGCGGTACCGGGCATTCGGCCAACACGTGCGCGGTGGCGTGCATCACGGCGCCGTAGGCGCGCGCCTGCTCGCGATTCGCCCGTTCGCGCGCGAATTCACCGATGTCGTTGCCGGGCGAGAACGCGCGCTCGCCCGCACCGCGTAACACAATGCAGCGCAGCGTCGCATCGGCGATGAGGTCGTTGATGGCCGCGCCCAAACCTTGCCACATCGCTTTCGTGAGCGCGTTGAGCTTGTGCGGCCGGTTGAGCGTGACGGTCGCGACGTGCCCGTCGCGCGCGACCAGAATCGTGTCGCCTTCGTATCCGCTCATCCGTAGAACAGTCGCACGAGGCCCAGTCCGCTGACCGGGATGTACGTTACCATCAAAAGGACTGCGAGCAGCACGCCGATGAACCAGACGTTGACGCGCGTGACCGCCCAGATCGATTCCTTGGCAATGGCGCTCGCGACCATCAGCACGCTCGCCACCGGCGGCGTCTGCTGGCCGATGCCGAGATTGACGGTGACGATGAGGCCGAAATGCACCGGGTCGATGCCGACCGTGCGCACGAGCGGCATCACGACCGGGACGACGAGAATGATCGCCGCCGCGGAATGCAGGAACATGCCGAGCAGCAGGAACAGCACGTTGAGCAGCGCGAGCACGAGCCACTTGTTCTGCGTCATGTGCGCCACCGCCTGCGCGAGGTGTTGCGGCGCCTGCACCTCGGTCAGATACGTGCCGAGGAGCGAGCTGGTCGCCACGAGCAGCATGACGACGGCGGTCTGCACGCCGCCTTCGATGATCGCGCGCCGAAGATGCGCGACGTCGAGTTCGCGATAGACGACGAAGCCGACGAACATCGACGCGACGACGGCGAGTGCCGCCCCTTCGGTGGCCGTGACGATGCCGCCGAAGATGCCGCCGAGAATGATGACGGGCAGCAGGAACGCCCATAGCGCCTCGCGCGCGGTCTGCGCGACGCGGCGTCCCGAGAAGCGTCCTTCGCGCGGCAGGTCGTAGCGGCGCGCCATCCAGTACGCCATCGCCATCAGTCCGAAGCCGCCGATTACGCCAGGGACGATGCCCGCGACGAACAGCTGCACGACCGATGTCTCCGCCATAACCGCGTAGAGGATCATCGGAATCGATGGCGGAATGATGACGGCAAGCGTAGCCGACGACGACATCACGGCGGCTGCAAGCGGCGCCGGATACCCCTTGGCCTTCATGCCCGGGATCAGGATCGAGCCGAGCGCGGCGACGTCCGCGACCGCGGAGCCCGAGATCTCGGCGAAGAACAGCGACGATCCGATCGACACGTGCGCGAGTCCGCCGCGAATCCAGCCGAACAGCGCCGTCGCGAACGCGATGAGCCGTTGCGAGATGCCGGACGCGTTCATGATCGCACCGGCGAGGATGAACAACGGTATCGCGAGCAGCGGGAAGCTCGTCGCGCCGTTGTACGTGACGACCGCGAGATTGGGCAGGATGCCGGAGCCGTGCGTGGCGATCATCGCGACGATCGCGACGACGCCGAGCGCCACGGCGATCGGCACGTTGATGACGACGAGCGCGAGCACCGCCGCGAACAGCACCAGCATGATCATCGGCGACGCCCTTTCACTGCAGCGCCTCGGCGAGCCCGGCGTCGGCCGCGACCGGCGGCTTCCGGTGCGCGATGAGATCGATCAGGTGCAGCACTTCGGCGATCACGATCAGCGTTGCCGAGATCGGGATGACCGACTGCACGACGCTCATCGGGATCGATGGCAGGCTCACCAGGAAATCGGTCGCGAGAATCGGCAGCACCGACGCTCCGACCCAGCCGAGCAGCACGAAGAAGCCGATGACGATCAGCTCGGCAACGATGTTGAACGCGCGCCGCGCGCGCCAGCCCATCGCGTCGACGAGTTCGGGGCAGCCGATGTGCGCGCGCTTGACCGACGCGAGCGCCGCGCCGTAGAACGTCAGCCACGCGAGAAGCACCGACGCGATCTCGTCGTACCAGATCAGCGCGTGGCCGAGATAGCGGAAGACGACGCCCGCGGTAACCTCCACCGCGAGCACCGTCATCAGCGCGATAACGACCCACTCGAGGGCGCGCTCGTACCCCCGGCGGAAGCCCTGCAAGCGCACCGGCTAGCGGCCGAGTGCGATCGCGCGGTCGATCAGCGCCTTGGCGCCCGACACCTCTTTACCGAATTCGTCATAGACCGGCTTCGACGCGGCGACAAAAGCATTCTTGTCGGGATTGTTGACCTGGATGCCGCCGGCCTTCAGCTTTCCGAGCAGGTCGTCCTCGTCCTTCGCAGCCGTCTGGTAGACGAACGCCTGTGTCTCCTTCGCCGTGTCTTCGAGGATCTTGCGCACGTCGGCGGGCAGCGCATTCCACTTGGTCGTGCCTGCCGTCAGATACGCGGGCGTGTACACGTGCCCGGTCAGCGACAGGTATTTCTGCACCTCCTGGAATTTCGCGCTGTAGATCTGCGTCAGCGGATTTTCCTGGCCGTCCATCACGCCCGTCTGCAGAGCCGTGAACACCTCGGAAAACTTCATCGGGCTCGGGTTCGCGCCGTAGGCTTCGAACATCTTCACCCGCCACTTGCCTTCCGGCACGCGCAGCTTGATGCCCTTCAGGTCGTCCGGAACGTTGATCGGATGCTTGTTGTTCGTGATGTGCCGGTATCCGTTTTCCCACACAGCGAGCAGCGTCAACCCCTTCTTGGCCGCCGCGGGCGCGAGGCTCGGCCAGACGACGTCCTTTTCGATGCGCTTCATGTGCTCGCGGTCCTTGACGAGATACGGCATCTCGAAGATGCCGAACAGGTCGACCTCCGACGACATCACCGTGGACGGCAGCGCGAGATCCACCGTGCCGAGCTTCAGCTTTTGCAGCAGCTCCTTGTCGCCGCCGAGCTGGCTCGAGCCGTAGACGATGACCTTCGCCTTGTTGCCGAGCTTCGCGTTGGCGCGCTTCGCGAACTCGTCGGCGCTTTTCTGAAACAGCGATCCCGGCTCGCCGACGTGACCGAGTTTGATTTCGGTTTGCGCGAATGCCGGAGTGACGAGCAGCGCCGCGACAGCGGCGAGCCCGCCCATGCGAACGACCGCGGCGCGGACGCGCTGCGCGGCCATGCTCAACGAAAGTGCCATGGACTTCCTCCTTTAGGACTTCTTGGACGTTTAGACGGGACGATACACAAGGTGCGAGCCTGTTCACAAGAAGAATTCGCTTCCGTGCGCCGGGTTCGAGGCATGTTCACGCCCTGCTCGCGAGCGAGGCCCTAAACTAGCCGCGTGAACCCGACCGTGCAGCCGCTCGTGTTCCGCCCGCCCGCGGGCGATCCCCCGCCGATGGCGCGGCTGCGGCGTTCGATCGCCGGCGAGCTCCACACCGACGCCGCGTCGCGCGGGCGCTACGCCACCGACGCATCGATCTACCAGGTGCAGCCGCTCGGCGTGCTCGTACCCGCGAGCGACGACGACGTGCGGGCGGCGATGGCCATCTGCGCCGAGGCCGGCATGCCGCTCCTGCCGCGCGGCGCCGGCAGCTCGCAATGCGGGCAGACCGTGGGCGCGGCGCTCGTCGTCGACCACAGCAAGCACCTCGCGCGCATCCTCGAGCTGGACGTCGGGCGCCGGACGGTCACCGTCGAGCCCGGCATCGTCCTTGACGCACTGAACGCGCGGCTTGCGAAGGACGGATTGTGGTTCCCGGTCGACGTCAGCACGTCGGCGCAGGCGACGCTCGGCGGCATGGCCGGCAACAATTCCTGCGGCTCGCGCTCGCTCGCTTACGGCAACATGGTGCACAACGTCGTCGCGATCGAGGCGCGGCTTGCCGACGGTACCGAGGCGCGCTTCGGGCCCGAGCGCGAGATGCAGGCGGAAGCTCCGCGTGTTCGCGACCTGCTGGCCGAACTGCGCACGATCGGTGCGCGCGAGCGCGACGAGATCGCCCGCAACGTGCCGAAAACGATGCGCCGCGTGGGTGGCTACAACGCTGACGTCTTCAACCCGCAAAGCGAGCGGCCGTACACGGCCGACGGCAGCGTCAACTTCGCACACCTCCTCGTCGGCAGCGAAGGCACGCTCGCCTGGACGCGCGCGCTTACGCTCGCGCTGTCGCCGCTGCCGCGGCATCGCGCGCTCGGGGTCGTCAACTTCCGGTCGATGCGCGAGGCGATGTCGTCGGCGCAGCCGATCGTCACGCTGCACCCTTCCGCCGTCGAGCTCGTCGATCGCACGATGATCGAGCTTGCGCGCGCGAATCCGGCATTCCGGCCGGTGATCGAACGCGTGCTGATCGGTGAGCCCGAGGCGATCCTGCTCGTCGAGTTCATCGGCGACGATGCGGCGGCCCCGCTGCACAAGCTCGACGACCTCGCCGCGCTGCTCGGCGACATCGGCCTGCCCGAGCGCCTCGTGCGGCTGCCGGACGCCGCCGCGCAGAGGGGGCTGTGGGACGTGCGCAAGGCCGGACTCAACATCATGATGAGCCTGCGCGGCGACGGCAAGCCGGTGTCGTTCATCGAGGATTGCGCGGTGCCGCTTGCGCATCTCGCCGATTACGTCGACCGGCTGACCGAAATCTTTCGCCGCCACGGCACGCGCGGCACCTGGTACGCGCATGCGTCCGTCGGGACGCTGCACGTACGACCGATTCTCGACATGCGCCGCGACGGCGCCGAGAAGATGCGCGCGATCGCCGAGGAGGCGGCCGCGCTCGTCCGCGAATACAAGGGCGCGTTTTCCGGCGAGCATGGCGACGGGCTCGTGCGCAGCGAATGGGTGGCGTGGCAGTTCGGGCCGCGCCTCACGCGCGCATTCGAGGAGATCAAGGACCTGTTCGACCCGGCCGGCGTCATGAATCCCGGCAAGATCGTGCGCGCGTCGCGAATGGACGACGCGACGCTCTTCCGCTTTCCGCCGACGAATCGCACGCTCGCCGTGGAAACCGCGCTCGACTGGTCGGGGTGGGACGTCCGCAACGACCCGCTTACCGGCGCGCTCACGAGCCCGGGAAGCGGCGGCGACCCCGCGCATGGGTTCGCCAAGGCCGCGGAAATGTGCAACAACAACGGGCACTGCCGCAAGTTCGACGCTGGCACGATGTGCCCGAGCTACCGCGTGACACGCGACGAGATCCACGTCACGCGCGGCCGCGCGAACACGCTGCGCCTTGCGCTTTCCGGCGCGTTCGGCGACGATCCGGTGCATCCCGCCGTGCGCGAGGCGCTCGAGCTGTGCGTGAGCTGCAAGGGCTGCCGCCGCGAGTGCCCGACAGGCGTCGACATGGCGCGGATGAAGATCGAATTCCAGTTTCAGTGGCAGCGCGGGCATGGTGTCCCCTTCACCGACCGGCTGATCGCCACGCTGCCGCGCTGGGCGCCTTACGCATCGCGCGTCGCGCCGCTCCTCAATCTCCGTAACCGCATTCCGATGCTCGCCCGGTTGACCGAACGCCCGACCGGCATCGCGGCGGCGCGCACGCTCCCCCGCTTTCGCCTGCAGCCGTTCGCGGCCGACGCACAGGCGCAGGACGCCGATGCCGACGTGGTGCTGCTCGTCGACACGTTCAGCCGCTATTTCGAGCCCGACAACGTGCACGCCGCGCTCGCCGTGCTGCGCGCGGCCGGCTATCGCGTCGCGGTCGCAATGCCGCAGGCCGCCGACGCCGAAACGCGACCGCTGTGCTGCGGTCGCACGTACCTCGCGTGCGGCATGGTCGACGAGGCGCGGCGCGAAGCACGGCGCGTCGTCGAAGCGCTCGAACCGCACGTTGCGCGGGGCGCTGCGATCGTCGGCCTCGAGCCATCGTGTCTTTTGTCGCTGCGCGACGAGTTCCTCGCGCTGCGTCTCGGCGCGGCCGCGGAGCGCCTGGCGGCGCGCGCGCTGCTGATCGAGGAATTCCTCGTGAACGAGCGCGCGGCCGGACGATGCGCGCTGCCAATGCGGGCCCTTGCCGAACGCCGCGCGCTGGTGCACGGGCATTGTCATCAGAAAGCGTTCGATGCGGCAGGTGCCGTGACGGCCGTGTTGCGATGGATCCCCGGGCTCGACGTCGCGCCGATCGAGTCGAGCTGCTGCGGCATGGCGGGCGCGTTCGGCTACGCCGCCTCGCACTACGACGTTTCGCAGCGCATGGCGGAGGCATCGCTGTTGCCGGCCGTGCGCGCCGCCGGCCGCGACACGCTGGTGGTAGCCGACGGCACGAGCTGCCGCCATCAGATCGCCGACTTCACGCGGACGACCGGATTGCGCGAAGCCGTGCACGCGGTCCGCGTGCTGGCGCGCGCGCTCGACGAGACGGCATTGCGCACACAGGCGTCCGTGCGATCCAGTCAGGCATGAGCCGCGATTCGACGAATGGAGGCGGCCTCGCGCGCATTTCGCGCGAGACGCTCGACCACTACGAGCGGCGTGCGGCATCGTTTTGGGAAGGCACGCGCGACCACGACGTGCGGCAGAACATCGATGCGCTGCTGCGCCGGATCGAAGGCGCGCCGCCGTTCGCGGTTCTCGACTTCGGGTGCGGCCCCGGCCGCGATCTCGCGGCGTTCCGCGCGCTCGGCCACGAGCCGATCGGCCTCGAAGGCGCGCCCGCA
>DATEIQ010000234.1:0-4982 GCA_035278845.1 Casimicrobiaceae bacterium | reverse complement strand
CCGCCAAGCCCACGTTGCAAAGATACAAGACCGGCGTTTACGGACTTGGAGCGCGCGCCGCACGCGGACGGCTGCCATACACAGTAAGGATTGAAGCCGCACTGCACGCTGACGGCTTCCGCTGCAAAGATCGCCAAGCCGGAAACGAAAACTATCAGTCGCCTTCGAGCAGGAGCTTCTCCGCCCGCGCGAGCTCGCTCGGCCGCCCGAGCAGCACGACGGCATCGCCCGGCTCGAACTGCCAGTCGCTTCCTGGCGCGATCGAGCGCGCGCCACGTCGGCGCACGCCGGTCACGTCGACCAGACCGTCAACGCCGACATCGGCGAGCGAGCGCCCGATCGCATGCGCGCGCTCATCGAGCACCAGCGTGCGCAGCCGCGGCTGCAGATTCTCGGCGGCATCCGCCTGGTCGCTCGCGCCGTGGAAGAAGCCGCGGAACAATCCGTAGCGCTCCTCGCGTATCGACCGGATGCGTGCGAGCACGCGAGCGAGCGGAACACCGAGCACGAGCAGTGAATGCGACGCGAGCATGAGACTGCCCTCGAGCACCTCGGGGACGACCTCCGTGGCGCCCGCCGCGATCAGCCGGTCGAGCTCGGAATCGTCGCGCGTGCGGACGATCACCGGCAACTCCGGCCGCTGCTGCTGCACATGATGGAGGATCTTGAGCGCGGTCGGCGTGTCGTCGAACGTGACGACAACGGCGCGCGCTTTCGCGAGGCCAGCCGACATGAGCGTCTCGCGCCGGCTCGCGTCGCCGTATACGACGCTCGTACCGTCGGCAGCGTCACGAACGCGCTGCGGGTCGGAGTCGAGCGCGAGATACGTGATGTCCTCTCGCTCGAGCAGGCGCGTGAGGTTCTGTCCGCTGCGGCCGAAGCCGCAGACGATCACGTGATTCTGACGCGCCATCGTCAGCGCGGCGACCTGCGTCACCTCGGCCGCACGCGCCAGCCAGTCGTTGGCGGTCAGCTTCCGCACCCACGTGTTCGCGTGCTGGATCAGGAGCGGCGCGAGCAACATCGACAGGATCATCGACGCGAGCACGACCTGCATGAAATCGGCGGAGAGCAGCTGGTAATTCGACGCGACCGCGAGCATGACGAGCGCGAATTCACCCGCCTGCGCGAGATAGAACCCGGTTCGAAGCGCCGTGGCGAGCGGCGAGCCGAAGGCGCGCGCGAGCAGGACGATCAGCACGAGCTTCGCGCCGACCGGCACGACCAGCAGCGCCAGCAGCTCCAGCGCGTGGAGCGCCGCGTCGCGCATGTCCAGCAGCATGCCGATCGTGATGAAGAACAGGCCGAGCAACACGTCGCGAAACGGCTTGATGTCCTCTTCGACCTGGTAGCGGAACTCCGTCTCCGAGATCAGCATGCCGGCGAGGAACGCGCCGAGGGCCAGCGAGAGACCGGCAAGCTCGGTGATCTCGGCCATGCCTAGCGTCACGAGGAGCACGTTCAGCACGAAGAGCTCCGGCGAGCGCTGTCGCGCGACGAGGCGAAACCATGCGCGCATCGGGCGCTGGCCGAGAAACAGGATGATCGCCAGCGCGAGCACCGCCTTCGCGAGCGCGCCGCCGAGCGACCAGCCGAGCTCGCCGCCACTGCCGCCGAGCGCCGGAATCAGGATCAGGAACAGGACGACCGCGAGGTCCTGGAACAGCAGGATGCCCATCACGTCGCGGCCGTGCGGCGTGCCGAGCTCGGCGCGCTCGGCGAGCATCTTCGACA
Source organism: Casimicrobiaceae bacterium (assembly GCA_035278845.1). Lineage (GTDB taxonomy): Bacteria > Pseudomonadota > Gammaproteobacteria > Burkholderiales > Casimicrobiaceae > VBCG01. The sequence goes on along the minus strand of DATEIQ010000234.1, from coordinate 3,248 downwards.
CGATGGCGGTCGAGCTCATGGCCAGCGCGCCGCCCAGCACGAGGCCCGCCTTCCACCCATAGCCCAGAAGTTGCACGACAGCCATGCCGGCGGCGGTGGTGATCACGACCTGCGCGGCGCCGAGACCGAAGACCGCGCGTCGCATCGCGCGCAATTGCGGCAGGCTGAACTCGAGGCCGATCGAGAACATCAGGAACACGATGCCGAATTCGGCGAGCTGGCGCGTCGCCGCGTCGTCCGGGACGACGGCGAGCGCATGCGGCCCGAGCGCGATGCCGACCAGCAGGTAGCCGAGGATCGGGGGCAGGCGCGCGTTGCGGCAGATCGTCACGACGACGACCGATGCCGCGAGCAGCAGCAGGATCAGCAGCAGTGTATGGGGCATCGAGTCGCGAGGTACGCGGGCGCTCGGGACGTTATCACGGCGTTATACTTTGCCCGATGACGACGACGCGGCGCGCCTCTTTTCGCTGATGGACGCCGAACTCGCGGCCCGCGCGCGGCGCGTGCGCTTCCTGTCGTGCGACGTGGACGGCGTGCTGACCGACGGCCGGATCTACGTCGACGACCGCGGCCGCGAATTCAAGGCCTACAGCGCGCTGGACGGCGTCGCCATCAACCTGCTCGCGCGCGCCGGCATCGTCGTGGCATGGATCACCGGCAGCGCGGCGCCTTCGGTGACCCATCGCGCGCAGCAGCTTCGCGTGCCGCACGTCGTCCTCGACGCTCACGACAAGATGACGCCGTGGCAGCGGCTGCGCGGCGAGCTCGGGCTCGCCGCGGAGCAATGCGCGCACATCGGCGACGACCTGCCGGACATTCCGCTGCTCGAAGTCTGCGGCCTCGCGGCCACGGTGCCGCATGCGCCGGCCCCCGTGCGCGCGCACGCGCACTACGTCACGACGCGGGACGGCGGCATGGGCGCCGTGCGCGAGCTCGCCGACCTGATCCTCGCCGCGCAAGGCCGCGGCGGCGACGCCGAAGTGCGCGCCGCGCAACTTCGACCGCCGTTCGAGCTCGCGCGCGAGGAACGCTGATGCGCGCGGCCGCTCCCCGACACCTCGCTTAGCATGGACCGCACGCGCGACATTCTCGACAAGCTCGTCGCCTGGTCGCCGGTGCTGCTGCTCGGTGCGTTGGCGGCGCTCACGTACTGGCTCGACGCGCAGGTGCAGCCGCAGCCCGTGCGGCGCGATGGGTCCGCGCGCCACGATCCCGACCTGTTCCTGCAGGACTTCCGGGCCGTGACGTTCGACGCGCAGGGTCAGGCGAGGGAAACGCTTGCCGCGGTCCGGGCCGAGCACTTCCCCGACGACGACAGCGCCGAGCTCGTGTCGCCGCGCCTTTCGCTGTCGGAAACCGGGCGACCGACGATGACGATCACCGCCGACCGCGGCCGCATCGAGAGCGGCCGCGACCAGGGCGATTTCATCGGCAACGTGCAATTCACGCGCGCGGCCCCCGATCGGCCGTCGAAGGACGGCACGCCGAGCGGACCTGTGACGCTGCGCACCGAATCGCTGCACGTACTGACAAAGGAACAGCGCGTGCAAACCGACAAGCCGGTGACGATCGAGGACCCGCGTGGAATAATCCGCGGCCGCGGCCTCGAATTCGACAACAAGGCGAAGACGGTCCGATTGAAGTCGCAGGTCAGCGGCACGTTCCAACCTCAGGACATTCCCAAATGACAGGTCGTGTGGCCGCCGCGCTGCGTGCTCTGCTCGCCGTTTGCGCGGAGGGCGCGCTACGTGCCCTGCTCGCCGCCTGCGCGGCGGGCATGATCGTCGCGTCACCGGCGCACGCCGACAAGGCCGATCGCGAGAAGCCCATCAACTTCTCGGCCGACCAGCCGGCCGAGGTGGATTTCGAGCGCCGCGTCGGGACGCTGCGCGGAAACGTCGTCATCACGCAGGGCACGATGACGATCCGCGCCGATCGCATCGACTTCAAGCAGAATCCTGACAACTCGCTTTCCGCCACCGCGTACGGCAACCCGGTCAGCTTTCGTCAGAAGAAGGACGGAACGGACGAGTATTTCGAAGGCTTCGCCCAGCGCGCCGTGTACGACGGCCAGAAGCAGACGCTCGAGCTCTTCGATCGCGCGCTGCTGAAGCAGGGCAGCGACGAGATTCGCAGCAACTACGTGTCGTACAACAGCGCAACCGGCATCTTCAAGGCCGAAGGACGTCCCGATGCGCCCGGCGTCGAAGGACCCGGCGACCGCGTGCGCGGCGTGTTCCAGCCGCGCGCCGACAATCCGCTCGTGCCGGGCGGCGCGAAGAAAGATGGCGATGCTTCGAAGGACGCCGCTTCATCCAGCGATGCGAAGGCTGCCCCGAAAGACGCGAAGTCCACGGCGCCCAAGGCAGCGCCGTTGACACTGAAGCCAGACTCGTCGCTGCCCGCCAAAAAATGAGCGCCGGCGTTCGCGCGTGAGCAAGCTTTCGGCCGCGCACCTCAAGAAGCGCTACAAGGCACGTACGGTCGTCCACGACGTCTCGCTCCAGGTCGCGAGCGGCGAGGTCGTCGGTTTGCTGGGCCCGAACGGCGCCGGCAAGACGACGTGCTTCTACATGATCGTGGGCCTGGTGGCCGCCGACGGCGGCGAGATCGCGCTCGACGACGAGGACCTCTCGCGCCTGCCGATCCACCGCCGTGCGCGCCGGGGCTTATCGTACCTGCCGCAGGAAGCGTCGATCTTCCGCAAGCTCACCGTGTCGCAGAACGTGCGCGCGATTCTCGAATTGCAGGATCTCGACGCCGATGCGCTGGCGAACCGGCTCGACGCGCTGCTCGAGGACCTGTCGATCTCGCATCTCGCGGACGCGCCGGCGGTGTCGCTGTCCGGCGGCGAGCGGCGGCGCGTGGAGATCGCGCGCGCGCTCGCGACGCGCCCGCGCTTCATTTTGCTCGACGAGCCGTTCGCCGGCGTCGACCCGATCGCGGTGCTGGACATCCAGAAGATCATCGGCTTACTGAAGGAGCGGGGGATCGGCGTGCTGATCACCGATCACAACGTGCGCGAGACGCTCGGCATCTGCGATCGCGCCTACATCATCAACGAAGGGCGGGTCCTGGCCTCCGGCGCACCGGGGGAGATTGTTTATAATGAAGACGTCCGAAAGGTCTATCTCGGCGAGCATTTCCGGCTATAGTGCACGTCGGCGGCCGATGCCTTTGGCTCGCATTGGCCGATAGCCGTGCGAACGGGCCCCGATGAAGCAAACGCTCCAGCTCAAGCTTTC
>DATEIQ010000233.1:0-22733 GCA_035278845.1 Casimicrobiaceae bacterium | reverse complement strand
CACTTGCGCGAGCGCCGCAACGAGCGCGTCGACGCGAATCGGCTTGGTCACGTAATCGTCCATTCCGGCGGTCAGGCACATGTCGCGGTCGCCCTGCATCGCATTGGCGGTCATCGCGATGATTCGCGGACGCTCCTGCGCCTTCCAGCGCGCACAGATTGCGCGGGTGGCGGCGAGTCCGTCCATTTCCGGCATCTGCACATCCATGAGAACGACGTCGTAAGTTTGCCGCTGCACCGACTCGATCGCCTCGAGTCCGTTCGAAGCGAGATCTGCGCGGTAGCCCATCTGCTGCAGGAGCCGCAGCGCCAGCTTCTGATTCACGACGTTGTCCTCGGCGAGCAGGATGCGCAGCGGGTGACGCGCAGCCATGCCGGCGTCGAACGTGGGCTTGTGGGGCGCCGGCGCGGGCTTCGCGTGCTCCTCTTGCCCGAGCAGCGTCGCCAGCGTGTCGAAGAGCTGCGACTGGTGAATCGGCTTGCCGAGCGTCGCCGCGAACAGTCCGTCAGCGCCTTCACGGCGGCCGAGCGACGTGAAGAGCACGAGCGGCAGCGCCGGACGCAGCGCACGCGCGCGCTGCGCGAGCGTCACGCCGTCCATGCCGGGCATTTGCATGTCGACGATCGCGACGTCGAACGCCTCGCCCTGCTGCAACCAGCGGAGCGCCTCTTCCGGCATGGCCGTCGCGCGCGGCACCATGCCCCATTGGGAAGTCTGCAACGACAGCACCTTGCGATTGGTGGCGTTGTCGTCGACGACCAGCAGGCGCTTGCCGGCGAGCGCCGGTTTCTGCCCGGCGAAGTCGCGGCGGCCGGATACAGGGAGTTCCCCGCGCGGAGCGATAATGCTGACAAAGAACGTCGATCCCTTGCCAGGACCTTCGCTTTCGGCCCACATGCGGCCGCGCATGAGTTCGGAAAGCCGCTTGCTGATCGCCAGCCCCAAGCCAGTGCCGCCGTACTTGCGCGTCGTCGACGAATCCGCCTGGCTGAACGACTGGAACAGGCGACTCATGCCCTCCGCACTCAAGCCGATGCCGGTGTCTCGCACGGCGAACGTGAGCTCGATATCGCCGTCCGGGACGGGTTTCGAGTTCACCGTGAGCACGACTTCGCCACGCTCCGTGAACTTCACCGCGTTGGAGAGCAGGTTCAGCAGGACCTGGCGAAGGCGCGTGACGTCGCCAACGATCGCTGCAGGCACGTCGTCCTCGAACAGATACGCGGTGTCCAGATGCTTCTCCGCCGCCCGGGCGCTGACGAGGTCGAGCGCCGACTCGACGCATTCACGCAGGTCGAACGGCTGCGCCTCGATGTCCATCCGGCCCGCCTCGATCTTTGAGAAATCGAGCACGTCGTTGATGATCGTGAGCAGGGCGTCGCCAGAGTCGCGTATGGTGTTCACATAGTCGCGCTGCTCGGTGTCGAGCTGCGTGTCGAGCAGCAGGCCGCTCATGCCGATCACCGCGTTCATCGGCGTGCGGATCTCGTGGCTCATCGTCGCGAGGAACGAGCTCTTCGCCTCGTTCGCCGCCTCGGCCGCAGCGCGCGCCTCCTTCGTCTCGTTGAAGAGTCGCGTGTTTTCGATGGCAATCAGCGCCTGGTCGACGAACGACTGCGCCAGCGCAATTTCCGCATCTTTGAACGCACCGGGCAGCATGCGCACCAACACGAGCACACCGATGCCCTCGCCTTCGCGCAGGAGCGGCAGCATCAGCGAAGCGTGGACGCCGAGGCGCTGGTAAACGCTCTGCTCGAATTCGGGCAGCTCGATCGCCGACCAGTCCGGAATGTGGAGCATCCGGCCTTCGACAACCACTCGCGACGGGAAATTGGCGGCAGGATCGATCGGGAACAGACCCCGACCCACCGATTGCGGGAATCCCGGTTTCGTCAGCGCAGCGACCGCGCGCATCTGGTCGCCTTCGCGCCGGATCACCACCGCACGATCGCAGTCGAGCAGCTGCAGTGCGGTACGGACGATCGCGTCGAACACCGGCTGCACGTCGGTGGGCGAGCCGCTGATGACACGCAGGATTTCCGCAGTCGCCGTCTGCCGCGCGAGTGCCTTGCCCGCCTCGTCGAACAGCCGGGCGTTCTCGATGGCGACGGCCGCCTGTTGCGACAGGCCAACGAGGAACTCGAGCTCGGCCTGGTCGAACAATCGCCCGCCCGTACGCCACACGGTCATTCCGCCGCGCACTTCGTCGCCGACGAACAGCGGCGCCACCATCATCCGCTCGTCGGTGGCCTCTTCCGTGCCGGCGATCTGGATCCCGCGCGCGTCGGAGCGCGTATCGTTGACGAATTCCGCGCGGCCCGACGAGAGCAGGCTGCCGATGATTCCCCGGCCGGCTTGCACGTCCATGGCGAGAATCTGCGGCGCGACCGTGCCGATCGCGACGGTCGCGCGGTACGAATTTCCGTCCGGCTCCGGCAGGAAAATCGCGCTGTTGTCTCCGTGCAGCAGGTCCATCGCGTGGCGCGCGATCCGGTCCAGCACCTTCGCGAGGTCGAGCGTCGCGGAAATGTCGCGCCCAACGTCGGCGAGCGCCGACGTCTCGCGCGTGCGACGCTGCGTCTCGTCGAAAAGACGCGCATTTTCGAGGGCGACGGACAGGGCGTTGGCGAGCGTGGTCAGCAGTCGCACGTGCGAGTCGGCATACGCATCCGTCTCGTTCGAATAAAGCGCAATGACCCCGAGCGCTTCGTCGCCCTTCAGAAGCGGCACGCCAAGGTAACTTCCGGTCAGGAGAGGGGCGTTGACATCGCCGATCGTGATCGACCCGAGCTCGCTCGACCGCTTCTGGAAGTCGCGGTTGATCAGGAGCGGCCGCCGCGTCCGGATCACTTCCGCGGTGAGGCCCACGCCGCCCCCAGGGCGCGACGCGACCTCGAAGCGCTGGCCATGCTCGATGAAATACGGCATCGACACGATGCCGCGCGCCCGGTCGTGAAGTGCGATCGCCATGTCCTTCGCGGCGAAAATCTCGGCGATCTTGTCGCCCACGAGGTCGATGATCGCCTTGAAATCGAGCTCCGCCGCGAGGCCCTCCTGGACGCTGTTGATGACGGCGAGCTCGGCAGCGCGCTGTTCGCTTTCCTTGTAGAGCCGTTGCGTTTCGCCGAACAGCCGCGCGTTCTCGAGCGCGGTGCCCATCGTCGACGCGACGGTTGCCAGCAACCGAAGCTCCGCTTCACCGAACGCGTGTTCGCGCTCGTAGTTCTCGAGGTCGATCTTGCCGACGACTCGATCCCCGCTGCGAATCGGCATCTGCACCGTCGAGCGGGACATCTCGGTCCCGGGGACGGGCGAAAGACCGAGCGCGTCCATCTCCGCCCGCGTATTCGCCACGACCGGCTTGCCTGTTTTCACCATCGTTTCCCATGGCCCTCCCGGAACGGGTGAATTGGGCGCTATCTGCAGCCTGACGCCGTGTTCGTACTCGTACAGGTAGTGGATGAGGTTCGCCCCGGCGTCGTACCAGCGGATTCCGATGTTGCCGGTGTGCAGAACCTCGCGCAGCTTGTCGCCGACGAGATCGACGATCCCCTGAAAATCGAGCTTGTCCGAAATGCCCTGCTGGATGCTATTGATCACCGCCAGCTCGGCGTTGCGCTGCTCCGTTTCCTTCAGCAGCCGCTGCGTCTCGTGAAAAAGGCGCGCGTTTTCGAGCGCCACGCCCATGCCGGACGCGACGGTTTCGAGCAGGCGGACGTCCGAGGCGCTGAACGCGTATTCGCGCTCGTAGTCTTCGACCACGATGCCGCCGATGATCCGGTCGCCTGCGGCGATCTGGACACTCAGCGAAGATTTCGATGCGTCGGTGCCGGGCAGCACGCCCGTGCCGGCGCTTTCCGCAATGGTGTTCAGGATCCGCGGGCCGCGGCGCGACACGAGCCGCGACCAGGTGTCCTCGTCGCATTCCTTGGGCGCTATGGCTAGCCGAACGCCGTGCTCGTATTCGTACAGGTAATGCACATGTCGCGTGTCATGGTCGAGCCAGCGGACGCCGATCTCGTCGGTCTTCAGGACCTCGCGCAGCTTGTCGCCCGCGAGCTCGATGATCTTCTGGAAATCCAGTTCGGAGGCAATGCCCTGCTGGATACTGTTGATGACCGCCAGTTCCGCATTGCGCTGCTCCGTTTCCTTGAGCAGCCGCTGCGTCTCGTCGAACAGGCTCGCATTCTCGAGGACGCCCGCGAGCGAGCCCGCCACAGTCGTCAGAAGCTGCACGTCGGCAGGACCAAACGCGTTTTCGCGCTCGTGGTTCTCGATGGTGATGTCCCCGAGCAGCCGGTCGCCGCTGAAGATCGGCACGAGGATCAGCGACTTCGAAAGGTCGGTGCCGGGAACCAGCCCAGCGGTTCCCCATCGGGCATAGTCGGCAGCGTTGCCGAACACGATGGCGGCGCGTGTCTTGCGGATCCTTTCGTACAGGCCGCCGGGCTTTGGCGCCACGGGCGCGACCCTGATCCGCCGTCCGTGCTCGAACGCGTAAATCGAATGGACGAGGTTCGCCTGCGCGTCGAACCAACTGACGGACAGGTCGTCGGTTCCGAAGAGCGCGCGCAGCCGTTCGCCTACCGAGTCGATGATCGACTCGAAGCCGAGCCTCGCCGTAATGCCGTCCTGGATTGCGCCGATCAGCGCGAGCTCTTCCTCGCGTTGCGCAAGACGCTCGCGCAGTTCGCGCATCGCATCCGGTGTGATCGCGTCTGCCGAGGCTTGCGACCGACGTGGCTTCGGTATGGCCGCCGGCTTCTTGCGCGTGCCTGCCATGCGTACTCGGACTCCCCCGTCCGGGAACGAATCGGCCGCTAGTCTACAGGGGGCGCACCGGAGCCGGCGAAATGAAGGCGGGTGCCGCCATCGAAGAGCCGACGAACGGAGGTAGGCATCCGCGATTCACATCGAGCACTTACCGACGTATCCCTCCGATACCGCGAGCTCCGCGTCCGCCGGCGCAATGCTGCGGCCGTCGAACAGCATCGGGATCTGGTTGGGCGTGCCGATTTTCGCGTCGGCGCGCCGGCGCTCGTTGATCATCCGGAAGATGTTCCATTCGTCATGCGCGCCGCGGCTTACCGTCGATGATGCGCGCAGTGCGTAGTAGCGGCGGAACGACGCCTTGGTCAGGCCGTTTTGCACCGCCTTGTCGAAATCCGGATCGGCCTTGACGCGCTTGTCGAAATACGCGTCGAGCTTGGCGATATCGTTGTTCCCGTCGAAGCCGAAGTAGCGGCCGAAGTCCTGCGGACCCGCGAAGTAGACGAAGTCGAAGTCCCCGAGGCCGTCGCTGCCTTCGAGCAGGCTCGTCCACATCAGCATGTAATCGGCGCCCGTTCCCTTGGGCAGATCGGCGTCGAGCGTGCCGGGGTTCAGAACGTAGACGAACGCGCTGCCGAAGCGCTTCTCGATCGCTGCCTTCGCGTTCTCGGCGACCTCCTTGTTGACGTTGAAATTGCCGCCACCCGAACTCGTCAGCGGCACGCTCAGGTAGCCGACGAGCTTGCCGGCCTTGCGCTGCTCGGCGATGACCTGGCGGAAGCGCTCGACGCGCGTCGCGATCACGGGCTTCAGCTCGTCGTTCACGCAGTAGCAAACGCCGATGCGCGTGCATTCCGTTGACTTCGCCGCGTGTGCGGATGTTGCTGCGATTGCGGCAAACACGCACGCGAGCACCTGCAGCGCCGATCCCAAGCGAGCTTCACGTGCCATGGCGATCTCCCTCCCCGGAAATGCGCGTCATGCGGTGGATGCGGAGGTTGCACCTCCGACCCCGAAGCATACTCCGGAAGCGCTGCCACTTCGGGGTCGGAGGAACAAGTCGACTTCTTCCTCCGACCCCGAAGTGGACTTATGTCTCTGACCCCGAAGTCTCGAGCGTCGGCTCCGTGCGTAGCGGCGGGGCGGCAGCCGCGCGCAGCGCCGCGAGGATGCCCTGCAGCAGCGCCGTTGGCGACGGCGGGCAGCCGGGAATCGCGACGTCGACCGGCAGCAGCTTGTCGACGGCGCCGAACGTCGCATAACCCTCGCCGAAGATGCCGCGGCCGCATGCGCATTCGCCGGCGGCGATCACGAGCCTTGGCTCGGGCGTCGCGTCGTAGGTGCGACGCAACGCGATCGCCATGTGCTTCGTGACGGGGCCCGTGACCAGCAGCGCGTCGGCGTGGCGCGGGCTCGCGACGAACCGGATGCCGAGTCCCTCGATGTTGTAGTAGGGATTCATCAGTGCATGCGCCTCGAGCTCGCATGCGTTGCACGAGCCGGCGTCGACGTGTCGGATCGTGAGCGCACGGCCGAGCGTGCGCAGGATCTCTTCCTGCAACCGCGCGGCAACGATGTTCTCGTCGGCGGGCCGCGGCGGCGTCTCGGAGATCACGCCCACGCGGGCGATGCGGCGCAACGTCTGGTACATGGCGTGAAATTACAGGTCGTGACCGCTGTACGAAAGGTTGAATGACTTGTTGATCAGCGGAAAGTCGGGAACGATGTTGCCGATCACCGAATGCTCGATGGCGGGCCAGTTCGCCCACGACGGATCCTGCGGATGGCATCGCCGCACGGTGCCGCCGGTCCCGCTTTCCAACGCGATGAACACGGGGCCGCGCCAGCCCTCGACGTAGCCGAGCGCGAGCCGGTCCGCCGGAACGGCCGGCAACTCGACGCGACATTCGCCGGCGGCGGGCGGGTCGAGCAGCGCGGCGGTGATGGCGCCGATCAGGCGTGTCGATTCCTCGATCTCGTCGAAGCGGACGGCGACGCGCGCGGCAACGTCGCCCGCAGCTTCCACCGCCATCCGGACGTTGAGCGCATCGTACGGCGCGAACGGAAAATCGCAGCGCACGTCGCGCGCGATGCCGCTTGCCCGCCCGGCGAGACCCAGCATGCCGAGCTTCGTCGCGAGCTCCTGACTCACGCGTCCGGCGGTGCGGAAGCGATCCTGCAGCCCGGCGTGCTCGTCGTAGATCGCGCGCAGCTCGAGCACTTCGCGCGCGATGCGCTCCGCTTCGTCGTGCATCGAATGAATCTGCCCGAGCGCCAGGTCGTGTGCGACGCCGCCGGGCACCACGACGTCCATCATCAGCCGGTGGCCGAACGCGGCGAAATTGCTGCGCAGCACGTCTTCCCGCAGCCGCGAAAACTGCGCGAGCCCGAAGGCAAACCCGCCGTCGTTGCCGAGCGCGCCCAAGTCGCCCAGGTGATTCGCGAGCCGCTCGCGCTCGAGGCAAAGCGCACGCAGCCACGCGGCGCGCACCGGGACCGTGACGTTCGCAATCCGCTCGGCGGCCTGCGCGTATGCCCATGCGTAGGCGACGGTGCTGTCGCCGCTGATGCGCCCGGCGAGCTTCCCCCCTTCCAGCAGCGGCAGCGCTTCGAAGCGCTTTTCGATGCCCTTGTGCGTGTAGCCGAGGCGCTCCTCGAGCCGCAACACCTTTTCGCCGACGACCTGGAAGCGAAAGTGTCCCGGCTCGATGATGCCGGCGTGCACGGGGCCGACCGGAATCTCGTGCACGCCTTCGCCCTCGACCTTCACGAACGCGTATTCCTCCTGTCCAGGCTCCCATTGCGGCGAGGCAGCGAAGTCGTGGCGCAGCGGAAACCGGTCGATCGGCCAGCTCGCGAGCCACAGCCACGGACGTTGATCATCGGCTTCCGCAGCGATCCCGACGAGATCGTAGGTTGCGCGCTGCATGCGGCTTGCCGCCGGAAAGATCGGCGAGATGTCCGGATAGCGCGCGTCGGCGTCCGGCAGCGTGTGCTCGAGCATCGTGAGGCCGCCGGCATCCTCGACGACGGCGCGCACACAAAAGCCGCGGCGGCGATCACGCTCGTCGCTGCCCCACAGCGCGACGAGGCGTCCATCCTGTTCCCAGGCGAGCCGGCACGCCGTCAGCCACTGGCCGGAGCTCACCTGCGCGCGTTGCGCGGGCACTTCGGCGGCGAGCACCGATGCGGCGAGACCTAGTGGCGCGATGTTCATCCGATCAGCTTCGCCGCGCTGCGATACCAGTCGGCGAGAAACGGCGGAATCCACAGGCCCAGCATCAGCACGAGCGACAGGTGCACGAACACCGGGATCATCGCCGGTCGCACAGGCAGACGGCTGGCCGTCGTGTCGCCGAACACCATCGGCTGCACCTTCGAAAACACCGACGCGAACGCGATGCCGAGCCCGGCGAGCAGGAACGGCGTCGCCCACGGCTGCTCGCGCATCGCGGTGGTCAGGATCAGGAACTCGCTCGCGAAAACGCCGAACGGCGGCATGCCGAGAATCGCCAGCGTGCCGAGCGCGAGTCCCCATCCGATCATCGGGCTGATCGTCACCAGACCCCGGATGTCGTCCATGATCTGCGTGCCGGTCTTCTGCGCGGCATGGCCGACGGCGAAGAAGATCGCCGACTTGGTGAGCGAGTGCACGGTCATGTGCAGCAGCCCGGCGAAATTGGCGATGACGCCGCCGACGCCGAATGCGAACGTGATGATGCCCATGTGCTCGATCGACGAATAGGCGAACAGCCGCTTGATGTCCCGCTGTCGCGCGAGCATCAGCGCCGCGACCACCACCGAGATGAGCCCGAAGCCCATCATCATGTTCTTCGCGAAAGCCTCGGGCAGTGCGCCGTCCACCAGCACCTTGCAGCGCACCACCGCATACAGCGCCACGTTGAGCAGCAACCCCGAGAGCACGGCCGAGACCGGCGTGGGGCCCTCGGCGTGCGCGTCGGGCAGCCAGTTGTGCAGCGGCACGAGACCCACTTTCGTTCCATAGCCGACGAGCAGGAAGACGAACGCGAGCGACAGGACCGTCGGCTCGAGATTCGCACGGACGGCGTCGAGTTCGGTCCACAACAGCGCATTGCCGCCGGCGCCGAGGAGTTTCTCGGCGGCGAAGTAAAGCAGGATCGTGCCGAACAGCGCCTGCGCAATGCCGACGCCGCACAGGATGAAGTATTTCCACGCCGCTTCGAGACTCGCGGGTGTGCGGTACAGCGACACGAGCAGCACCGTCGTGAGCGTGGCTGCCTCCATGGCTACCCACAGGATGCCGACGTTGTTCGTCGTCAGCGCGAGCAGCATCGTGAACATGAAGAGCTGGAACATGCTGTGGTAGAGCCGCAGCCGCCCGGGCGTGAGCCGGCCGTGCTGCTGCTCGATGCGCATGTACGGGCGCGAGAAGATCGCCGTCGTCATGCCGACGAACGCCGTCAGCGCGACAAGGAACACGTTGAACGGATCGACGAGGAACTGCTTGCGAAGCACGAGCATCGGCCCTTCGTCGATCACGCGTACCGTCAGCGCGGCTGCCGCCACGAACGTGGCCACGCTGACGGCGACGTTTACGGCGGGCGCGTGCTGCCGGTGGCCGGCCAGGGCGAGCAGAGCGGCGCCCACCACCGGCAGCGCGAGGACGAGGAGGACCTCGATCCCGATCACTCGTCGGTCTCCCGCAGATTCTCGAGGTGCTTCAAGTCGAGGCTGTCGAACTGCTCGCGGATCTGAAAAAAGAACACGCCGAGGATCAGCATGCCGACGAGCACGTCGAGCGCGATGCCCAATTCGACGACCATCGGCATTCCGTACGTCGCGCTGGTAGCGGCGAAGAGCAGTCCGTTCTCCATCGCCAGGAAGCCGATCACTTGCGGAATCGCCTTGCGGCGCGTGATCATCATCAGGAACGCCAGCATCACGCACGCGATGGCTATGCCGAGCGTCGAGCGCGTGACGGTGCTCGCGAGCTCGGAGATCGGCAGCGCGAGGTTGAACGACACCACGACGAGTACGATGCCGATCAGCATCGTCGTCGGGATGTTGATCAGCCCCTCGAACTCCCAGCGCACATCGAGCCGGCGCACGAGGCGGTAGAGCAGCCACGGCAGCACGAAGACCTTGAGCAGCAGCGTCAGCACGGCGGACTGATAGAGGTGTGGCTGGCTCGTCGTGTACGCGACGACGGCGGTGGAAAGCGCGAGCACGAAACCCTGCGCCGCGAACAGGTCGACCAGCGACACGACCCGGCGCTGCGCCAGCATCGCGAACGCGAGCAACAGCAGGATCGCCGCGAACAGATTGATGAGCTGCGAGCCGAGCGGCGCGACGTTCATCGAAACGTTCTCCACTTGCGCGGGGGCCGCATCGTCAGCTCCCGAGCAGCAGCTTGACCAGCATGCCGAGCACCGCCAGCAGGAACGCCGTGCCGAGAAATTCCGGCGCCCGGAAGATGCGCAGCTTGGCCGACAGCGTCTCGATCAGCGCGAGCGCGGCGCCACCCACGGCAAGCTTGGCGACCAGGATGGGTGCCGCAGCGAGCATCGCGAGCCCGTTCGCGCCCTCGGCAATGCCGAACGGAACGAACAGCGCGAGGCCGATGCACGAGTAGTTGAAGAGCTTCAGCGCGGACGCCCACTCGATCAGCGCGAGGTGCCGCGCCGAGTACTCGAGCACCATCGCCTCGTGGATCATCGTGAGCTCGAGGTGCGTTGCCGGATTGTCGATCGGCACGCGAGCGTTCTCGGCGAGCGAAACCATCGTGAACGCGACGCCGGCGAAGGCGAGGCTCGGATAGATCGCCAGCTCGCGGTGCGCAAGCGTGTCGACGATCGTCGGCAGCGACGTCGAGCCCGAGATCAGAGACGCCGTGAACAGCACCATCAGAAGCGCCGGCTCGGCCAGAAAGCCGATGAACATCTCGCGCCGCGCGCCGAGCGAGCCGAACGACGTGCCCACGTCCATGGCGGCGAGTGCGATGAACACGCGGGCGAGCGCGAACAGTCCTACGAGTGCGATCGCGTCGGCGGCGGTGGCGAACGGCAGCGCGGTCGCGAGCGACGGCACGATCGCAGCCGCGCAGCACATCGCGCCGAACACGATGTACGGCGTCAGCCGGAAGAGCGGCGACGCGTTGTCCGCGATCACCGCGTCCTTGTTGAACAGCTTGCGGATCGTCCGGTAGGGAAGGAGCAGCGGCGGCGGCCGCCGGTTCGAGAGCAGCGCACGGCACTGGTTGACCCAGCCGACGAGCAGCGGCGCGAGCAGCAGCGCCACCCCGACTTGCAGCAGCTGCGACAGAAGGCCGGCGACGCTCATTCGTCCCGGTCAGCGGACGAGGAACAGCAGCGCGAGCAGCGTCACGAAGCTGTACGTCAGGTAGACGGCGATTCGCCCGCGCTGGAGCAATCCCGCGAGACGTGCAATTGCATCGGTCGCGCGCATGATCGGCAGATACAGCCAATGCCAGAAGTGGTCGGTGGCGCTGACGAAATAGCGCGGCTTCGCGTCGAACGGTGTCGGCAGGTGCCGCTCCATGCGGAAGAACGGCTCGAACACCTGCCGGATCGGCTGGCCGAAGCCTTCCGCGGTGTCCTGCATCCGCGCCGTCTGCAACGGGAATCCGCAATCCCACGCTGCTGCGCGGCGCACGCGCCCATGCCACAGGCGGTGCACGACCTGGATCGTGACCAGCACGGCCGCGACGATCACCACCAGCACGATCAGCGGGCTGTAGCTCGATCGGTCGGTCGCGATCGGCGCGAGCAGCAGCCAGCTCGATTCTCCGGCGCGGCTCACGGTCGTCGCGAGCAGCATGCCGTTGACGTGATCGATGGCCGCGATCGTCCACGTTGGAAACAATCCGAGGAGTACGCACCCAGCGGCGAGATACGCGAGCGCGGCGCGCTCGCGCCGTCCGGCGTCGTGCGCGTACGCAAGATGCGGCTCGCGCGGACGGCCGAGGAAGATCACGCCGTAGAACTTGACCATCACGTACGCCGACAATGCGACGGCGAGTACGAGCGCTGCCGCCGCGACCGGAACGAGCATGTTGATCGTCGACTGCGGCAGCGACGGCGTGAACAAGAATGCCTGCAGCAGCAGCCATTCCGACACGAAGCCGTTCAGCGGCGGCAGCCCGGCGATGGCCAGCGTACCGACCAGCGTGAGCCATGCCACCCAGGGCATCCGATGAATCAGGCCGCCGAGGCGGCCGAGGCTTCGCTCCTTCGTCGCGTGCAGCACCGAGCCGGTCGCGAGAAACAGCAGGCTCTTGAAGAACGCATGATTGAGGCAGTGATAGAGCGACGCCGTGAGCGCGATGGCGGCGAGCAACGGCTTGTCGTAGGCGCGAAACAGGATCGCGAGCGCGATGCCGGAGACGATGACGCCGATGTTCTCGATCGACGAATAGGCGAGCAGGCGCTTCATGTCGGTTTGCGCGGCGGCGAAGATCACGCCGAACAGCGCCGTCACCAGGCCGAGCGCGAGCGCGATCGCGCCCCACCACCAGAGCTGCACGTGCAGCAGATCGAACGTCACGCGCACGAGGCCGTAGATCGCAGTCTTGAGCATTACGCCGCTCATCATCGCCGACACCGGCGACGGCGCGGCGGGGTGTGCCTCCGGCAGCCAGACGTGCAATGGCAAAAGGCCCGCCTTCGCGCCAAAGCCGAGCAGCGCGAGGAAGAACGCGATGGACGGCCACGCGCCGCCGAGCGACACCGCGCGCATCGCGCCGAACGTGTAATCGCCGCGTCCGCCCTGCAGCACGCCGAAGCAGAGCAGGATCGCGATCGCGCCGACGTGCGCGATGACAAGGTAGATCAATCCCGCGCGGCGGATTTCGGCGATCCGGTGATCGGTGGTCACGAGGAAGAAGGAGGCGAGCGCCATCGTCTCCCACGCCACCATGAACAGATAGGCATCGTCCGCGATCAGCACGAGCGCCATCGCCGCGAGGAATGCGTGGTATTCGAGGCAGACGAGCCCCGGGGCGGTGCCCTCGCCCGACCGAAAGTAGCCCGACGAGAACAGCGAGATCGCCGCCGCCGCGGCGCCGAGGAGAATCAGGAAGAACGCGGAGAGTGCATCGATGCGCAGGTGAAAAGGCAGGTCGGGAAGGCCGAGCGGCAGCACCATGGCCTGCGGCTCGGCGCGCAGCGCGACGAGCGCGACGCCGGCGACAGCGAGTGCGACCGCCGCGCCGATGACGAACAGCAGCCGGACCACGCGCAGGTTGCGCGGTTGCACGATGCCGGCGCCGCCGATCGCCAGCCACGCCACGATGGCGGCCGTGATCAGCGCGAGCGGCGACGTCATCGCGGCTTTACTTCACGCGCATGCCGGGTGCCGCACCCGCATCGGGCGCGAGCAGGTAGATCCCGGGTCCGTCTCCGGAAGCTGCGAGCACCATGCCTTCCGACACGCCGAAGCGCATCTTGCGTGGTGCGAGATTGGCGACCATCGGCGTCAGACGCCCCACGAGCGATGAAGGCGCGTACGCCGACTTGATGCCGGCGAACACGGTGCGCGGCGCGGCCTCGCCGATGTCGAGCGTCAGCCTGACGAGCTTGTCGGCGCCTTCCACCGCTTCGGCGGCAACGATGCGCGCGATGCGCAGATCGATCCTGCCGAAATCGTCGATCGTGATCTGAGCACCACGGGTTGTCTCCGCGTCCCGCGCCGGTTGCGCCGCGGCGGATTTCGCGTCGCTCGCCGCTTGCGGTGATTTTGTCGACGTTGCGGCGGGCGGGGGCGGCTCGGGCGCGAGCAGCGCCTCCATCTGCTTCGGGTCGACGCGTGTCAGCAGGTGCTTGTAGGCGTTGATGCGCGCGGGCGCGAAGCCGGCATCGGACCACACGAAGTCACGGTCGAGTCCGAACAACTCGCGGGCGACGCGCGACGTGACGCCCGGTAGCACGGGCGCGAGCATCACCGACAGCAGCGCGAAGCCCTGCAGTGCCTGAGTGCACGCGGTCTGCAGCCGGTCGCGCTGCGCGGGGTCCTTCGCGAGCAGCCACGGCTGCGCCGCGTCGAACGCCTCGTTGATGTGATCGGCAATGCGCATCGCGTCGCGCAGCACCTTGCCGAACTCGCGCGCGTCGTAGTTCGCACGCGCGATTTCGGCATCCCGCACCGCGGTTTGCAGCCGCTCCTTCGTCGCCGCGGCCGTTTCGGCCGGCGTGCCGAGCTCGCCGGCGAAATGCCGCGTGATGAACGTCGCGGCGCGGCTCGCGATGTTCACGTACTTGCCGATCAGGTCGCTGTTGACGCGCGCGACGAAATCATCGGGGTTGAAGTCGATGTCCTCGACCTTCGCATTGAGCTTCGCGGCGATGTAGTAGCGCAGCCACTCCGGGTCGAGGCCGAGGTCGGCGTAGCGCTGCGGCGAGATGCCGGTGCCGCGCGACTTCGACATCTTCTCGCCCATCAGCGTGATGAAGCCGTGGACGAATACGTTCGTCGGCGTCTTGCGCCCGGAGAAATGCAGCATCGCCGGCCAGAACAGCGTGTGGAAGTAGACGATATCCTTGCCGATGAAGTGGTACTGCTCGACCGCCGGGTCGGCCATGAACGCGTCGAATGCGCGCGGCTCGCCGAGCGCACGCGCGGCGCCCGAATCGAAGTGCTTCTTGAGCGCCGCGAGATAGCCGATCGGCGCGTCGAGCCAGACGTAGAAATACTTCTTCGGCGCGCCCTCGGGCAGATCGGGGATATCGATGCCGAAGTAAGGCGCGTCGCGCGAGATGTCCCAGTCGCCGAGCTGCTCGCCTTCGCTGCCGAGCCACTCCTGGACCTTGTTGAACACCTCGGGCTGCAGCGCCTGTCCCGAAGCCGGCGCTTTGGTCCACTGCTTGAGATACGCGACGACTTCCGGCGCCGAAAGGCGGAAGAACAAATGCTCGGATTCGCGCAGCTCCGGTTTCGCACCGGTGATCGCCGAGTACGGCTCGATCAGGTCGGTGGGCGCGTAAGTCGAGCCGCACACTTCGCAGGCATCGCCGAACTGGTCCTTCGCCCCGCACTTCGGGCAGGTTCCCTTGATGTAGCG
The DNA here is from genome assembly GCA_035278845.1 of Casimicrobiaceae bacterium. Classification (GTDB taxonomy): domain Bacteria; phylum Pseudomonadota; class Gammaproteobacteria; order Burkholderiales; family Casimicrobiaceae; genus VBCG01. Next base: position 7,906 of record DATEIQ010000233.1, on the reverse strand, counting down.
GTCGGGCAGGAACATGCCCTTGATCGGGTCGTAGAACTGCGCGATCGTCCGCTTCGCGATCAGGCCGCGGGCGGCGAGCGCGCGATAGATCGATTGCGCGAGCTCGACGTTCTCGGGCGAGTGCGTCGAATGCGTCGTGTCGAAGCTGATCCGGTAGCGCGCCCAGTCCTCGCGATGCGATTCGCCGACTTGTGCGATCAGCGCCTCCGGAGTGATTCCCCTGCTCTCCGCCTGCAGCATGATCGGCGCGCCATGCGTGTCGTCCGCGCACACGAAGTGCACGCGATGCCCTTGCATCCGCTGGAAGCGCACCCAGATATCGGCCTGGATGTACTCCATGATGTGGCCGATGTGGAACGGCGCGTTGGCGTAGGGAAGCGCCGTCGTCACGAACAGCGTGCGGGCCTCGGGGGCTGGCATTTGGGCGAACTCGTCGGATTCGTGCAGCGGGGGACCTGAAATTCTAGCAAACGGACGTTCGCGCGCCCTGCGGAGCACGGGGCCGATCGGCTAAAATGGAACGCTCGTCCGCGCGATTTTTGAGGGGCGGCATCATTGAGCGCTCGCCCGCACGATTCGTGAGAGCGGCATCGATTCCGAGGAATTCGCCATGGCTGTGACCGAAGCCGACGTCGAGCAGTGCCTGCGAGGCGTCACCGACCCGAACACCGGGCGCGACTTCGTCGCCGGGAAGTCGGTGAAGAAGATTCGCGTCGACGGCGACAGTGTCAACGTCGACCTGCAGCTCGGCTACCCGGCAAAAAGCCAGCACGAGGCACTGAAACGCCTCGTGCGCGATGCTGTCGCCGCGCTGCCGGGCGTGACGCGCGTCAACGTCAACCTGTCGCAGAAGACGACGTCGCACTCGGTGCAGCGCGGCGTGAAGCTGATACCCGGCGTGAAGAACATCGTCGCGGTGGCAAGCGGCAAGGGCGGCGTCGGCAAGTCGACAACGGCCGTGAACCTCGCGCTTGCGCTCGCCGCCGAGGGTGCGACGGTGGGCATTCTCGACGCCGATATTTACGGGCCGTCGCAGCCGATGATGCTGGGGTTGGCCGGACGTCCGGAGTCGAAGGACGGCAAGACGCTCGAGCCGCTCGAGGCATACGGCGTGCAGGCGATGTCGATCGGCTTTTTGATCGACACCGACACACCGATGGTCTGGCGCGGCCCGATGGTCACGCAGGCGCTCGAGCAGTTGTTGAAGGACACGAACTGGCGCGACCTCGACTATCTGATCGTCGACATGCCGCCCGGCACCGGCGACATCCAGCTCACGCTCGCGCAGAAGGTGCCGGTGACGGGCGCCGTCATCGTGACGACGCCGCAGGACATCGCGCTGATCGACGCGCGCAAGGGGCTCAAGATGTTCGAGAAGGTCGGCGTGCCGATCGTGGGCATCGTCGAGAACATGTCGATCCACGTGTGCTCGCAGTGCGGTCACGCCGAGCATATCTTCGGCGAGGGTGGCGCGGAGCGGATGGGCCGCGACTACAAGGCGCCGTTCCTTGGCAGCCTGCCGCTCGACGTGCACATTCGCGAGCAGGCCGATTCCGGCCGGCCGTCAGTCGTTGCCGATCCCGACGGCGCCGCGGCAGTCGCCTACAAGGCCATCGCCCGCAAGGTCGCGATCTTCGTCGCGCAGAAGGCCGAGGACTTTTCCGCGAAGTTTCCCAACATCGTCGTTCAGAACACCTGACTTCGGGGTCAGAGCAACAAGTCGACTTCGGGGTCAGAGCAACAAGTCGCGCGATTCCGGTTGGCTCAGGAGCCTGCCTGTGCCGCGCGACTTATTGCTCTGACCCCGAAGTCGGCCGTCACGCGCGGCCGCGCGCATGCAGCCGCGTCAGCAGCCACGCGCACAGGCCCACGGCCATCACGATCAGCGACACGCGGATCGCGTTGCGGCTCGCGGCATATGCGATACTCGACCACGCGAGCCACGCGCACGCGGCGCAGAACACGACCGGCGTCAGCGGATAGAGCGGCACACGGAACGGCCGCTCGGCCGCGCCGTCCCGCGCGCGCATGACGAACAGCGACACGCCGACGAGAAACAGGAACGACCAGAACACCGGTGCGGTGAATTCGACCATCGCCTCGAAGCCATCGTGCTGCAAGGCGCCGAACGCGACGAGCGCGAGCGCGATCCCGCCCTGCACGACGAACGACGTCACCGGCACGCCGCGCCCGGCGTGCCAGCCGCTCATGAAGCGGAGCGCCGGCCAGTCGCGACCCATCGCGTAGTTCGTTCGCGCGCCGACGATCATCGTTGCGTTGATCGACGTCAACGCTGAGATCGCCACCACGAGCGCGATCAGGTTGCCCCCGGCCGTTCCAAAGGCGCGGCCCATCACGTCCGCGCCGGGCGCCTTGCTGGCCGCGAGGCCGGAAAGGCCGAGCCCATGCAGCAGCGCGACATTCACGGCGAGATAGACGCTCGTGATGATCGCGATGCTGATGACCAGCACCGGCACGATCGCGCGCTTGCCGCCGCGCAACTCCGCGGACAGGTACGCGGCCTCGTTCCAGCCGCCATACGTCAGCAGCACGAACACCATCGCGAGACCCAATAGACCGGGTGCGGGCATGTTCTGCAAGGTGGTTGTCGCCAGCGACGCGTCCGTCAGCGTGGACGGCAACAGGAGTCCGGCCAGCACGACGGCTCCGAGACCCGCGACCTCGATCACCGTGAGCCAGTTCTGCGCGCGCGCGGAGGCGCGCACGCCCACGATGTTGAGCGCGGTCAGCACGACGACGATGATCGCGGCCCAGATGGCACCGGAGGCGGGACCGAGATGGAACACCGTCGACACGTAATCGCCGAACACGAACGCCAGAAGCGCGATCGCGCCGGTGTTGATGACGGTTGCGCGGGCCCACGCGTACAGGAAGCTCGCGTCGCGCCCGTAAGCGCGCGTGAGGAAGTGGTAGTCGCCCCCTGCGTGGCGGTAGGCGGATGCGAGCTCGGCGTAGCACAGCGCGCCGGCAAGCGAGACCAGCGCCCCCGCGATCCACGCCGCGATCGCCCAGCCGCCGTCGGCGGTGGTTCCGGCTACCATCGACGGCGTCTTGAAGATGCCGGCGCCGATCACGATGCCGACGATGATGCCGACGCCGTCGCGCCGGCGAAGGCTCGGCTGCGGAACGGCCTCGTCCGCCTCCGCGGGCCGGCCTGGAGCCGCCGCGTGCGCGATCGGTTTCAGCGGCGGCTGCCGGTGATCGGGACGTTGCCGCCGCGTCCGGTCAGCCTGCCCTTGAACTCGGCGCCGTCGACGACGACGTGCGCGGCGCGCAGCACGCCCTCGCTATCGTTGAACGCGAACGTGAAGGCGTTGCCGCGCAGGGACGCGCCAAGCACCGGTTGCGTCTTGCCGCCGATCGTGATGGTTCCCCCGATGCGCTGGTAGTGCTGCACCAGCGCGACCGTCCCCTCGGTGCCGAACGTTTCTTCGCGGAACGCCCACGTGCCTTCGACATTGGCCGGCACGTACCAGAGATAGCCGTCGCGCGCTTCGACCGACATGTATTCATCAGGCTCCCAGTCGCCCATGTTGAAGGCGTGCGAGGCGACGCGCGTGCCGGGCTTCATTTGCAGGATCAGCGGACGCAGCTTGAGGTTCAGGTCGGGCAGCAGGTACATCGTGACGACGGTTGCGTCGGAGAAGGATTCCTTGAAAATGTCGCCGGTGATGATGCGCACGCGTTCTTCCACGCCCGCGCGCCTCGCGTTGCGCCGTGCGAGCTCGGCCATGTCGGCGTCGTATTCGATGCCGATGGCGCGAGCGCCGAATTGCCTGGCCGCCGCAATGGGAATGCGGCCGTCGCCCGCACCGAGGTCGTAGACGATGTCGTCCTTCGTCACCTTCGCCGCGATAAGCAATGCGGTGATGAGCGCGTCCGGCGTGGGTATCCAGATGACATCCTTGCCGGCCTGGCCCATCGAGGGCTTGTAGATGTCGTCGCCGTATTCGGGAAGCTTTTGCGCGGCGGCGCCGTGAGAACCGGCCAGCACGCAAGCGACGATCAGGGCAAGCAGGCGAATCATCGTTAACCCCTCCCGGAGTTGGCGAATCGCGCGGGGCGCGGGGCTTCGGAGCGCCAGCGTCCAACGGGCGTCATTAATCCATAGGCGCGCGGGAGCCGCAAGAGTGCGGACGCCATTCGCGCGCATTCGAGCCGTGGCTTCGGGTTGATCGGCCTTGTCGATGTGGATAACATCGGCCGATTTCCCTTCGAAGGCGCGGCTGCGAAGGCAATGGGCCGAACGGACGATTCGCCTGCGCCGACCGCGGACCACAATCGAGAACGAGATTTCCTTCATGTCCATCAAGTCCGACAAATGGATCCGCCGGATGGCGGCGTCGCACAAAATGATCGAGCCGTTCGAGCCAGGGCAGGTACGCGAGGCGAACGGACACAAAATCGTTTCGTACGGCACGTCGAGCTATGGCTACGACATCCGCTGCTCGAACGAATTCAAGATCTTCACCAACATCAACTCGACGATCGTCGACCCGAAGGCATTCGATGCCGGATCGTTCGTCGACTTCCGTGGCGACATCTGCATCATTCCACCCAATTCGTTCGCGCTCGCGCGCACGGTGGAGTATTTCCGGATTCCGCGGAACGTGCTCGTGTGCACGCTCGGCAAATCGACGTACGCACGCTGTTTTCGCGGCGATACTCGTGTCGCGTTGTTCGACGGCACGTCCCCTACGCTGGAGGAGATGACACGGCGTGCCGATTCTGGCGAGATCTTTTTTGGTTACAGCATCGATAACGGACGCGTGATCGTCTCGTTGCTGGATGCGCCGCGCTTCATCGGGCGCGATGCGCTGCTCGAGATCGAGCTCGACGGCGGCGCCGTCATCGCGGCCACGCCCGATCACGATTTCATGCTGCGCGATGGGCGGATGCTGCAGGCCGGCTCGCTTCGGCCTGGCCAGTCCCTGATGCCGCTTTATCGCGAGCACGTCCGCGGATACGAGATGGTCTATCAGCCGATCAACGGGCACCTCGATCCCACTCGGCGCCTGGCGGACGAATGGAACGTTCGCAACGGTATTCATACCCGCGAAACGGCAACACACCGACATCACCGCGATTTTTCTCTGCGCGAGTACGGCGCCGCCATCCCGGACGCGCTTGCAACGTTGGCTGCCGATCTTGCGGGGAAGAGGAAAAACTCCGAGGTCGATGCGCCGGTCCGCAACCACGAGGTAGTCGCGGTGCGCGAGCTTCCGGGAGACCACGATGTGTATTGCCTCACCGTTCCCGAAGCTGGAAATTTCGCGCTGGAGGCGGGCGTTTTTGTCCGCAATTGCGGCATCATCGTCAACGTAACGCCGCTCGAGCCCGAATGGGAAGGCCACGTCACCCTCGAGTTCTCCAACACCACGCCGCTGCCCGCGAAAATTTACGCGAACGAAGGCGTCGCGCAGGTGATCTTCTTCGAATCCGACGAGGTGTGCGAAACGTCGTACAAGGATCGCGGCGGCAAGTACCAGGGTCAGCAGGGCGTCACGCTGCCGAAGATCTGATGCCCGAGGTGCCGGTGTCGGAGGTGTAACCCGGTAGTGTCGGAGGTGCAACTCGCGGCAACGACAGTTGCACCTCCGACACCGGGGGTTGCACCTCCGACACCGCCGCTACCCCAGCCCGCTCGACAGCGCATACACCAGCGCGCCCATGAGCGCGGCGGCGGGCAGCGTCACCACCCACGCGATCACGATCCGCTGCGCGACGTGCCAGCGCACGGCGGACGCCCGCCGCGCCGCGCCGACGCCGATGATCGCGCCGGTGATCGTGTGCGTCGTCGACACCGGGACGCCGAGCCCGGTCGCGATGAACAGCGTGATCGCGCCGCCGGTCTCCGCACAGAATCCCTGGATCGGCTTCAGCCGCGTGATGCGCGAGCCCATCGTGTGCACGATGCGCCAGCCGCCCATCAGCGTGCCGAGCGCCATCGCGAGCTGGCAGGTGATCACCACCCAGAACGGGACGTAGAAGGTGTCACCCAGCAACCCCTGCGAGAACAGCAGCACGGCGATGATGCCCATCGTTTTCTGCGCGTCGTTGCCGCCGTGGCCGAGCGAATAGAGCCCAGCGGAAACGAGTTGCAGAACGCGAAACCGCCGGTCGACGGCATACGGCGTCGAGCGAATGCTTGCCCAGCCGACGGCCACCACCAGCAACTGCGCGAGCACGAACCCAAGCAGCGGCGACAGCACGATGCCGGCGGCCGTTTTCGCGAGCCCGCCGAGCACGACGGCGCCGAAACCGGCTTTCGCGACGCCGGCACCCGCGAGGCCGCCGATCAGCGCGTGACTGCTGCTCGACGGCAGGCCCCACGCCCACGTGATCACGTTCCACACGATGGCACCGGTCAGTGCGCCGAAGATGACGTGCGCGTCGATGATTCCGGCTTCGACGATTCCGGTGCCGATCGTCTGCGCCACGTGCAGCCCGAACACCAGGAACGCGATGAAATTGAAGGATGCCGCCCACAGAACCGCCGTGCCGGGCTTCAGCACGCGGGTCGAAACGACGGTCGCGATCGAGTTCGCCGCGTCGTGCAGGCCGTTCATGAAGTCGAACAGCAGCGCGACGCCGATCAGTCCGATCAGGGCGAACGAGCCGAGCGCGGCGGCATCCATCGGCGCGTCCGCTCAGGCCGCGCCCGCGGCAATTCGCGGCAGCAGCATTTAGACGTGCTTCGCCGTGACGGTCTGGACGACGTTGGCGACGTCGTCGCACTTGTCGACGACGCGTTCGATCAGCTCGTAGAGTTCCTTGCGGTCGAGGTAGCCGATCGTGTCGAGCGCACCGCTGCCGAGCTCGCTGCGGATGCGGGCGAGGCCGGCGTCGAACGAGTCGTCCGCGCGCTCCTCGAGCTGGCCGATGCGCTCGCACAGCCGGAAGATCGTCCGATGCTCGCGGGTGATGGCGTCGAGCTGCGGCATCACCTGTTCGAGCAAATCGGCAGCTTCGACGACGGCATCGATCATCGACCGCATCTCGTTCGCGAACGTCGCGATCGAATAGCGCTGGATACCCTTGGCCGTGTCCTCGATCAGATCGACGACGTCGTCGAGATCGTGCGCGAGCACCAGGATGTCCTCGCGGTCGATCGGTGCCTGGAACGTGCGGTTCGCGGCGATGAAGATCCTGCGCGCGACGGCATCGGCGCGCTTTTCGATCGCCCGGATCGTGCCGATATGCGTGTCCGTCGCGACGTCCGGCCGGTCGATCATGCCGCGCAGCTCCTGCGCCGCCTCGTGGATGCACTGCGCCTGCTCGCAGAACTGGCTGGTGAAGCTCGTCTCCGGCGGCATCAGGTAGCGAAACAGGTTCAGGGCCATGGCTTGGATTTGCGATCGGGCGCGGAAGAGGTGACCATTCGCCGCGCGGCATCGTGCCGCGCACGACAATGCCCATGAAATCAGCGGAGGAAGGCGTGATGGTAACCGCCGCGCCCGGTCGATCGAAAGCGTTCTCGATCACGGTGATCGCCGCGTGCCAGGTGGCAGCGATGTCCCTGTGGTTCTCCGCTTCCGCCGTGCTGCCCGCGCTGACGGCCGAATTCCACTTGTCGGCCTTCACGCAGGCGGCGCTGACGAGCGCAGTCCAGCTTGGATTCGTCGTCGGTTGCGTCGCAAGCGCCATGCTGGGACTCGCCGATCGCGGCGACCCGCGGCGCATGTTCGCGCTGTCCGCCTTCATTGGCGCGCTCGCCAACGCGGGCCTGCTCGTCGTCGATCCATCGTCCGCGACGGCCCTCGTGCTGCGGGGGATCACCGGCATTTGCATGGCCGGGATCTACCCGGTCGGCATGAAGCTCGCGTCCACGTGGGCGAAGGGCGACATGGGATTGATGGTCGGCATCCTGGTCGGCGCGCTCACG
>DATEIQ010000232.1:0-8126 GCA_035278845.1 Casimicrobiaceae bacterium | reverse complement strand
CATGCCGTACTCGGCCGTCACCCAGCCTTGCCCGCGGCCCTTGAGGAATGGCGGAACGCCTTCCTCCACGCTTGCCGTGCAGAGCACGCGCGTTTCGCCCGCCTCGATCAGCACCGATCCTTCGGCATGCCTCGTGTAGCCGCGCGTGATTGCGAGCGTGCGCAACTCGCCGGCCGCGCGTCCGTTTGCGCGCGTCGTGGCCGACATTCGCTCGCTGGACGAGGTTTCGTTCATGTGGACGTCGATTATAAGTCGACGGCAAACGTGCGCGGACGCCAGCGCGTCGCTGCGACGAACGACGACACGTCCACCTCGAGCGAGTCGACGAGCCGCGCGACGGCATCGCTTCTTGCCGTCACCAGGCCGGATAGCTTCAGCAATCCGACCGGGACACGAACCATCCGGGGCTCGACCTCGAGCGCACGCGCGATCGCGCGCACCAGTTCGGGCGTCGACACGCTCTGCGCGTCGGCGACGAAATGCACGCCCTGCAAGGCCGGTGCGTCGATCGCCGCGTCGAGCGCGTCGAGCAGGTTCTGCAGGCCGGCCAGCGAGCGCCGGTTGTCGATCGCGCCGAATGGCAGGATACGTCTCGCGCGCACGGCGTCCACGAGACGGCGGAAGTCGCCGCGCGCCCCGGGGCCGTGCACGAGCGGCAGTCGCAGAACGACCGCTTCCATCGGCGTGCCGCGTGCGACGTTCTGCAACGCGATTTCCGCCGCCCGTTTGCTGCGCGCGTAGGCGTCCTGCGGCGCGGTCGGATCGTCGGGGCGAAACGGGCGGCCGGTTTTCGTACGCTCGCCGTTCACCTTGACGCTGCTCGCGAAAACGAACCTGCGCACGCCCGCGGCGACCGCCGCGCGGGCCACGCGCTCGGTCGCATCTGCGTTGGCGAGGCGATAGGCAGCGTCCGCGTCCGATTCCGTCTCGCGCATGACGTGCGCGCGTCCGGCCAGATGAATCACCGTCGACACCGCTTCGAGATGGCGTGCAAGCTCGTCGACACCGGCATGCGTCAGGTCGATGGCGACCGAACGGTCCGACGCGGCATTGGGCGCGTGAACGAAGCGCCGAATCGTACGGCCGCTTGCCGACGCGCGCGCGCAGAACGCTCGGCCGATGAAGCCACTCGCACCGGTGACGGCGACCGGGCTCATTGCCCTGCCCTTCGCGCATTGAGGATGACAGCCATCGCCACCGGCGTCCGGGGCTTGTTCGCCCCTCGGGGCGGCCCTTCGGGGCTCATTCGGCTACCCTGCGCGCTATCGCGCTACGGGGCTTGTTCGCCCCTCGGGGCGGCCCTTCGGGGCTCACAGCCACCGCCAGCCGTGCTTCGTGTAGAAGCGAAAGCCGCTGCCGATGAACCACGCGACGTGCCGCCACCCTTTGCGCGCCGCTCCGCCGCCGTGATGGACGATGCTGACGCTCGGCACGAACGCGTTGCGCGCCACTTCGTTCAGCCGCACGCTCCAGTCGAAATCCTCGAAATAGAGAAAGAAGCGCGGATCGAAGCCGCCGGTGCGATCGACGGCATCGCGGCGGGCGAGCATGAATGCGCCCGACATCACCGGCACGCCGAGCGCTTCCTGCGGCGGATCGGCATCGACGACGTCGCGCATTTCGTAACGCTCGAGGCGCCGTGCGAACAGGCGCTTCGCGAAGCGCGGCGCAAAACCGCGCAGCAGCAGGTCGAATACCGCCGGGTAGCGCTTGCACAGATACTGCCGGCGACCCGACGCATCGGAAACGGCCGGGGTGAGCGCGCCCGCCTCGGGATGCGCATCGAGCCAGCGAACGGCGTTGACGAGCGCATCGGCGGAGAGCTCGGCGTCGGGGTTCAGCACGAGGTGATAGTCGGCGCCGGTGCCGTGCAGCACCAGGTTGTGCGCGGCTCCGTAGCCGATGTTCGCGTGGCCATGCAGGAAGGCGACATGCACGGGCTTATCGGCGAATCGCGCGCGCGCGATCTCCATCACGCGCTCGGCGATGCCGCGATCCCGGCTGTTGTCGACGAGCGCGACGTGCACCGTCTTCAGGACGCGCGCATCCTGCGCAGCCTCGATCGCGATTGCGAGCGTGTCGAGCGTGCGCTCGAGCAGCGGCAGATCCGGTTCGAAGGTGACGATGCTGATCTGCAGCGAGGACGGCAGCACGGACGCGGTTCGGATCGCTCGACTAGAATGGTGCGCAAGCATACATCCGGCGTGGGCGTCCCATGCCGCGCCAATCGGAGGGTCCGATGTCCGGTCGCCAGTCATCGTCGTCACCGGCGGAACGCGCAGCGCCGGCCAGTGCAACTCGTCATGACGCGCGGCCCAGCGCGCGCGATGCCGCGCGCTACGACGCCACCGCACTCCGTGCATATGCCGATGCATTGCTGCGCCGCGCCGGCGTGCGCGACGACATCGCAGGCGACGTGGCGGACATCCTGGTCGAGGCCGACCTGATGGGTCACACGACGCACGGTCTCGCGCTGCTGGCCGGTTATCTGGGCGAGCTCGGAAACGGACGGATGAAACAGGCGGGCGAGCCGCGCGTGCTGCACGCGACGACGGCAGCCATCACGTGGGACGGCGAGCGGCTGCCGGGGCCGTGGCTCGCGCTGCGCGCGCTCGACGCCGCGATCGGCATGGCGACCGCGCACGGCACCGGAACGATCGTGATTCGCCGCTCGCACCATATCGCCTGCCTCGCGGCATATCTCGTGCGCGCGACGCAACGCGGCATGATGGCGATCGTCTGCTGCAGCGATCCGGCGGGGTCGAGCGTCGCGCCGTTCGGTGCCGTGTCGCCGGTGTTCACGCCGAATCCGCTGGCCGTAGGCATTCCGACGTCCGGCGATCCGATCCTGATCGACGTTTCCGCAAGCTACACCACGAACGGGCTCACGCAGCGATTGTTCAACGCGGGTGAAACGCTCGCGCACCCATGGCTGCAGGACGCGCAAGGCAACGCGACGCGCGATCCCGCGGTGCTTTTCAACGAGCCCAGGGGGACGCTGCTTCCGCTCGGCGGGCTCGAAGCGGGACACAAGGGATTCGCGCTCGCATTGCTGATCGAGGCGCTGACCGGCGGCCTCGCCGGCCACGGCCGCGCGGACGAAGCCGATGGCTGGGGTGCGACGGTGTTCGTACAAGTGCAGAATCCCGCGACGTTCGGCGGCCTGGCTGAATTCACGCGACAGACCGACTGGCTCGTGAACGCGTGCCACGCGGCGACGCCGCGACCGGGCGGCGCGCCGGTGCGCATGCCGGGAGAGCGTGCGCTCGCACTCGTTCGCGAGCAACGCGCGAACGGCGTCGCGCTTTATCCGACGATCATGCCGGCGCTGGCGCCCTGGGGAGAGAAGTTCGGAGTGGCGGCGCCCGCCGTGCTGCCTGCCCGATCGTGATCGAGCAAGCGACTACGCCGCCTTCCCCTCCACCTTCGCGAGCGCCTTCTTCGGGTTGACGAGCGTGCGGCGCCCGTCCGGCGTCTTGTCCGCCGTTTCGCGAATCACCTTGATCACGTCGGCCGGCGCGAGCTTCGGATTGACGGCGATGATCTTCGCGGCGAGGTTCGCGACCTGGGGCGATGCCATGGATGTCCCCGATTCCGCGAGCTTGTCGCCTCCTGGAATCACGCTCTCGACCTGATACCCGTTCGCGTGCACGGCCACCGTCGGGCCGTAGCTCGTGAACGACGCCTCGTCGCCCGCCTTGTCCACTGCGCCGACGGTCATCAGATTCGGCAGCACGATACCCGCCGGAATGTCCTCGGCGAACGATGCGTCCTCGTTGCTGTTGCCCGCCGCCGTGATGAACAGCATGCCGGGCGCGCTTGCAAATGCCTTCGTCAGCGCGCTCTTCTGGATCTCGAAATATTCGCGCGCAATCTTCTTGCGCTCGTCGGGTGTCTTGCCGATGTTGCAGAGCTCGAGCTGCTCCTCGATGCCCTTGACGCTGCCACCCCAGCTCATGTTCACGACGCGCACGCCATGGCGCTTGAAGAAGTCGACATACGCCTGCTGGTTGCGGGCGTCGCGCTCGACGAGCTCGCGGCTGGGGCACGGGTCGGGCAGCAGATGCCAGTCGAACTCGATCCGGCCCGTGACGAGCCGCGCGTACGGATTGCCCGCCATCGTGATGCCGGCGACGTGCGTGCCGTGCATCCAGTTGCCGGCGAGGCCCAGCTCCTCGATGGCGCTCTTGTACTCGTCGGGCTTGAGCGTCGACAGCCATTGCTTCACTTCGCTCGCTTCGGGACTGTCGATGTTCGATTGCAAATCGGAAAAACCCTTGAGCCGCGACTTGAGCTGCGGGATGCGGCCCTTCAGCTCGGCCGGGATTGGCTGGAGCTCGCCCGTCGCGGGATTCGCGTAGCGATCGAACGCGATCACGGCCGGCTTCGCGCCGTCCTTGACAACGCGGCTTGCGAACAGCGCCGTATCGACACCGCCGTCCCACACGGCAACGTTCACCGGCGCGTAACCCTTGCCGGCGGGAAGGTCGACGTTACGCGCAGCCCAGATGTCGGGCTTTTCGACCTTGTGCGCGTCGAGATACGCGGTATACGTGGTGATCAGCGTCCGCTTGAGCGGCAGCGTCGCGACCAGCCGGTATTTGGCGTTGACGACGACCGGCGCGAGATCGGACGACAGCGCACCGGCCTTGTCGACCGTCGGCTGAATCACGTTGCGCATGTAACCGAGCACGAGCGCCTCGCTCGCGATTTCGGCACTCGCCTTCGCTTCCTTGACCTCGTTCTGCACGACTTCGTAAGGGAGCGGCGCGAGGTCGGCGTCGATCAGGCGGCCCACCTCGGCGCGATAGGCATCGGACATGCGGTCGCCGACTTTGCGTTGCGCTCCGATGATCGCGCGCATCTGCATGCCCGACATCAGCTTGTCGGCGGGCTTGTCCTGGAGCTCCTTGATGCGCGCGAGTCGCGCGAGCGCGGCATCCGGCTTGCCGTCGAGATAGTCGAGTTGTGCGAGCTCGCCTTCGAGCTGGCGCAGCGTTGCGCGGTCGTCGATCTGGTAGTCGCGCAGCACCGATTCGGCGTCGCGGCGAACGTCCGCGGAGAAGCGCGCGAACTTCGCATCGTCGCGAAGGATGTCCTCGACGTTGCCTTCGACCTTGTATGAAAAGCGCGGCAGATCGGCCGCTTTTTCGATGCGCGGCTTGGTCTGGGCGATGGCGTTGGCCGCGAAGACGAATGCCAATGCGGATATCAGGGCGAGCGATCGAGTACGCACGAAGGGTTCCTCCGAAGGGCGGCCGGTGACCGGCTCGTGGCCGGCGCGGCAGGGGAGCCGAATTCTAGGCCATCGACGCGAGAGCGCCGATCGCGATGCGATCGGACGCCGCTCGCGCGGACCGGATGCGCCGGGGACCGACGGCCCGCTACAGGATGACGTGCAGCGCCGCGCGCGCCGGAAAGATCGCGAGCAGCGCGACGATCAGCCAAGCCCACACGGCGGGATCGCGCAGCATCCGATGCTGACGGCGAGGGGGTTGCGGAGAATCGGGATGAAGAATCGATGCTTGCATGATCGTGAGTACGTTGGGGCCGGGTCGGCGGATTCACAACCCGAGACGGCCGCAATGGCATCGGCCGCCACGACCGCAGTTTCGCGCCGCGTCCCTGACCGATCGCTGACGGATCCCCTTACGCGTTGCGCCCGGCAGCCACCCTCGGGATGCCGGACAGGTCGCGGAGCGACTCGAGTCGCCGGAATCCCGCCTGCTGCAGCAGATCGCGCACCGCGACCGCCTGATCGTAGCCGTGCTCCACCGCGAGCCACCCTCCGGACGCCAGATGATCCCGGGCACCGGCCACGATCACCCGCAGGGCGGCGAGGCCGTCGGGGCCCGATGCGAGCGCCTGCGGTGGTTCGAAGCGGACGTCGCCCTCCGCCAGATGGGGATCGCCTGCGGCGACATAAGGCGGATTGCTGACGATTGCATCGAACCGCTCGGAGCCAAGCGCGTCGAACCAATCGGCGCGCAGCCACTCGACATTCGATACCCGAAGCCGCGCCGCGTTCCCGCGTGCGACGGCAAGCGCATCCGCCGAGTTGTCGATCGCTACGACACTCGCCCGCGGGCGCGCGTGCGCGATCGCCAGCGCAATGGCGCCGCTGCCAGTCCCGAGATCGAGCACGTGCAGCGGCCGATCAGCGGGCAGCGCGCGCAGCGCCCGCTCGACCAGCGTTTCGGTTTCGGGCCGCGGGATCAGCACGCTGCGATCGACGGCGAGCGGCAATCCGAAGAATTCGCGCACGCCGGTAAGGTATGCGACGGGCTCGCCCTCGCGACGGCGCCGCGCGAGCGCGAAGAACGCGTGCGTTTGGTCCGTCGTCAGCGGATCGGTGGCGTGCGCCACGAGCCATGCGCGATCGCACGACAGCACGTGCGAGAGCAGCGATTGCGCGTCGATCGGCGCGAGCCCCGCCTGCGCGAGCGCACGACGCACTGTCGTTGCATCGCTCACGCGTTGCGCCACGCCGGCCGCCAGTTCGGATCGTTCACGATCTCGAACACGCGTACGGCGCGGTCGTAATAGTGTCCCCAGCCGATGTCGGCAAGGCCGATCTTCTCGAGCACGCGCTGCGAGGCGACATTGGCCGGATGCGTGACGCCGAGGATCCGGTAAAGGCCCAGGTCGTCGAAGCCATAGCGCACGAGTTCGCGCGCGCCCTCGGTTGCGTAGCCGCGGCCCCACGCGGCGTGGCGCAGGCGATAGCCGACCTCGATTTCGGCAGTCCCGGGGATGTACTTGAGCGCGAACCAGCCGACGAAGTCGCCATTGTCCCGACGCGTCGCGCGCCACGTGCCGAGGCCCGGGAACAGCGCGTAGGCGCGCGGCAGCCGGCGCATGACGGCGTCGATCTGGTCGCGCGTCGAGACACGCCCACTGCCGATGTAGCGCATCACACGCGGATCGGCATCCAGCTCGTAGAGCTCGTTCGCGTTGTACGGCGTGATTTCGGAAAGCGCGAGCCGCAGCGTCAGGAGCCACGGCGCGGGTTCGAGCGACGCACCGGAACGCGCGGCGCTCAAGCTTCGAAGGCGGCGAGCTGCTCGGCCTGGAACTCCTGCGCGAGCGCGCCGATCAGCTCGTCGAGATCGCCCTGCATGATCGCGTCGATCTTGTAGAGCGTGAGATTGATCCGATGGTCGGTGACGCGGCCCTGCGGAAAGTTGTACGTGCGGATGCGCTCGCTGCGGTCGCCGGATCCGATCAGGCTTTTGCGATGCGCGGCTTCCTTCTGCTGCCGCTCGCGCCGCTCGCGGTCGACGAGCCGCGACGCCAGCACCGACATCGCCTGCGCGCGATTGCGATGCTGCGAGCGGTCGTCCTGGCATTCGACGACGATGCCGGTGGGCAGGTGCGTGATGCGCACTGCCGAATCGGTCTTGTTAACGTGCTGCCCGCCCGCGCCGGACGCGCGGAACGTGTCGATGCGCAGATCGGCGGGATTGATCGTGATGTCGGCCACAGGATCGGCCTCGGGCAGCACGGCCACCGTGCACGCGGACGTGTGGATGCGCCCCTGCGCTTCCGTCTCTGGAACGCGCTGCACGCGATGGCCGCCCGATTCGAACTTGAGCTTCGCATACGCGCCGTTGCCGGCGATGCGCGCGACGATTTCGCGATAGCCGCCGAGATCGGACGGCGATTCGGAAACGATCTCGACGCTGAAGCGCCGCCGCTCCGCATAGCGCGCATACATCCGGAAGAGCTCGGCCGCGAACAGTGCAGATTCCTCGCCGCCCGTGCCGGCGCGAATCTCGATGAACACGTTGCGCTCGTCGCTCGGATCGCGCGGCAACAGCATCGCCTGCAACTCACCGGCGAGCGATGCGAGGCGAGCCTCGGCGGCGCGCCGCTCGTCGTCGGCGTAATCGCGCATCTGCGGATCGTGCGCGAGCTCGACCGCCGTGGCGAAGTCGGCTTCCGCTTTCTCGAACTCGCCGAAGCGCTCGACCACCGGGTCGATCTCCGCGCGCTCGCGCGTCAGCGATCGATAGCGCTCCATGTCGCGCGTCGCTTCCTCGGACGCGAGCAGCGCGTCGAGCTCCGCCCGGCGGGCGCTCAACTGGTCGAGCTTGATGCGCAGCGATGGCTTCACGGCAAAGCGC
>DATEIQ010000231.1:0-3673 GCA_035278845.1 Casimicrobiaceae bacterium | reverse complement strand
TAGATCGCGATGACGACCCAGAAGTATTCCGGAGAATCGTGGCGGGAAACCGTGCGTCCCCAGGGGCCGGATTTGGCGTAGACCTCGCCCTTGATCGCCGCGTAGAGCGCGTACGCGCCGACCAATGCGCCAAGCGCCTTGAACATTCAGTTCTTCTGCCGAAAATTCATGGCATGGCGGCGCCAACGGTCTGGCGCACGGGAATATCCGCCGGGTGGAACCCCTCCAGGCAGAACACGTTGACACCGAAGAAGTCGGGTGTGATGCGCTTGCGGTGGAAGGGGTAAATGCCGCACGTCCTGCAGAAGTAATGCCGTGCGGTCATCGTATGGAATCGATATTCGGTAAGCGACTCCCCGCCCGAGAGCAACCTGAACTTGGTTTCGTGAACCTTGACCATCAGCGCATTCCTGCGGCGACAGATCGAACAATCGCAGGTGGTCAACTCGGGAAAATCGGTCTCGATCTCGAATCGGACTGCACCGCAATGGCAGCTGCCGCGATAGGTTCGTGGCGTGCGCTGTGCCATCCCGATTTCCTCGAGCTCTTCAAGTCCGCCTTGCGGTACGCGGCGAACGTCCCGGCGTGCTCACCGACTTGCAGCTAGGCCGCATCCCGCCTGGAAAACTGGAAGCGACACGAAACCTCTGCGGCGGCGGGACCGGCGCCGGATCGATCACGCGGTGTACCGCTGTGAACCCGTTCGGCAAGCGAGGTGGCGTCAAAGGAAAGCCGAGTTGCGGGATTGGGCATATGGGCGCGTTCGGCGATCTGAAGTCGAGCGATGAGCGGAGTCTAGCGCGGTTGCAGACGGGCGGGTGTGCCCGCGTCACGGCATCGGCGGTGCGTTGCGTGCTAGAGTTACCGTTGCAGCCCCGAACCGCCGAAGGTCCGATCGTGTCGCACCCATTCCTCGAACGTCACCGCGCAACGCTCGATCGTGCCGTCGAAGCGATTGCGAGCCGCGGCTACTGGACGCCTTTCCCCGAGTCGCCGAGCCCGAAGGTGTATGGCGAAGGCGCCGCCGAGGCCGGCAAGGCGAAGTTCGACGCGCTCCTGAACAAGCGCTTTCCATTGATGCAGCCCGCGACGATCGGGCAGGTCGGCAGCGAGCGCTCGCCGTACGGGATGCGACTCGGCGTCACCTATCCGAAGCCGGACATCGACGGCCTCATGGCGGCCGTCGAGATCGCGGCCGCGTCGTGGCGCAAGGCCGGGCCGGAAGCGTGGGTGGGCGTTTGCCTCGAAATCCTCGATCGCATCAACAAGTCGAGTTTCGAGCTCGCCAACGCGATCATGCACACGACCGGGCAGGCGTTCGTGATGTCGTTCCAGGCGGGCGGGCCGCACGCGCAGGATCGTGGCCTCGAAGCCGTTGCGTATGCGTGGGATCAGATGCGGCGCGTGCCCGCGCACGCGACCTGGGAGAAACCGCAGGGCAAGAACGAGCCGGTACGGATGGACAAGCGCTTCCGCATCGTCCCGCGCGGAGTCGCACTCGTCATCGGGTGCAGCACGTTCCCGACGTGGAACGGATATCCCGGCATTTTCGCGAGCCTTGCCACCGGCAATTGCGTCGTCGTCAAGCCGCATCCCAACGCGGTTTTGCCGCTCGCGATCACCGTGCGTATCGCGCGCGAGGTGCTCAGCGAGGGCGGCTTCGATCCGAACGTCGTGACGCTGATCGCGCACGAGCCGGGCGACGACACGGCGCAGACGCTCGCGCTGCGCCCCGAGATCAAGATCGTCGATTTCACCGGCAGCACCGCGAACGGGCGCTGGCTGGAGGAGCACGCGCGGCAGGCGCAGGTGTACACGGAAAAGGCCGGGGTGAACCAGGTCATCGTCGATTCGGCGGCCGACTTCAAGGGCCTCGTGCGCAACCTCGCGTTCTCGCTCGCGCTCTACACGGGCCAGATGTGCACGGCGCCGCAGAACATCTACGTGCCGAAGGACGGTATCGACACCGCGGACGGTCATTTGACGTTCGACCAGGTCGCCGCGGGCCTCGCCGAAGGCGTCGAGAAGCTGCTCGCCGATCCCGCGCGCGCGGTCGAGGTGCTCGGCGCTGTGGCCAGCGACGGCGTGCTGCGCCGGCTGGAGGCTGCCCGCTCGCTCGGCGACATCGCGCTCGACACGCGCACGATCGAGCACGCGCAATTTCCGGAGGCGACGATCCGCACGCCGCTGATCGTCAAGCTCAGGAAGGGCGATCGCGCCACTTACATGAACGAATGGTTCGGGCCGATCGCGTTCGTCATCGCCACCGACAACACGGCCGACAGCCTCGCCATCGCGCGCGACGCGGTGATGGGTCACGGTGCGCTGACGATGGCCGTGTACTCGACAAGCGACGACGTGATCGAGCGCGCCATCGATGTCGCGGAGGATGTCGGTGTCGCGCTGTCGATCAACCTGACAGGCGGAATCTTCGTCAATCAGTCGGCGGCATTCTCCGATTTCCACGGCACCGGCGCGAACCCGGCCGCGAACGCTGCGCTCACCGACGCCGCCTATGTCGCGAATCGCTTCCGCGTCGTGCAGCATCGGATGCATGTCTGAAATGCCCGATGCGCGGACAGGCAGGCGAGGGTAGTCCAGTGAGCTACGAACAGATTCGCTTCGAGACTGCGGACGGCATCGCGCGCATCACGCTGAACCGTCCCGACCGCCTCAACAGCTTCACGACGCAGATGCACGGTGAGCTGCGCGACGCGCTCTCGCGCGTGGCCACGGCCGGTGATGCGCGCGTGCTGCTGCTCACGGGCGCGGGCCGGGGATTCTGCGCGGGCCAGGACTTGTCCGATCGCGCCGTTGCGCCGGGTGATGCGCCTGTCGACCTCGGCGTCTCGATCGCCGAGAACTATCGGCCGCTCGTGCTCGCGCTGCGCAATCTGCCGCTGCCGGTCGTGTGCGCGGTCAACGGCGTGGCTGCCGGCGCGGGTGCGAACGTCGCGCTCGCGTGCGACATCGTCGTTGCCGCGAAATCGGCGAGCTTCATCCAGGCGTTCTGTCGCATTGGCCTCGTTCCCGATTCGGGCGGCACGTACTTCCTGCCGCGCCTCGTCGGCGCCGCGCGCGCGATGGGACTCGCGATGCTGGGTGACAAGCTGCCGGCGGAGCAGGCGGTCGCGTGGGGCCTGATTTGGAAGTGCGTCGAGGACGCCGAGCTCGTGTCGACCACCGACGCGTTGCTGACTCACCTTGCGCAAGCGCCGACGCGAGGCCTCGCCGCGATCAAGCGTGCGCTCAACGCCTCGGCCGGCAACTCGCTCGAGCAGCAACTCGATCTCGAGCGCGACACGCAGCGCGAGCTCGGCTACAGCGACGACTATCGCGAAGGCGTGGCGGCGTTTCTCGAGAAGCGGCCGCCGAAGTTCACCGGCCGGTAGCCGCCGCCGGCGGGTCGGCACACGATGAAGACGTCTGCATTGGAGCGCGACGCGACGGTCGCAGTGATCGGTGCCGGCGCAATGGGCAGCGGCATCGCGCAGATCGCGGCGCAGGCCGGGCACCTGGTGCGACTGTTCGACACCCGAATGGGTGCGGCGGAGAAGTCGCGCGCAGCCATCGCCGAGACGCTCGCGAGCCTCGCCGCCAAAGGCAAGCTCGACGCGGCCGCCGCAAGCGCGAGCGCGGGGCGTATCGCCGCGGTTCATGCGCTGGGCGATTG
>DATEIQ010000230.1:0-5315 GCA_035278845.1 Casimicrobiaceae bacterium | reverse complement strand
CGGACATGCGGCCGGCGCTCGCCGGCCGCCCGGTATGGCTCGCGATGGCGATGGACGAGCACGATCGCCTGCGTCTCAAGCCGCAGAACCTGCTGATGAATCTCCCGCTCGCGGCGGTGCAATGATCACGAGGCGCTGCCGCCCGCGGGCCGATAATGACATCTGCGATATGCATTCGACGATTGCCTCCCGACACGGACTCGAAAGCGAGATGAACGAATCGGCCTCTGCACGCGCGCGCCTATCGGTAGGAACGATGCTGTGCGTCTGCGCGGGCGCCTTCGGCGCGCTCGCACTTTGCGCAGCCGCGCACGCGCAACAGCCGGTCGCACCCGGACCTGCACCCGCGCCGCAGTCCGCCGCCCCGGCCGAGGCCGCGACGCCCGCCGCCGCAACGCCCACCGCCGCACCTGAACCTTCCGGTCCGCTCGCGCCGCTCGCATGGCTCGAAGGCTGCTGGCAGGGCAACGTGAACCATCGCGAGTTTCGCGAGCAATGGCTGCCGTTGCGCGGCGGCGTGCTGGTCGGCGCCGGGCAATCGGTATTGAACGGCAAGATGCAGGACTACCAGTACATGCGTATCGAGTCGAAATCCGAAGGCATCTATTTCGCGCAGTTCTCGGGTGATCGCAAGGAGACGTCCTTCCGGCTCGCCGGCACGCAGACGGCCGACAAGGACACGATCTTCACGTTCGCCAACACAGCGGCCGACGCATTTCCCGCGCGCCTCGTCTATCGCCGGGGGAGCGAAGGCTGGCTCTACGAGACGATCGAAGGCACGCTGAACGGCGGCGAGCGCAGGGTCATCTATCCATTGCGCCGCGTTGACTGCGAAACCGGTGAATTCATTCTCCGATGATGGCCGATTCCCCGTCGCCACCCGGCAAGAGCGCCGCGCTCGCGAGCTTCGAACGGATGCTCGCCGCGGGAAAGGACAGCGCGCTCTTGCGCTATTCGATTGGCAACGAGCACGCGAAAGCGAAGAATTGGCCCGCGGCCGCGGAAGCGTTGTCGCACGCTGTTTCGCTCGATCCGAATTTCACGGCCGCGTGGAAACTGTACGGACGCGTCCTGCTCGAGACCGGCCAGCCGCAGGAGGCGCTCGACGCCTATCGGCAGGGCATCGACGTCGCGCGGCGCAAGGGCGATCGACAGGCTGAAAAAGAGATGACGGTGTTCGCGCGCCGCATCGAGCGCGCACTCGCGAGCGGCTGAAGTCGCGCCCGGCTATTCGCCCGCCGCGCCGTTCACCTGTGCGACACCGCGATTGGCGAGTTCATCGGCGCGGTGATTGCCGGGTGTGTCGGCATGGCCGCGCACCCAGTGCCACCGGATCGCGTGCGTTCTGGCGAGCGTGTCGAGCTCGCGCCACAACTCGGCGTTTTTCACCGGCTTGCGATCGGCCGTGCGCCAGCCGTTGCGCTTCCATGTGTGGATCCAGCTCTCGATGCCCTGCTTGACGTATTGCGAATCGAGGTAGAGATCGACGTCCGAGCCCTGCGCGAGCGCTTCGAGCGCGCGAATGACGGCCGTCAACTCCATCCGGTTGTTCGTCGTGTTGCGCTCGCCGCCGAAGAGCTCCTGCTCGGAGCCGCCGCGAATGAGCAGGACCCCCCATCCACCGGGACCCGGATTGCCCTTGCACGCGCCGTCGGTGTAGACGATCACGCTCACTACGCCCCGCGCTGGTACGTTTCGTTGGCAGCCGCGCCGTGCATCGTCGTCAGGCCCTCGCGGGCGCGCGCGGCCGGCGCAAGCGCTTCCTTGCGGCGCTCGCGGCGCTCCCACGCGGGCTCGAGGAGGCGCATGCCGAGCACCTTCTTCGTCGCGCGGAGGAAGTAGACGCCGCCAGTGACAGGCCACCAGCGGTCGCCGGCCTTTTCGAAAAACGCGAACCGGCGCAACCACTTCTCCTGCGTGAACGGCGGCACGTAGCAGTCGAAGCGGCCGCCGACGACATCGAAGCCGAGCAGCGACAGCCAGTCCTTCAGCCGATAGAGCGCGATGAAATTCCCGTTCCAGGGCGGCGTCGAGCCGCGACCGAAGTAGCGCCGCATGCCGAACAGCGAGAATGGATTGAATCCCGAGATGACGATCTGGCCCTCGGGGCGGATTACGCGCCATGCCTCGCGCAGCATCAAGTGCGGATCGCTCGTGAATTCGAGCGCGTGAGGCATGACGATCAGGTCGAGCGCGTTCTCGGCGAACGGCAGCGCGTGCGGATCGGCGATGATGTCGGCGGGCGGGTCGTAATCGAGCGTCCAGCGCGATACGATGCGGCTCTGCGCGAGGAACGCATGCTCGGGCAGGCCGATCTGCAGCGCGTGGAAACCGAAGATGTCGGCCACGGTCAGGTCAAAATACGCCTGCTCGCGCTCCTGCAGGTACACGCCCGGCGGCGTCGTGAGCCACGCGGCGAACGTCGGCGGCAAAATATCCGCGGCACCCGAAGGCTGATCCATGACGACGATTATCCCAATCCCTGCATTCAGGGACAACTACATCTGGGCCGTGTGCGCGGGTGACGCCGTGGCAGTCGTCGATCCGGGCGACGCGGCGCCGGTGCTCGCGTGGCTCGCGCGCACGGGCGTGCGTCTTTGCGCGGTCATCGCGACGCATCATCACATGGATCACGTCGGCGGTATCGATGCGCTCTGCAAGCACGTGGAGGTGCCGGTGTACGGCCCGGCGAACGAATCGATACCAGGCCGCACGCATGCGCTCGGCGAAGGCGATCGCATCGTCGTGCCGGACATCGATCTCGAGCTTTCGGTCCTCGACATTCCCGGCCACACGGCAGGGCACATCGCGTACTACACGACAGGTGCGGCGCCGCTGCTCTTCTGTGGCGACACGCTGTTCGCCGCCGGATGCGGCCGCCTGTTCGAGGGCACGCCGGTGCAGATGTGGGCGTCGCTGTCGAAGCTCGCGGCGCTCGCGCCGGACACGCGCGTGTATTGCGGTCACGAGTACACGCTCGCGAATTTGCGTTTCGCGGAAGCAGTGGAACCGGGCAATCGGGATGTCCGCGCGCGCACCGCGCGCGAGCAGGCGAAGCGCGATCGCTTGGAGCCGACGCTACCGTCGACGATCGGCGAGGAGCACGCGACCAATCCATTCCTGCGCGCGGCGCTGCCTTCCGTAGCCGAATGCGCCGCAGCCCATGCCGGCCGTCGGATGAACGACGCCGTCGATGCGTTCGCGACGCTGCGCGAATGGAAAAACGGATTCGCATGACGCAGCAAACGGGATTTTCGGGTTGACGCTCGCGGTGGCGTGAGCCTACTATCGCCGGAATTTTTGCGGCGACCCGTAGGCCCCAAGCGTACCGAGTGCAATATCGACGATTCCTGATCCTGCCGGTGGTTCTCGCGCTCGCCGCGTGCGCGACACCCGCCCCGCCGCCGGCCGAGTCGCCACCGAGCCCGCCTCCGCTTCCGGTTGTTGAGTTTTCCCCCGCGCCACCGAAGATCGTCCTGACCGACCCGTTCGCGGAGGCGGACGATCTCGAGCCGCTGCCGCCCGCGATCGGCGACTTGTGGGATCGCATCGTCAAGGGCTATGCGATGCCCGACATCGAAGGTCCGCTCGTCGACAAGTGGGAGCAGTACTACGCCGATCGGCCCGATTACATGGCGCGCACGGTCGAGCGCAGCAGGCGTTACCTCTATCACATCGTCACCGAGGTCGAAGCGCGCGGCATGCCGCTCGAAATTGCGCTGTTGCCGATCGTCGAGAGCGCATTCAATCCGAACGCGATGTCGGTGAGCCGCGCCTCCGGCATCTGGCAGTTCATGCCCGCCACGGGCAAATCGTTCGGCCTGCAGCAGACGTGGTGGTTCGACTCGCGCCGCGACGTCATCGCCGCGACGACGTCGGCGCTCGATTATCTGCAGAAGCTGTATGCCGAGTTCGAGGACTGGCAGCTCGCGCTTGCCGCGTACAACTGGGGCGAGGGCAACGTGCGGCGAGCGGTGGCGCGCAACCGGTCCCACGGGCAGCCGGCCGATTTCGAGCACCTGACGCGCGTCGCCGACGAGACGCGCAACTACATTCCGAAGCTGCAAGCGATCAAGAACATCGTCGCCGATCCGGAGAAGTACGGTCTCGTGATGGCCGAAGTGCCCAATGCGCCGTACTTTGCCGTCGTGCGAACGACGGTGCGGATGGACGTCAAGCGCGCTGCGGAGCTGGCCGAGCTCGACGTCGACGAATTCCTGGCGCTCAATCCGCAGCACAATCGCCCGGTGATCTCGGGCGCCGACGATTACGCGATCCTGCTGCCGATCGACAAGGCCGAGGTGTTCGCGGCGAAGCTCAATCTCGTCAACCAGCCGCTCGTGTCGTGGCAGGCGCATCGGATGAAATCCGGCGAGACGCTGCCCCAGATCGCGACCCGCTACGGGCTGCCGCTCGAAACGCTGCGCTCGGTCAACGGCATCGGCCCGCGGCAGACGGTGCCGACCGGCTACGCGCTGCTGGTGCCGATGCAGCGGCCGTCGGCCGAAGCGGCGAGCTCGCTCGAAAATGCGGTGTTCACCACCGTTCCTGCGGGTCGCACGTTCTACCACGCCGTTCATCGCGGCGATTCGCTGTACTCGATCGCTGCACGCTACGGCGTCACGGCACAGGACCTGAAGCGCTGGAATCGTCTCGCGAGCGACAGGGTGAACGTTGGCCAGAGGCTGCGCGTCACGAGCGACGTCGCGCCGGTCAAGTCGGCCGGCAAGGGCCGGCACGTGCGGTCCGCGAAAGGAAAGAGCCGCGGCGGTGGATCGCAGGGAAGCGTCGCCGTGCAGACGAAATCGGGCGGCGGAGGCCGCGGCGGCAAGAACACAGCGGCGGCGTCCGCTGCGAAATAGAGAAAATGGGCTAAGAGACGAATTAGCGCATCGACGCGCCAATTCGTCTCTTAGCCCGCTTTTCAGCGACTGCCGCGCATCTCATCGCGGATAAATCGTCTCTGACCCTGAAGCAAAACGGGCGACGCGTGAGGCGCCGCCCGTTTTCGTCCGTCACACGTCTGCGACGGAATTCGTGCGAAGAAATTACTTCTTCTTCGCGGCTCTCTTCTTGGCGGTCTTCTTCCGCGCGCCAGTCTTGCGGCGCGGGGCGGCGCGCTTCTTGGCCGCCTTGCGCTTCGTCGCCCGCTTTTTCGGGGCGGCACGCTTCTTCGTCGCCTTGCGCTTGGTCGACTTCTTCGCAGCCCGCTTCTTCGGGGCGGCGCGCTTCTTGGTCGCCTTCTTGGCCGACCGCTTCTTCGTCGCCTTGCGCTTCGTGGACTTCTTGGCGGCCGACTTCTTCGGTGCCGCCTT
>DATEIQ010000229.1:0-4374 GCA_035278845.1 Casimicrobiaceae bacterium | reverse complement strand
CGGCGTTGTACGGATGCAGGTCGCGCCAGCCGAGCATCGCCGCCTGGAAGAGATTGAGCCGGCCGGGGAGGCGGCCGGCCGCCCGCCGCCGCGCGGCGGCGCCGTGATCGCGTTTTGCAGGCGGTGCCGCAAGCGCGCCGGCACGAGTTTTTTGTACGGCAGCCATGGAAAAATTTGCCATTCCGACCGCATGTTGCCCGTCCGGCCGCGCTGCAATAAGCCGTCAGTTCCGCCGGAAGCTCGCGCTAGCGACCTCCAGGCCCGGGCGGGACATCGTTCACGATGCCGGATGCACGAGCAAACGGCGGGCCTGCAAACACCAGTGGCGCTTGACGCTGTGCCAGATGTCCGCGGCGTGGACCAGATTCTCAGTGTCGCCGTCGGGCGGCCGCGCCGTCGACCCTTCGGTCCAGGATTCGACGTATGCGCGGATGCGCGGATCGGCGGCCAGATGTGCGGTACGCGGGGCGCTGATATGGCCGTAACCGGCAGGCAGCACGACGCTACGCACCTGCGCCCCGCCGGTCGCCCGGTAAGGCGAGATGCCGAGCAGGTTGCCCGCGATCGGATCGTTCGGAACGTCGAAGCCCGTGAACTCGGACACGGTATCGGGAATCGTCCGCAGTCGCGACAGCATCGTCCATTGGCCGAGCAGGACCCGCGGCAGCCAGCCGGTCGCGATCGCCGCTGCGTAAGCGACGCGCAACCCGACGACCGGACGCGTATCGTGCGTGTATGGATCGACGATCGTCGTGCGCGCGAGCGTCGCTCCCGTGGCGGGGTCGACGACATGCAGCGTGTCGTGGAATGCGCCTGCGAGCTCATGGAGGACGCGGATCGCGAGCGCGCCGCCCTGGCTGTGGCCAATCAGCATCGGTGCGAGGCCCGTCTGCTCGTAATCGAACGCCAGCGCACCGGCGAGCGACGCGCCATCGGCAAAGCTGTTGTACGAGTGGGTGCCGTCGCGCGGATCGGCGAGTCGCGCTTCCGGATACCCCATGGCGATCAGGAACTGCGCGAACGGCTCCATCGTCACCAGCGGCACGCTGCCCTGCAGCAGCACGATGCGCGGCGCCGGCACGCGCGCGAGAACTTCGCGCACGTCGGCTGCGCCGATGCGCGAGCAATCGAGGCGTGCAAGGCGCGCGACGACGTCAGGCGGGACGGAGGAGTCGCCCATGACCGTCGCCGCCACATCGCCCGCGACGGCTGCCGGGGCAGCCGCGAGCACGCAAGCGAGCAGGGCGCGGCTCACGAATGCCGCTCCGCGAGCCACGTTCACGACTGGCGCGCCGCGAGCCGGGGAAGGAAGCGGCCGGTGCGCGCGACGTAGCGCGCGTATGCGTCGCCGTGCAGCCGCGCGAGATGCACTTCCTCGTTGCGAGCCTTCATGTTCATCAGCACGAGATGCACGGCCGCCACGGCCAGCATCGGCAGCGTCGGCAGCACGATCGCGGTCGCGATCATCATCGCGATGCTGAACGCGTAGATCGGATGCCGGATCCGCGCGAACGGACCGTCGGTGATCAGCGCCGTGTTGCGGTCGCTGATGTCCATCCGCCAATCGCGCCCCATGCGCCGCCAGCAGCGGATCGTCAGGAGCAGGCAGGCAACCGCGACCGCGGCCGCGACGAAGCGCAGCGCCGGAAACAAGATCCCGTCATCCGCGAACGCGGGCAGCGCCAGCCATCCGCTCGCGCGGCCGATCCCGAGCCAGGGCAGCGCGCACCACAGCGCGACCACGGGCACGAACAGGAGCCACATCGCACGCTCGCCGGCGCGCTCGGGCACGACGCCGACGTCGCGATGTTCGCGCCGGCGCATCCGGACGACCATCGCGCCGACGCGCAGCCAATACGCGCACACGGTCAGCGCCACGACGAGAAGCGGAAGGTCGCGCACGGGCGGCAGGATCCGTCGTTTGCGACCGCCGCCCGCGCGAATGGCTCGCCGTGTCCTACGCTAGATGCGCTCGATGATCGCGGCGATGCCCTGGCCGCCGCCGATGCACATCGTGATCAGGCCGTACCGCTTGTTCGTGCGGTGCAGCTCGTACATCGCCTTGATCGTCAGGATGCAGCCGGTTGCGCCGATCGGATGGCCGAGCGCGACCGCGCCGCCGTTGGGGTTGACTTTGGCAGGGTCGAGGTCGAGCTGTTGCGATACGCCGAGCGCCTGCGCGGCAAACGCCTCGTTGGATTCGATGACGTCGATGTCGCCGATCCGCAGGCCCGCCTTCTTGAGCGCCGATTTGACGGCGCTCACGGGCCCGAGGCCCATGATCTTCGGATCGATGCCGGCGTGACCGTAGGCGACGAGCCGCGCCATCGGCTTGACGTTCGCGCGTTGCGCCGCTTGCGCTTCCATGAGCACGACGGCCGCGGCGGCATCGTTGATGCCCGACGCGTTGCCGGCGGTCACCGTTCCGTTCTCCTTCGCGAAGACCGCCTTCAGCTTCGCCATGCCTTCGGCGCTCGCATCGCTTCGCACGTGCTCGTCGGTGTCGAACTGGGTCGGCCCCTTCTTGCTCTTGAGCTCGATCGGCAGGATCTGCGACTTGAAGCGGCCCTCCTCGAGTGCCACGGCGGCGCGGCGATGACTCTCCACTGCGAACGCGTCCTGCTGCTCGCGCGTGATGCCGCACTTCGTCGCGACGTTCTCGGCGGTGATGCCCATGTGAACGGTATCGAACGGATCGGTGAGCGCACCGACCATCATGTCGATCGATTTCGCGTCGCCCATGCGCGCGCCCCAGCGCTGCGACAGGTTCGCGTACGCGGCGCGGCTCATGCTCTCCGCACCACCGCCGATCGCCGCGTCGGTGTCGCCCAGCGTGATGTATTGCGACGCGCTGACGATCGCCTGCAGGCCGCTGCCGCAGAGGCGGTTCACCGTGAGCGCGCCGCTCTCGTGCGGCAGCCCGCCCTTCACCGCCGCGACGCGCGACAGATACATGTCCTTCGCCTCGGTGTGGATGACGTTGCCGAACACGCACTGGCCGACTTGCGCCGGATCCACCTTCGAGCGTGCGAGCGCTTCGGAAACGACACGGGCGCCGAGCTCGGTGGGCGGAATGTCCTTCAGGGAGCCGCCGTAGTCTCCGATCGCGGTGCGCGCGCCGTTGACGATGAGGACTTCACGTGCCATGGCTGTCTCCTCGTGCGAAACGGCCATTATCCTCCTTCGCGCGCGGTTGCACGTCGCACATGCTCAACCCGGCGCTTGTACGTTCATCCAACCGTCGATTGACACTCAGGCGGCGACCGGCTCGCGCGCGATGTCGTTCCCGAGCGCGCGGAGCTCGCCACCCAGATAGGACGCGATCGCGCGCATGCCGAAGACGCCGGCTTCGCGCTCGGCGTCGGCGTTGTAGTTGGTGTTCGTGTTGACGTCGTACGTGTAGATCTCGCCGTCGCGTCCGGTGATGAACTCGATGCCGGCGATGCCGATGCCGTTATCGCGAAGAAAGCGTTCGTAGCGCGCGACGACCGGATGGCGAAAGCCCGCGATGATCTCGAATCGCGGCGCCGCGGGCGACGTCGTCTCGCCCACCGGGCAAAAAGCGTCGCCCACCTGGCACACGTCGGCAGGACAGAGCTCGAAGCCTTGCGACGTATCGACGCGCACCGCATAGAGGAACTTGCCGCCGACGAATTCGACGCGTGTGATGAACGGCGCGGGCGCCTCGATGTATTGCTGGAGCAGCGTCACGCCGTCGACGGAATCCTCGAACGCGCCGCCGTCCACGTAGCGTTGGAGCGCTTCGACGCTTTCGAACAGGTGTACGCCGAGTCCCTTGCCGGCACGATTGTGCTTGGTAATGAAGCGGCCGGGCATCCGATGCGCAGCAGCGAGCAGTGAATCGCGTCCGACGGCGGCGATCGTGTACGGGACGCGGATGCCGCGCCGCGCCAGCTCGGCGTATTGCGCGATCTTGCTGATCTCGAGGGCAAGCGCGCGGCCGTTGTTGATCACGCGCCGGCCGTGCGCCTCGAGCCACGCGAGAATGCCGCCGGTCAGCTCCGCGGCGTAGCGATGCCCGCGCGTGTGCGACGACGCGCTCATCCGGTTGTAGAAGACGCCCTCGGGCGGGACGCTGCCGAGATCGAGCGTGCCGTCGGCGACGAACCATTCGACGTACGGCAAGTCGAGCTCCGCGAAGGCCGCGCGAAGCGGCTCGACCCAGGCGTCGTTTTCGTGGATGACGTAGATGCGTGGCATGACAGTCCTTGCGCGCGGCGCGAACGGCCGCATATCTCCCGAAGATAAGGGCGCGGGGCGCCTCGCCAAAGAACGATTCGGCTTAAGCTTGTAATCGCCGGCGCGCTGCCCCAGGCTACCGGGGTGCCCGAATCGTCACAGGAGGCACGGCAT
>DATEIQ010000228.1:0-13903 GCA_035278845.1 Casimicrobiaceae bacterium | reverse complement strand
CGGCGAACGCAACGCGCCAAAAAGCGCGACGAATGTAGCCCAATCCGCGGCGAGCGCCGCCGCGGGCGCGAAAGACTCCACGACCGGCGATGCATCGGGCGCCTGCGCGATGCCGTCGAGCAGACGAGACGCCATGGCCGGTCCGATGCCCGGCAGCAACCGCAACGCGCGGAATCCCGCCATCCGATTGCGCGGGTTGTCGATCCACTTGAGCACCGACAGCACGTCCTTGACGTGCGCCGCTTCGAGAAAGCGCAGCCCGCCGTACTTCACGAACGGAATGCCGCGCCGCGCGAGCTCCAGCTCGAGCTCCGCGCTGTGGCTCGCGCTGCGGAACAGCACCGCCTGCGACATGAGTGCCGTGCCGTTCTCACGCGCCTCGAGCACGCGATCGGCGACATAGCTTGCCTGCCCCGCCTCGTCGCGCGTCGACACGAGCCGCGGCTTCGGACCCGCGGCGCGGTCGGTCCACAGGTTCTTCGTGAAGCGCTCGGACGCGAGGTCGATGACGGCGTTGGACGCGTCGAGGATCGGCTGCGTCGAGCGATAGTTGCGCTCGAGCGTCACCACGCGCGCAGCGGGGTCGAAATGCGTCGGGAAGTCGAGAATATTGCGCACCGTCGCCGCGCGGAACGCGTAGATCGACTGTGCGTCGTCGCCGACGACCGTTACTCCGCGGCCATCGGGTTTGATCGCGAGCAGGATCGACGCCTGCAGGCGGTTGGTGTCCTGGTATTCGTCGACCAGCACGTGGTCGAAACGATCGCCGATGGCACGCGCGAGCGATGCCTCGGCCACCATGTGCGACCAGTACAGCAGCAGGTCGTCGTAGTCGAGAACGTTCTGCGCCTGCTTGGCGGCGACGTAGGCCCCGAATAACTGACCCAGCTCGGCCTTCCATTGCGCGCACCACGGATACGCGCGCTCGAGCACGTCGTCGAGCGACGTCTCGCCGTTCACGACGCGCGAATAGATCGCGAGGCACGTCGCCTTGGCGGGGAACCTGTTCCTGGTGGCCGAATAGCCGCGGTCGTGCCGCACCAGATCGAGCAGATCTTCGGCGTCCGCTCGATCGGCGATACTGAATGATTCATGCAGGCCGATGCTCGGCGCGTACTCTCGCAGCAGGCGCGCGCCGACGCTGTGGAACGTTCCTGACCACGGCAGCGCGGGCGGCGGGCGACGCGTCGAACGATGCACGCGCTGCAGATAGGCACCCGCACGACGTTCGAGCGCTTCGGCCGCGCGGCGCGAAAACGTCAAAAGCAGCACCCGCTGCGGATCGGCGCCGTGAGCGATCAGGTGCGCCGCGCGGCACGCCAGCGTACTCGTCTTGCCCGAACCCGCGCCCGCGATGATCAGCAGCGGTCCGCCGGCGGGTCCTCCGGACGCAACGCCATGCTCGACGGCCACGCGCTGTTGTTCGTTCAGCGCCGCAAGGTAATCGGGCGCGGCGCGCGAATCGGCGGGGTCGCGGGGCAAGGTGGTGGGGGGTCCGAACGATCGTTCGACCGAGCATATCATTCTCGCCACTTCGGGGTCGGAGGAACAAGTCGACTTCTTCCTCCGACCCCGAAGTCTTTGATAGCAGCCTTGACAATAGTTGCCTAGGCACCTATAATTCGATCCATGGTCACGAAAGCTGCGACGGCAAAGCCGCCTTCGCCCGCGCCGTTCCAGGGTACGCACGGGATCGTGCGACTGATCAATCGCGTGCGCGTCGAGATCGTCGACGCACTCGATCGCGAGCTGGCGAAGTACGACATCACGGCGCCGCAACTCATCGTGCTCGCTTCGGTCGCCAACAAGGAGGCGGATTCCGCCGCTGCAATCTGCAAGAGCATTTCGTACGACCCGGGCGCGATGACGCGCATGATCGACCGGCTCGAGCAGAAAGGACTGATCCGCCGCGTGCCGCACCCGGAGGATCGCCGCGCGATGACGCTGGAGCTCACCGTCGCGGGGAAGGCGCTCTATCCACAACTGCTGTCGGCGAAGGAAACGGTGCAGGCGCAATTCCTGCGCGGCTTCTCGGTCGAGGAAGCGCGGCAACTCGAGCGGCTCCTCAGCCGCATGCTGGACAACCGCTGAGCTTTTTTTCGCCGAATAGTTGCCTAGGCATCAATGGCTTGGGCAAATAGTCGAACCGACCAACAAACCAATAAGCCGAATGCTCCGAAACAGCATTGGATCCCTGTCCCGCTTCGCCGTCGCGGCCGCAATGACCGCGCTGCTCGCCGCCTGCGCCAGTACGAGCGGACTGTCACCGCAATCATCGGTGCGCGAAGCCGGGGCGCTCGCCGCGCAGCGCGCGCTGCAGAACACGAACGTTAGCGACGCCGCGTGGCCCGCGACCGATTGGTGGAAGTCGTTTGGCGACCCGCAACTCGACGCGCTGATCGGCGAAGCGCTCGCGAGCAGCCCGATGCTCGACATCGCTGCGGCGCGCACGCGCAAGGCGCTTGCCGAGGCGGATGCCGCGCACAGCACGCTCGCGCCGCGCATCGATGCGAATGCCTCGAGCACGCGCCAGCGGTTCTCCGAGCATGGCCTCGCGCCGCCTCCGCTCGGAGGCAGCACGCAAACGTTCAACGTGCTGCAGGCGACGCTGTCATGGGAGATCGACTTCTGGGGCAAGAATCGCTCCGCTTACGAAGCCGCACTTGGCACGGCGCGTGCGGCCGAGGTCGATGCGCACGCTGCGCGGCTCGCGCTTTCGACCGCGATCGCACAAGCCTACGTCGGTCTCGAGCGCGCGTATTTGCAGCTCGACGTCGCGCAGGCGACGCTTGCGGAGCGGGAACAGATCTACGCACTCACGCGCGATCGCAATGCGGCGGGACTCGACTCGCGCCTCGAGCTCAAGCAGGCGGAGGCGGCGTTGCCAGCCACGCGCGAGCAAATCGCGCAACTCGACGAAACGATTGCGCTCGCGCGCAACCAGATCGCGGCGCTGATGGGCGCGGGGCCGGACCGCGGCCTCGCCATCACGCGTCCGATGGCTGTCGCGCAAACGACGATCGCGCTGCCGTCGAAGCTGCCGGCCGAGCTGATCGGCCGTCGCCCGGACGTCATCGCGGAGCGCTGGCGCATCGAGGCGGCAAGCAAGGACATCGCGTCGGCGAAAGCGGAGTTCTATCCGAACGTGAATCTGCTGGCGTTCGTCGGGCTGCAGGCTTTTGGCGGTGGCAACCTGCTCACTGCCGCGAGCCGGACGGTGGGCATCGGCCCGGCGATCACGCTGCCGATCTTCGACGCCGGGCAGCTTCGCGCCAATCTCGCCGGCAAGGATGCGGACTACGACATCGCGGTCGAGCGGTACAACCAGACGCTCGCGGACGCAATGCGCGACGTCGTCGACCAGGTCGTGTCGCTGCGCAGCCTCGCCGAGCAGCGCAAGCAACAGGCGATGGCGCTGACCACCGCGCGCGAAGCCTACGACCTGGCGTTGCTGCGCTATCGCGAAGGATTGGGCAATTACCTGCAGGTGCTGTCCGCGGAGCAGCCGCTGCTGGTGCAGCGCAGCCTCGATGCAGACCTGCGGGCGCGCGGGCTCACGCTTTCGATCGATCTCGTGCGTGCGCTGGGCGGCGGCTACGAACCGTCAGCGACGCTTGCGCACGTGCGCACGCAGCAATAAGGAGAACTTTCGATGGCAACGGCAATCTCGATGCAATGCAGCGTCCGCTGCGCCGAACGCCGGGCGCACCAGAAGCGCCATAGGAACACGAGCCGCATCGGCGCGCGCCTGGCGGCGTTCGTCGTGGCGGTATCAGCACTCGTGCTGATGTCCTACGGCGAGCATTGGCTGCTGCAGCAGGCACCCGCGACTCCAAGCGAGCTCGCCGCGGCCACGTATGCGGTCGACGCACTTTCCGGCAGCGCTGTCGTCGTCGATGCTGACGCGAACGACATCCATCCGAACGCTAACGGCATCCATCCGAACGCGAACGACATCCTGCCGGACAACAAGGAAGTCGCACGATGAACGACAAGACTGAACAATCGGCCCCGAAGGACGTGCGCGGCACACGCAAGCGCTGGCTGGCGATCGCCGGCGGCGTCTTCATCGTGATTGGCGTCGCCTGGGGCGCGTACTGGATGCTGGCGTTGCGTTACGCCGAATCGACCGACGATGCCTACGTCAGCGGCAACATCGTGCAGATCACGCCGCAGATTCCCGGCACGGTCGTGAAGATCGCGGCCGACGACACGCAGTTCGTGCAGGCGGGCAGCACGCTCGTCGAACTCGATCCGGCGGATGCGAAGCT
This sequence comes from Casimicrobiaceae bacterium, assembly GCA_035278845.1. Taxonomy (GTDB): domain Bacteria; phylum Pseudomonadota; class Gammaproteobacteria; order Burkholderiales; family Casimicrobiaceae; genus VBCG01. The sequence continues at coordinate 9,632 of DATEIQ010000228.1, read as the reverse complement.
CGCGCTCGAGGCGGCTGACGCAAAGCTCGCGCGGACCGTTCGGGACGTACGCGGCCTGTTCGCGACCACCGCACAGCTCCACGCCAGTCTCGACATGCGCAGCGCGGACGTCGCGCGAGCGTCCGAGGACTTGAAACGCCGCCAGCGCCTCGCGAGCTCGGGCGCGGTTTCGGGCGAGGAATTGCAGCACGCGCGCGACGCCCTGACGAGTGCGCAGGCGGCGTTGATCGCGGCGCGCGAGCAGCTCGCCGCGAACCAGGCGCGCACCGATCGCACGACGGTCGAAAGCCACCCGGACGTTCTCGCCGCCGCCGCGCAGGTTCACGACGCGTACCTCGATCTCGCGCGCACGCATCTGCCGGCACCGGTATCCGGTTATGTCGCCAAGCGCGCCGTGCAACTCGGCCAGCGCGTCGCGCCCGGCGCGCCGCTGATGGCCATCGTTCCGCTCGACCAGGTGTGGGTCGACGCGAATTTCAAGGAGCCGCAGCTCGCCACGATGCGCGTTGGCCAGCCTGTCACGCTGAAAGCGGATCTGTATGGCGGCAAGGTGCGATACCACGGCACGGTCGCAGGCTTCGGCGCCGGCACGGGCGCCGCGTTCTCGCTGTTGCCGCCGCAGAACGCCACCGGCAACTGGATCAAGATCGTGCAGCGCGTGCCGGTGCGCATCGCGCTCGATCCCCACGAGCTCACCGAGCATCCGCTGCAAATCGGCCTGTCGATGCAGGTCGAAGTCGACACGCACGATCGCGATGGCGAACGCCTGCCGCAGATGGCGCAACAGGCGCCCGCTTACACGACCGCGATGTACGACGCCGCGGACGCGGCCGCAGCGGCGCGCGTCAAGGCGGTGATCGCCGCGAACGATCGCAGCGCCGGCAAGGGCAGTTCGGCCGCGCGCAACAACGCCGCATCGTCGCTTGCCCGCGGCAACGCTGAGTCGCCGATTGCCAGCGATAGCGCCGCATCCTCGGTTGCGCACACCGCCGCCAAATCGTCACCTGAAACATTGTGAACGCTGCTCGCCGATCGGGGGCGGCAGCGCCTGCTGAACCTGCGCCGCTGACCGGCGCCGCGCTGGCGCTCGGCACGGTGTCGCTGTCGCTCGCGACGTTCATGAACGTGCTCGACACGTCGATCGCCAACGTGTCGCTGCCCGCGATCGCCGGCGATCTCGGCGTGTCGCCCGACCAGGGGACGTGGGTCATCACGTCGTTCGGCGTCGCGAATGCGATTTCGCTTCCGCTCACCGGCTGGCTGACGCAGCGCTACGGTCAGGTGCGGCTGTTCCTCGCTTCGGTGCTGCTGTTCGTCGTGGCGTCGTTCCTGTGCGCGCTTGCGCCCACGCTCTCGCTGCTGATCGTCTTTCGCGTGCTGCAGGGTGCGGTGGCCGGGCCGATGATTCCGCTGTCGCAGTCGCTGCTGCTTTCGAGCTATCCCAAGGCCAAAGCCGGCAGCGCACTCGCGATCTGGGGCATCACGACGCTCGTCGCGCCAGTCGTCGGACCGCTGCTCGGCGGCTGGATCACCGACAACATCTCGTGGCCCTGGATCTTCTACATCAACCTTCCCGTCGGGCTCGCGGCCGCGAGCGTGACGTGGCTGATCTACCGGACGCGCGAGACACCGGTGCGCAAGCTGCCGATCGACGCCGTCGGTCTCGGCCTGCTCGTGCTGTGGGTGGGTGCGCTGCAAATCATGCTCGACAAAGGCAAGGACCTCGACTGGTTCGGCTCGACGGCGATCGTCTGCCTTGCTATCGCGGCGGTCGTCGGCTTTGCATTCTTCCTGATCTGGGAGTTGACCGAAGAGCATCCGGTCGTCGACCTGCGCCTGTTCGCTCGACGGAATTTCTGGACGAGCTCGCTTGCGATGTCGCTCGCGTACGGCGCGTTCTTCGGCAACGTCGTGCTGCTGCCGCTGTGGCTGCAGCAGTACATGGGCTACACGGCGACGCAGGCGGGGATGATTCTCGCGCCCGTCGGCCTGCTCGCGATCCTGCTCACGCCGGTCGTCGGCAGAACCGTGCACAAGGTCGATCCGCGACTGTTTGCGACCGGCGCGTTCCTCATCTTCGCGCTGGTGCTCTACATGCGCTCGAAGTTCAACACGTCCGCCGATTTCTGGACGCTGATGGTGCCGACGATCATCCAGGGCGCCGCCGTGGCGATCTTTTTCATTCCGCTGGTGACGCTCAGTCTTTCCGGGCTCGCTCCCGACCGGATTCCGGCGGCGTCGGGACTCTTCAATTTCGCGCGGATCACGGCCGGATCCTTCGGCACGTCGATCGCGACGACGTTCTGGGATCATCGCGCGACGCTGCATCATGCACAGCTTGCGGAGCAATTGACCGGCGACGGGCCGGCGCGCCAGGCGCTCGCCGGCCTCCAGGCGAACGGGCTCACGCCGGACCAGAGTCATGCGCTGCTGAACCGCCTCGTCGACCAGCAGGCGTTCATGCTTTCCGCGAACGACGTGTTTTACGCGTCGGCGCTGCTGTTTCTGGTGCTGATCGCCGTCGTCTGGCTGGCGCGCCCGACGAACGGCGCAACAAATGCGAAGGAAGCGGCGGCCGGCGCACATTGACGCGCTGTTTGAACGGTCGTCCAACGCCTTGCTGCCACTTGTAACAAACGTAGACGACGCAGGCGCCCGCGCTCACAATTTCACATGTGCCGGTGGTTCGGGCGACGCGTTCGTGCGGCGCGTTCCGCCGGTCGAGCAATCATGACGGAGGTTTCTATGCGACGCTTCGCGCTTGCATTCGCGACGGCGGCGCTCGTGGCGGCAATCGCCGCGGCGCCGGCGTATGCCCGTGGTGGTGGCGGTGGTGGCGGCGGTCACGGCGGTGGCGGTCACGGCGGTGGCGGTTGGCACGGTGGTGGTGGCGGCGGGTGGCATGGCGGCGGTGGCGGACATTGGCACAGCAGCGGTTGGCGCGGCAGCGTCGGCGTCTACGTCGGTCCCGGGTGGGGATGGGGCTGGGGCTGGCCCTACTATGGATACGGCTGGCCGTACGCGTACGGCTACGGCTATCCCTACTACGGCTACACGGCGACGTATCCGGCGTACGCACCCGCATACGCGCCGGCGTATTCACCCTCGGTCACCTACGTCGAGAAGTCGCAGCCGACGAGCTACTGGTACTACTGCACCGATCCCGCCGGCTATTACCCCTATGTGCAGACGTGCAGCAAGGCGTGGATGCAGGTCGTTCCGCAAACCTCCCCGGACGCCTCGAACGTCCCGCCCGACGCAGCAGGTGCACCGCAATGAACATGCACGTTGAAATGCCGTACGGGCTCGCGCGTACCGCAGCAATCGGCTGCGCGCTGCTTCTGGGCGGCTGCGTCATGATGCCCACCGCACCGATGGTGGCCGTATATCCGGGCTCCGCGAAGGGACTCGATCAGTTTCGCGCTGATGACGGATATTGCCGCTCGGTGGCGCAAGCGGCCGTCGCCGGGCCTTCGCAAGCCGCGACGAACAACGCGGCGGCCAACACCGCGGCCGCAACGGCGATTGGCGCGGCTGCCGGCGCGATCATCGGCTCCGCGACCGGTTCGGCCGGTCCCGGCGCGGCGATCGGCGCAGGCACGGGACTTCTCTTCGGCGGCCTGGCCAGCACGGACATGTACGGCTCGTCGTACTACTCGCTGCAATACCAGTACGACGCGGTGTTCGCGCAATGCATGTACGCGCAAGGCAACAAGGTGCCTTCGCGCTTCGTTCGCGGCTCGCTCGATTATTCGCAGCAACGATACGGGCCGGCGAATCCGCCCGCGCCGTCCGGGGGCTACGCGCCGGCGAATCCGCCGGCGCCGGCCGGCTACCCGCCGCCGAATCCGCGGCCCGACAGCATCCCGCCGCCGAATACGCCGCCGCCGCGCGGCTGACGCGGCGAGTTCGCACGCGCGATCCGAAAGGCGTCGCGCGGCCCGCCGCTACACGAAGAACGAAACCAGCATCGCCGCCACGGCGATCGCCATCAGCGCGGTCGCCACCCATCCGAGGCGCGTCAGGCGCGGCGTGATCGTGAACGCGCCCATGATGTCCGGCCGCACGGCCATTCGCATCATCAGCGCCATGATCGGCACGGCAATCACGCCGTTCAGCACCGCCGCGCCGATCAGCGCCTTGATTGGATCGATGTCGGTGAAATCGACGCCCGCGCCGAGCAGCGTGGCGAGGATGATGATGCTGTAGAAGCCCTTCGCTTCCAGCGGCTCGCGGCCGAGACCGATTGGCCAGTGCATCGCCTCGGCGACCGCGTACGCGGCCGAGCCGGCGAGCACCTGAATGGCGAGCAGGCCCGTGCCGATGATGCCTGCAGCGAACAGCACGAACGCGAACTCGCCCGCGATCGGACGCAGCGCCTGCGCCGCCTGTGCGGACGTGGTTACGTCGGTGATGCCGTTGGCATGCAGCGTCACGGCCGTCGTGAGCATGATCGAAAACGCGATCGCGTTGGACATGATCATGCCGAACCAGGTATCGACCTTGATTCGCCGCAGGTGCAGACGCGCGCCGTCCGACGACGCGCGCAGCGGCCGGTCGCCCGCCTTCGCGCGCTGCTCTTCCACTTCCTGCGAAGCCTGCCAGAAGAAAAGATAGGGACTGATCGTCGTGCCGAGCACGGCGACGAGCAGCATCAGGTAATCGCGCGTGAGCTCGAGCGGCGGTACGAGGGTCGCCGCGATCAGCTTCGCCCACGGGATGTCCACGGCGATCAGCACGCCGACGTACGCGAACAGCGACAGCGTCAGCCACTTCAGAATCGGCGCCAGGTATCGGTAAGGAATGAAAATCTGCATCAGCGCCGACAGAACGCCGAAGAACAGCGCGTGTCCGTGCTGCGGCCCGCCGGGCATCACGAGCTGCAGCGCCTCGCCCATCGCGCCCAGGTCCGCGGCGATGTTGATCGTGTTCGCGATCAAAAGGATCGAGACGATCAGCCAAAGCAACGGCCGCGGATAGTGATCGCGAATGTTGCGCGCAATGCCGTGGCCCGTGACGCGGCCGATGCGCGCGCTCACGACCTGGATGCCGACCATCAGCGGCGTCGTGAGAAACACGCTCCACAGCAGGCCGAAGCCAAACTGCGCACCGGCCTGCGAGTACGTCGCAATGCCGCTCGGGTCGTCATCCGCCGCCCCCGTGATGAGGCCGGGACCGAGGCGCTCGAGGAATTCCCGGAAGCGCCTGATCACTGCTGCACGCGGTCGAGCAGCGCCATCAGCTCCGCATATTCGACCGGCTTGACGAGATGCCCGTCGAACCCGGCTTCGTGCGACCTGCGCCGGTCTTCGTCCTGCCCCCAGCCTGTCAGCGCGATCATCACCACCGACGCGCCCCACGGTTGCGCGCGGATGCGCCGGCAGACCTCGTAACCGTTCAGCGTCGGCAAACCGATGTCGAGCAGGATCAGCTCGGGACGCTCTTTCTCCGCCGCCGCGAGCGCGCCCGGCCCATCGTGCGCGCGCGAGGTTTCATGTCCGGCCAATTGCAGCAGGAGCTCGAGGGACGATGCGGCGTCGCGGTTGTCGTCGACGACGAGCACGCGGTACGTGCGATGCGTGTGCGGCGTGGCAGCAGGAGCCTTCGTATCGTCGTCGGCGTGCTCGGCCACGATCGGCAGGCGGACGACGAACTCGCTGCCACGCCCCAGGCCGGCACTTTTTGCTTCGATCGACCCGCCGTGCAGGTGCACGAGCCGGTTTGCGAGCGTCAAGCCGATGCCGAGCCCGCCCTGGGAACCCTCGATCGTCCGGTCGGCCTGCACGAACATGTCGAAGATGCGCTCGAGCTGGTCCGGTGCGATGCCGATGCCGGTGTCGGCGAACGCTATCTCAGCGACGTTCTCGTGCCGCCGCGCCGTCACGCGGATCGCGCCGCCGCCCGGCGTGTACTTGCTGCTGTTGCTGAGCAGGTTGCCGAACACTTGCGTCAGGCGCACGGCGTCCGCATGCACGTAGATCGGCTCCGCAGGCACGCTGACCTGAACGTCGTGGCCCATGGCTTCGGTCATCGGACGCGCCGCCTGGACGACGTCGCGAATCACCGAGCCGACATCGACGCGAGCCTTGCGCAGGTCGATGCGATCGTGCGTGATCCGGTTGAGATCGAGGAGGTCGTCGACCAGGCGCACGAGCTGCCCGAGCTGGCGTTCCATCGTGTCGACCGCGCGACCGACGGTCTCGCGATCGCCGTCCGCGCGCTGCAGCACTTCGAGCATGTTACGCAACGGCGCGAGCGGATTGCGCAACTCGTGCGAGAGCGTCGCCAGGAATTCGTTCTTGCGGCGATCGACTTCGGAGAGATCCGCCGCCAGCGTCCGCAGATCGTCCTCGAGCTGCCGGCGCTCGGTGACATCCTGGCTGACCGTCGCGTACGCGATGGCCTCCCCCGCGGAATCGGTGAGCTTCAGCACCTTGTACGCCATCCATCGCGCGTCGGCCGTCTTGAAGTTGCGGAACCGGACGTCCATCTCGCCGTGGCCGGATGCCATTACGGCGGCGAAGAACTCGTCCATCACGCTCGATTGATCTTCGGGGAAAAAGAAATCGCGAACGTTGACGCGACGCGCCTCGTCCATTCCGTCGAGCCCGACCAGGTCGAGTCCGGCGGGATTCACGTACACCGGAACGCCTTGCAGATCGCAGATACCGATGAAGTCCGTGCTCGATTCGACGAGCGTCACGAATTTGTCGCGCTCTGCGTCGGCGAGCTTGCGGTCGGTGATGTCCGTTCCCGTCGCCGCGAGAAACAGGATGCGGCCCGTGTCGTCCTTTACCGGCAGAATCGTGATATCGACCGTTCTCGCATGGCCGTCTGCAGCCAAGAAAGGCATCTCGTCACGGATCGTTTTCCCCTGGGCGGCATCGGCCGTGGCCGTCCTGATCCGCTCCGCGAGCGACGTCGACGGCGTCCACCACGGACCTTCCCAGAAACGCTTGCCGATGACCTGCGCCCGCGTGTACCCGCAGCCTTCGACGGCGGTCCTGCTGGGCTCGACGATCGTGCCGTCGACGTCGAGAATGGCTGCGAACAGCGCGCCCTGATCGAAGAGCGCGCGGAACTTGGCGTTCGCCGCCACCGCGTCCGCGAGCAGGCGCCGCTCGCGCTCCTCCGACTCGTGCTGGCTCGTCACGTCGCGAACGATCTTGGACGCGCCGATGACGTTCCCCGCCTCGTCCTTCACCGGCGAAATCGTGAGCGAGACGAGGATCCGCCGTCCGTCGCTCCGCACGCGCTCGGTGACGAAGTGATCGACGCGACGTCCGGCGCGAAGCGTCGCGATGATCCCGTCCTCTTCCGTGATGCGCTCGGGCGGAATGACGATCGAGATGTGGCGCCCCACCGCCTGCTCGGCCGTATAGCCGAATACCCGCTCCGCCGCGGCGTTCCAGCTTTGAATGATGCCTTCGAGCGACTTGCTGACGATCGCGTCGTCGGACGACTCGACGATGGACGCGAGCATCCGCGCATCGACCAGCCGGCTCGCCGCCTGCTTTTCGAGGCGCCGCTTCTCGGAGACGTCGCGGAAGATCAGCACGCAACCGGACACGTTGCCCTGCTCGTCGCGGATCGGCGCCGCGCTGTCGTCGATCGTGCGCTCGCTGCCGTCCTTCGCGATCAGCACCGTGTGGTTCGCGAGCCCGACGACGAATCCCTCGCGCAGCGCGCGGGTGGCCGGGTTCTCGGCCGGCTCACGGCCCTGCTCGTCGACGATGCGAAACACCGATGCGAGCGGCCGGGTCAGCGCATCGGCGTGCAACCATCCCGTCAGCGCTTCGGCGACGGCGTTGACATACGTGATGCGGCCTTCGACGTCGGTCGTGATGACCGCATCGCCGATGCTGTTCAGCGTGACGCGCAACAACTCCCCACGCTCGGCGGCCGCACTGCGCGCACGTCGCATCGCCTCGCCGATCAGGATGATGAACAGGCACGTGAACGCGTAGGCGATCAGGCCAACGACGTTGATCACGCGGTCGAGCCCGAGCGCGCCCCTCGGATCGATGAAAAGATACGCACACGCCACGTAGCCCACCACCGCGACCAAGACGGCAGGCGGGTACCCGCCGGTCCACGCCGCGACCGCGACCGCCCCGAACAGCGTCACCAGCGGAAGGCTGTCCCCGAGCAGCGGGTCGAGCAGCCAGCGCACGAGCACTGCCACGCCGATGGCGACGATGGCGATTCCGTAGGCTTTAAGCAGCTGGCGCACGTATGGATGCTAAGGAAGGAGGACGGCTTGCGGACGGTATCGTTCTGACGGCCGGGAAATGCCGGGCTCGATATGAGGACGCGCGACGATAGCATCAAGCGCCTTTGCACGAATATGCCACGCGTGCGGCCGCTGTTCCGTTGCCAGCGGCGTGATCCTTTGCCCAGGCCGCGACCGGGCATAGAATGGGGTGTCGTCGGAGCTTTGGAAGGAGAAAACGATGGCCGCGATCCCCCAATGGCACGCCGAAGGCGACTGGTTCGACGTGTGCAAATGCAACATCCCCTGCCCCTGTGAGTTCGCGCAGGCCCCCACGTTCGGCGATTGCGAAGGCATTCTCGTGTGGCATATCCGCAGCGGGCGCTACGGCAGCGTGAGCCTCGACGGACTCAACGTGCTCGCGGTCGGCTCGTTCACCGGCAACGTGTGGAAGGATGCGAAGGTGACCGTGGGTATGTTCCTCGACGAGCGCGCCGACACGTCGCAGCGCGAAGCGTTGCAGACGATCTTCGGCGGGCAGGCGGGCGGATGGCCCGGTCAGTTTGCGCAGAAGATCGGCGAAGTGCGCGGCATGGAATACGCGCCGATCGAGTTCGACGTGGCGGGCGATCTCGCCACGTGGCGTGCCGCGATTCCTGGCAAAGTGCTGGCCGAAGCCGAAGCGCTGGCCGGTCCGACGACGCAGCCCGGACGCCGCGTGCAGCTCGCGAACCCACCGGGTTCCGAGGTCGGTCCGATCGATGGCGTCGCGACGTGGGGCACTGCCATCGTCGATCGCGCCGACGCCTTCGGCTTCAAGTGGAACCGCGGCGGACAATCGAGCAAGCACATTCCGTTCGCCTGGCACGGCCCCGGCTGAAGCCGCATCGTGAACGTTCGCGTGCCGGTTCAGGACACGCCGCGCGGCGCATTTTCCGTCCTGTCCTGGCGCGTCAACGCGGCCGTCGTCGCCGTGCTCGTCGTGCTGTCGGCGCTCGCCTGGCTCACCACGATTCGCGATGCCGAAGCGATGCGCATGATGGCCATGGGCCTCGGCCACGTCGGCGTGCTGATGCCCGGCATGATGAGCGCGTCGTGGTTTCTCGCGATGTGGGCGACGATGATGGCGGCGATGATGCTGCCGGCGGTCGCACCGATGGCGCTCGCGCATCTCGCCGTCGCGCGCAAGCGCGGCGACGGCGTGCTCCCGACGATCGCATTCGTCGCCGCGTATCTCGCGGTGTGGGCGATCATCGGCATCGCGCCGTTCGCCGTCTACGCGGCGTTCATGCACGTGAGTGGGGAAGCCGCGCACTCGCGCTGGCTGCCCGCGCTGGCCGGCGCAATTCTCGTCGCGGCGGGCGCGTATCAGTTCACCGGCTGGAAGAGCGTCTGCCTCGACAAATGCAAAAGCCCGTTC
>DATEIQ010000227.1:0-3896 GCA_035278845.1 Casimicrobiaceae bacterium | reverse complement strand
TGCCCGCCGGCTTGGCGAGGATCCAGCGAATCGAAATGGCGCCGTAGGCGATCGCCGCTATCGCGCAGACGAGCGCGAAGATGAGCGGATTGGACATGGGACTCTCCCCTCGAAGGTACGTCGGATGCGATCCCCCGGGCGCCATTCTGCGGGACGCCCGAGGCCAAACCCGCTATTTTGCCAGTGCGCGGTCCAAAAAGTCGAGCCGATCCTGTCCCCAGAACAGCTCGCCGTCGCAGACGTACGTGGGCGCGCCGAACACGCCGCGGTCGATCGCCTCCTGCGTCAGCACCTTGTAGCGCATGGCGATGTCGGGCGCTTCGGCGCGCGCGGCAAGCGCTGCCGCGTCGCGGCCGCGGGCCGTGACGACGGACTCGAGCGTCGCAGGATCGGCGATATCGCGATCTTCGGCCCAGAGCGCGCGCCCCAGCGCACCCACGAGGTCGAGCGCCGCATCGACGCTCTCCTCGATCGCCGCGAGCACGAAACGCGACGCGAGGTCGGCCGACGTCGGGAAATGCGCCGAATGCAGGTTAAGCGGAACCTGCAGCCAGTACGACCAGCGTCGCAGCTCCATCAGGCGATAGGCCTGCCGCTGCGGCGCGCGCTTGGTCAGCGGCAGGCCGCCCGACATGGGGAATACCTGCCCGAGATCGATCGGCTTCACCGCGACGCTGGCGCCGTGCTTCCGCGCGATGGCGACGAAGCGCTCGTGGCCGAGGTACGTGTACGGCGATACCGGCGTCAGGTAATAGTCGACGTGCTTGCTCATTGCACGGGGCTCGTCAGATAAAGGACGAAGGATAGTCCGTTGGCTAACGGCCAGGGACAGTCAGATGGCGAACGACGCGGAAAGCTTTTTCTGCACGGCGACGTTCGCGAGCCGCACGTATTGCGGGAGCCCTTCGCGGAACGGTGGCGGCGCTTCGCCCTTCATCAAGGGCCCGAGATATCGGCGCGCTTTCGCCGTGATCCCATAGCCGTCGGCGGTGATGAAGTCGCGCGGCAGCATTTTTTCCTTGTTCGCGATTTCGGTCAGCGGCGCGACGCCGATCTTCCAGCGGTACGGCTTGTCGGACACGCGCACGATCGCGGGCATCACGGCGTTGTGCCCTGCAAGCGCGAGCCGCACGGCCGCACGGCCCACCGCATACGACTGGTCGAGATCCGTTTTCGACGCGATATGCCGTGCCGCGCGCTGCAGGTAATCGGCGACCGCCCAGTGGTACTTGTACTTCAGCCGATCCTGCACGAGCTTCGCGATCAGCGGGCCCACGCCGCCGAGCTGCGCGTGGCCGAAAGCGTCCTTCGTGCCCGCTTCGGCCATCAGCTTGCCCTCGGCGTTTTGCAAACCTTCCGAAACGCCGACGCAGCAGTAGCCGCATTGCTTGACGCGCGCGTCGACAGCGGCGATGAACTTCGACTCGTCGAACGGAATCTCGGGAAAGAGCAGCACGAGCGGTATCGGCGTCGCCGCGTCGTCGGCCATGCCGACGGCAGCGGTGATCCACCCCGCATGGCGGCCCATCACCTCGAGCACGAAGACGCGCGTCGACGTTCGCGCCATCGATGCGACGTCGAACGCGGCTTCGCGCATCGACGTCGCGACGTACTTGGCCACCGAGCCGAATCCCGGGCAGTTGTCGGTCACGGCGAGGTCGTTGTCGACCGTCTTCGGCACGTGCACGGCGGTCAGCGGGTAATCGAGCGCCTGCGCGACCTGCGCGACCTTGAGGCACGTATCGGCCGAGTCGTTGCCGCCGTTGTAAAAGAAGTAACCGATGTCGTGCGCGCGAAAGACGTCGATCAGCCGCTCGTACTGCGAGCGACTTTCGTCGAGATTTTCGAGCTTGTAGCGGCAGGAGCCGAAAGCGCCGCCCGGCGTATGCCGCAGCGCCGCGATGTTGCGCGCCGATTCGCGGCTCGTGTCGATCAGGTCTTCGGTCAGCGCCCCGATGATGCCGTCGCGGCCGGCGAGCACCCGGCCGATGCGCGTGCGATTCGCGCGCGCCGTCTCGATGACGCCGGCGGCGCTGGCATTGATCACGGCGGTGACGCCGCCCGACTGGGCGTAGAAGGCGTTGCGCTTGGCCATTGCTTGCTGTCCTTTCATGCGAGCGCGCGCGCCGTCGCTTCGAGAAACGCCCTGCCGTAGCGCGCATCGGGCTCGAGATGACATCCCTCTCCCCATTCGTTCCAGGCGTTGACGAAGATCAGCCGCTCGCCGTCGCGTGCAGCGCGCGCGCGCTCTACCAGCGCCGAAAGCCAGCGCCCGTAGTTCGCGGGCTCCGCGTTGACGAAGACGTGCGAGCGATCCTGTCCGCGCGGCGTATTGTCCCATCCGGGCATGATGCCGCGAAACAGCGGATACGCCGGCTCGGCGCGCGCGAGCATTTCCTTCGCGCAGGAGACGTAGTCCAGTATCTCGCCGTGGAATCCGGCGCGCACGCCTTCGATCGCCTGCGTGACGACGTTCGAGCGCGTCCAGTGCGGCGGAAATTCGGCGGCCGCGTCGAAGCCGAGCGAGCGGGGGTCGCCAGCCTGCGCATGGACGCTTTGCACGCCCGCGAGGAATAGATCGGGATGGCCGGCCGCCTTCGCGGCCTCGCGCCAGATGCGTGTCCAGCGCAGCGCGTCGGGAATCGCGCTGGCGCAATAGACGAGCAGCAGCGGCCGGTCGCGCACGCGAACGTAACGGCGATCGGCCAAGAGCGGCAGCACGTCGGCAATGAATCGTGCGGCGTCGTCTTCGCGATATTCCTGGGCGATCAGAATCTCGTCGTCGCGGCCGTCCCAGCGCCGCGTCCAGTTCTCGTTGGCCCAGCAGATGCAGAACGGAAAATCCGGGGTGCCGCTCTCAACGACTTCGTCGAGCGGCCGCTGCAACAGCCGCGTGCCGGAAAACCAGTAGTAGTAGTAGCAGAACGCGCCGATGCCATGCGCCGCAGCGAGATCCGCCTGCTGCGCGCGGGTCTCGGGCACGCGCAGGTCGTAGAAACCGAGCTCGCCGGGCAGATGCGGCTGGTAGTGCCGAGCGAAGTTCGGTCGCGCCTTGACGACGTTGCGCCACTCGGTGAAGCCCGCGCCCCACCAGCGGTCGTTCTCGGGAATCGGATGGTATTGCGGAAGATAGAACGCGATCAGCCGGACGCCGGCCTTCATCGCGCTTGCCGCCCGTGCGCCGAGATCGGCCCGCGCGGCGGGTGCATCAGCTCCGCAACGCCGCGAGGCAGGCGTCGCGAATGCTGTCCACCGTGCCGAGGCCGTTGACCTTGCGGTAACGCGGCGCGCGCGGGTCGCCGCTCGCCTCGCCGCGCGCGTAGTACATGACGAGCGGCTCGGTCTGCGCGTGATAGATGGCGAGGCGCTTCTTCACCGTCTCCTCGCGGTCGTCCTCGCGCTGGATCAGCGGCTCGCCGGTGACGTCGTCCTTGCCCTTGACCTTCGGCGGATTGAACTTGACGTGGTACGTGCGGCCGGACGCGAGGTGCACGCGACGCCCGCTCATCCGTTCCACGATCGCGGCGTCCGGAACGTCGATCTCGATCACGTAGTCGAGCCCGATCGCGGCCTCCTTCAGCGCATCCGCCTGCGGAATCGTGCGCGGAAACCCGTCGAACAGGTAACCAGGCGCGCAGTCCGGCTCGCGCAGCCGGTCCTTCACGAGCCCGACGATGACGTCGTCGGACACGAGCGAGCCGCGATCCATCACCTGCTTCGCCGCGCGCCCGAGCGGCGTGTCCGCCTTGATCGCCGCGCGCAGCATGTCCCCCGTGGAAATCTGCGGAATTCCGTACGCCTCGCAGATGAACGCGGCCTGCGTACCTTTGCCGGCGCCGGGAGGTCCGACGAGGATGAGTCGCATCGGTTGTGCTCGTGTCGAAGGACGGTGATGA
>DATEIQ010000226.1:0-9049 GCA_035278845.1 Casimicrobiaceae bacterium | reverse complement strand
ATCAGAAAGATGATGAACGCGAGGATCAGGAAATTGATCGCGACCGTGATGAAATTGCCGTAGGCAAACAGCGGCACGCCCGCCTTCGTCAGCGCCTCGTAGGTCATCGGCCCACTGTACCCCGCGGGCGGGCTTTTCAGCATGATGAAATAGTTCGAGAAGTCGAGGCCGCCGAATATCGCACCGACAATCGGCATGATGATGTCCTTGACGAGCGAATCGACGATCTTGCTGAATGCCGCGCCGATGATGACACCCACGGCCAGATCGACGACGCTTCCCTTGATCGCAAATTCCCTGAACTCGCTCGCGAACGACATCAGGTTCTCCTGGTTTTCCGTTGCTCTTGTGCTCCGGCGGACGCCCGGAGCGTGGCCTTCAGACGGCCGCTTCGCCCGATTCGCCGGTGCGTATGCGGATGACCTGCTCGACCGCTGTCACGAATATCTTGCCGTCGCCGATCTTGCCGGTGCGCGCCGCCTTGACGATCGCCTCGATCGCACGCTCCACCATCGCATCGCCGACGATCATCTCGACCTTCACTTTCGGCAGGAAGTCGACCACGTACTCGGCGCCGCGGTAGAGCTCGGTGTGTCCCTTCTGCCGACCGAATCCCTTGACCTCGGTCACCGTCAGCCCGGCGACGCCGACCTCGGACAGCGCTTCGCGCACTTCGTCGAGCTTGAACGGCTTGATGATCGCCTCGATCTTCTTCATCGTCGTCTATCCTCCGGCAGCCGAAGCCGCGGCGGGAAGGATACACGATGCGGCCGTCACGACGGCCGCTCGCGCGCCACGCCGCCGACGCTCTCCCATTCGTTCCAGGCCGACGTGATCGGGTAACGCCAGTCCTTGCCAAAGCCGCGCGGCGTGATCCGGATGCCGACGGCCGCCTGGCGCCGCTTGTATTCGCTGATCTTGATGAGCCGCACGACCTTGCGCACGTCCTCGGCCCGGAATCCCAGCGCGACGATCTCGGCCGGCGCGCGATCGTGCTCGACGTAGCATTCGAGAATCGCATCCAGGATGTCGTACGGCGGCAACGAATCCTGGTCGACCTGGTCGGGGCGCAACTCCGCCGACGGCGGGCGCGTGATAATGCGCTCGGGGATCACGCGGCCGAGGCTGTTGCGGTAGTGGCACAGCCGGTAGACGAGCGTCTTGCTGATGTCCTTCAGCACGGCGAAGCCGCCGGCCATGTCGCCGTAGAGCGTCGCGTAGCCGACCGCCATCTCCGACTTGTTGCCTGTCGTGAGTACGATCGATCCGAACTTGTTCGACAGCGCCATCAGCAGCGTGCCGCGAATTCGCGCCTGGATGTTCTCCTCGGTCGCGTCGATCGGGAGACCGGCGAACTCGCCGGTCAGCGACGCGAGGAATGCGTCGAACATCGGCTCGATGCGAATCTCGTCATAGCGAACGCCGACGATGCCCGCCATCTCGCGCGCATCCTCGAGGCTGATCGCCGCGCTGTACGGCGACGGCAGCATGAACGCGCGCACGCGATCCGCGCCGAGCGCATCGACGGCCACAGCGAGCGTCAATGCGGAGTCGACGCCACCCGACAGTCCGAGGATCACGCCGGGGAAGCGGTTCTTGCCGACGTAGTCGCGTACGCCCATTACCAACGCCTGGTACACGTGCGGCTCGAGCGCCGTTTCTAGCGCGCCTCGCACGTATGTCGGCGCGCCTCCCTCGAACCGCGCGATCGCGAGCGTTTCCTGCCACGCCGGCAGCTGTTGCGCGATTTCGCCCTGGGCGTCCATCACGAACGACGCGCCGTCGAACACGAGCTCGTCCTGGCCGCCGACGCGGTTGACGTATACGAACGGCACGCGCGTTTCCCGCGCCCGCGCCTGCACCTGGGTGACGCGCGCGCTCTGCTGCAGCGTGTGATACGGCGAGCCGTTAGGAACGACGATCAGCTCCGCGCCGGCTTGGCGCGCCTCGCGCGCCGGTCCCGTGAACCAGCAGTCCTCGCAGATGATCACACCGCATCGCACGCCGGAAATGTCGAACACACACGGCTCGCTACCCGGCTCGAAATAGCGCTCCTCGTCGAACACCGTGTAGTTGGGCAGCCGATGCTTGCGATAGACGGCAACGATGCGGCCGTCGCGCAGCACGGCGACCGCGTTGTGTCGCCGGCCGTCATGGCGCTCCGGGAAGCCGACGAGCGCCGTGGTTCCGCGCACCTCGGCCGCGAGCGCGATGATTTCAGCGGCGCACGCGTCCAGGAACGCCGGACGCAGCAGCAGATCTTCAGGGGGGTAGCCGCAGAGCGAAAGCTCGGGCGTCACGACCAGCATTGCGCCGTCGCGCTTGCCTTCCGCGATCGCAGCGAGCAGGGCGCGCGCATTGCCTGCGAGATCGCCGAGCGTCTGGTTGAGCTGCGCGAGCGCGATGCGCATCGCAAAATGGTAGCACGCGCCTCGCGCGCACCGCGCGTGATTCACGCAATCGTCGAAGTGCGACAATCGCCCGATGCATGCGCCAGTGCCCTACTCACCGCCGCGTCCGCCGGTCGCCGTGTCGCCGCTGATTCGCGACGACGTCGCGCTTGCCGACATTGCGCGGCGCGACTGGAACCGCCTCGCGCACGAATTGCCGCTGCTGTCGCACGAGTATTTCAGCGCGCTGCACGACACGGGGTGCGCCACGCACGAAACCGGCTGGCAGCCGCGTTTTCTCACCGCCTGGGATCGCGGGCGGTTGATCGGCGCACTGCCGCTTTACGCCAAGTCGCACAGCTATGGCGAATACGTGTTCGACTGGGGCTGGGCGGACGCGTATCGCCGCTATGGGCGCCGCTACTATCCGAAGCTCGTCGCGGCCGTGCCGTTCACCCCGGTGCCGGGGCCGCGATTGCTCGCCGAAGACAAAGCGACGCGGCGTGCTCTGCTCGAACGCGCGCTCGCCGAGCTCGACCGCGGCTACTCGTCGCTGCACGTGCTGTTCACCGAGGAGGAGCAAACGGGCGAAGGCGCTGCCGCCGGCATGCTGGTACGCGAAGGCGTGCAATTCCACTGGCGCAACGAAGGATACCGCGATTTCGCCGATTTCCTGGCCGCCTTCAGTCACGACAAGCGGAAGAAGATCCGGCAGGAACAGCGCCGCCTGCGCGAAGCCGGCGTGACGTTCGTTCGCAAGACCGGCGCCGAAATCACCTCCGCCGATCTTGCGTTTTTTTTCGAGTGCTACGAGCGCACGTATCACGCGCACCATTCCACGCCGTACCTGTCGCTCGACTTCTTCGACGCTATCGCCGAGACGCTGGCCGGGCGCGTGCTGCTCGTGCTCGGCTATCGCGAGGGCAGGCGCCTATGCGCCGCGCTCGACGTGTTCGACGAGCACACGCTATGGGGCCGCTACTGGGGAACGCGCGATTACGTACCGGGACTGCACTTCGAGACGTGTTATTACCAGGCGATCGACTTTTGCATCGAGCGCGGCCTCGAAAGCTTCGAGGGCGGCGCGCAGGGCATCCACAAGCTGGCGCGCGGCCTGTTGCCCGTTTCCACGCACTCGCTGCACGCGATCGCCGACCGGGCGTTCGCGTCGGCCATCGCCGACTACTGCTCGCGCGAACGGAGCGAGGTCGCCCATTCGATCGGCGAGCTCGAATCGGGCAGCCCGTTTCGGCGTGATCGAATTGACGGAGCGCAGCAATGAGCGAGCGAGGATCGGATAGGGACGTCGCAAGCAACGGCACCGCCGCCGGGCAGACGCTGCTTTTGACACGCGACGGGGCGGTGGCGACGCTCACGCTGAATCGGCCCGACGCGCTCAACGTGCTCGATCTGGCGATGATGGATGCGCTGGTCGCACACACGGCCGCGCTGGCGGCCGATTCGACGCTGCGCGTCGTCGTGTTGCGCGGCGCGGGCAAGCACTTCATGGCGGGCGGCGATCTGCGCACGTTCGCCGCACAGCTTTCGCAGATCCCGCCTGCGCGACGCCAGGTCGAGTTTCAGCGAATCGTCGACCGCCTGCATCCGGCGATCGAGCACCTGCAGCGAATGCCGCATGCAGTGATCGGTGCCGTGCAGGGCGCGGTCGCGGGATTCGGGCTGTCGCTCATCGGCGCGTGCGATCTCGTCATCGCGAGCGAGGACGCTTACTTCTCGTCCGCATACCGGCAGATCGGCTTGAGTCCCGACGGCGGCGGCACGTGGTCGCTGCCGCGGATCGTAGGTCTGCGCAAGGCGCTGGAGATTTACCTGCTGAGCGAACGCTTCGACGCGCGTGAAGCCGCGCGAATCGGCCTCGTCAACCGTGTCGTCGACGCTGCCATGCTCGACACCACTGTGCACGTGTTCGCGCAATCGATCGCAGCCGGGCCCGCGGTCGCGCTGCGCAACGTGAAGCGCCTGCTCCGCGAATCGCTCGATCGTACGTTGTCGCAGCAACTGCGGGCGGAGGCCGACAGTTTCGGCCAATGTGCGGCCGACAACGATTTCGCGGAGGGCATCGAGGCGTTCTTCGCCAAGCGCCCGCCGCGGTTTCGCTAGGAAGCTCGCTGGATCAAGCGTCGTCGTCGCTGTTGAACGTACGCTCGCCCGGAGGCGCCACGTTGCCGTTCGCTTCGCCCCTGGGAGCGACGTTGCCGTTGACTTCGCCGCGCGGACGGTGCGGCGGCCGCTTGCCGCGCCCGGGTCCTTGAAAACCTCCCGACGGACCGCCCCGGTGCGCGTTGCCACCGGCCCCGTGTGCGCCGCCGGCCCCGTTGCCGTTCGGCTTGCCGAATTTTGCGTGGCGCGCGCGCGGACCGCTGCGGTGACGGGCACCGGCGTCGTTGCCGAAGCCACGCGGCGCACCCCCCGGCACGGTCAGCGTGCGACCGAACGGCATTGCGTTCGCATTGCTTTGCGGCTGCACTTCATCGAAATTGTGGCGTGCGCGCGGCGGGCGCGCGCGCTCAGCCGGCATGCCGGCACGCTGACCCGCGTCCGGCGCTACCGGGTTTTCGTGCTTCGGATGTCCGCGCCGCGGCGATCCACGCTTGCCCGGGCGGCCGCCTGGCTGTTGCGCGTACGGCGTCCCGGGTGCGAAGCCCTGACCGCGTGCCGCGTGATGAGGTGCACCCCGTCCCGGCCGATCGGAGTGGGGTCCGCCGTGCACCGGCCCGGGCTTGTCCGCGCCGTGCGGCCTGCGCGGGTGGCCCTTGCGACGCGCACCTTGCGGATGCTCGGGCCTTCCGCCTTCGCGATCCGCGCGCGGGGGACGCCCTTCCGGACGCTGTTCGCCTCCAGCGGCGGGCCGCAGCCCCGACGAAGCAACGAGCGCGTTGACGTCAGCAGGCTCGAGCTCGGTCAGTTCGCCGCGCCCCAGCGACGCCGGCATCGCAAGCATGCCGTAGCGCGTGCGAATCAATCGGCTCACCATCAACCCCAGCGCCTCGAACAACCGGCGCACCTCGCGATTGCGGCCCTCCTTCAACACGACCGTGTACCAGTGGTTCGCGCCGTCGTCGTCGCCGCCGCCATCGCTCACCTTCTCGCAGCGCGCCGGGCCGTCGTCGAGTTGCACGCCGCTCGTGAGCGCTTGCGCCTGCTCGTCGGTCAGCCGCCCCATGATGCGCACCGCATACTCGCGCTCGACCTCGTAACGCGGGTGCATCAGGCGGTTGGCGAGTTCGCCGGAGTTGGTGAACAGCAGCAAGCCCTCGGTGTTGTAGTCGAGCCGGCCGACGTTGATCCACTTGCCGCTGCCGATCGAAGGCAACCGCTCGAACACCGTCGGTCGCCCTTCAGGATCGTCGCGCGTGACAAGCTCTCCGGTCGGCTTGTGATACATGAGCACGCGCGCGCGCGGCTCGGTGAAGCGGACGCGGACGAGCTCGCCGTTGATGCGCACCTCGTCGCCTGGGCCGACTTTCTGTCCGACTTCGGCGGGCATGCGATTCACCGTGATGCGCCCGGCGAGGATCATTTCCTCCATCGCGCGGCGCGAGCCGAAGCCGCAGCTCGCGAGCACCTTGTGCAGGCGCTGCGGCTCGCTGAAAATTTCGTCAGTGGATCGTTTGTGTTTCGGGGGCGGCAGGCTCTCCGCGATCCGCTGCAGCGCCAGATTCGGCTGTTGGATCGGACCCGAGGATCGGGCTCGCGAGTGCGTGTGGCGCCTCGGCGGCCTTGGTGGGGGCATCAGGCATCTCCAGTAGGTGGGACGAGTCAAGATCGGCCAGCGGCGGAAGATCCGCCAGGGAGGCAAGGCCGAGATCGTCGAGGAAAGTCTTCGTCGTCGCGTAGAGCGCCGGGCGACCCGGTGTCTCGCGATGTCCGACCACCTCGATCCATTGCCGATCCTCGAGCGTCTTCACGACGTTCGTCGATACGGCCACCCCGCGGATCGCTTCGATGTCGCCGCGGGTAACAGGTTGCTGGTACGCGATGATCGCGAGCGTCTCCATCACTGCGCGCGAATAGCGCGGCGGCTTTTCCGGCGCAAGGCGATCGAGATAAGGCTGCACCGCGCGCGTGCCCTGGAAGCGCCAGCCCGACGCCACCTGCACGAGCTCGACACGGCGCGACGACCAGTCGTGCGCGAGCTCCTCGAGCAGCGTGCGCACGGTGTCGACCGGCAACGCTGGATCGAACAGCTTCGCGAGCAGGGCAGGCTGCACCGGCTCGCCAGCGACGAGCAGCGCGGCTTCGAGCACCGCTTTTGCTTCAGCCGTATCGATGCTGTCGGACATGTCGTTCATGACGAGCCCGTTTCCGAATCGGCGGCAAGCGCGAACGGCGCTTCGCCGCGCAGTTGCGCGTAGATCGGTGCGTACGGCTCGGCCTGCGCGATGCTCACGAGCTGCTCGCGCGCCAGCTCGAGCAGTGCGAGAAACGTGACCACGAGGTGCGCGACGTCGGCGTGCGCGGAGAAGAGCGCCGTGAACTCGACGAAGCGCGCCGGCTGCACCAGCTTGAGCAGCCGGCTCATCTCGGAGCGCACCGACAGTTGCTCGCGGGTGACCAGATGATGGCGATTGGCGCGCGCGCGCGCAATCAGGCCCGCCCAAGCATTGCGCAGGTCGTCCGGCGCGACGTCGGGCAGGCGTTCGCCGGCCAGGCGGTCGAACCAGACGCGTACCGTCGTGAAATCTCGCTCGGCGAGCGGCAGCGCGTCGAGTTCGCGCGCGGCCTGCTTCATCTTCTCGTATTCGAGCAGGCGACGGACGAGCTCGGCGCGCGGATCTTCCGCCTCCTCGCCCGGCGGCGCCGGCGGCCGCGGCAGCAACAGTCGCGATTTGATCTCGATCAGCACCGCCGCCATCAACAGATATTCCGCCGCGAGCTCGAGCTGCGTGCGGCGCATCATCTCGACGTAGCCCAGGTACTGGCGCGTCAGCTCCGCCATGGGAATGTCGAGCACGTTGATGTTCTGGCGGCGGATCAGGTACAGCAGCAGGTCGAGCGGTCCTTCGAACGTCTCGAGGAAGACCTCGAGCGCCTCCGGCGGTATGTAGAGGTCCCGCGGCAGCTCGTTCACCGGCTCGCCGTAGACGCGGGCGAGCGGCTTCGGTGCCGGCGACGGATGCGCGAGGTCGAGTGCGGCGTCGCCTTCAATCATACGAAAGTCCCATTGCCTCGCGGACGTCGCGCATCGTCTCTTCCGCCAGTTTGCGTGCGCGCTCGCACCCGTCTGCCACGATGTTGCGCACGAGCGACGGATCGTCGATATAGCGCTGTGCACGCTCGCGGATCGGCTGCTGCTCGCGAATGATCGCGTCGATCACCGGCTGCTTGCACTCGAGACACCCGATGCCGGCGGTCGTGCATCCCTGCCACACCCAGTCGCGCGTCTCCTGGCTCGAATAGACCTGATGCAGGCCCCAGACCGGGCACTTCTCGGGATTGCCGGGATCCGTTCGGCGAACGCGCGCCGGGTCCGTCTGCATCGTTCGCACCTTCTCCGTCACCGATGCCGGATCCTCGCGAAGCATGATCGCGTTGCCGTACGACTTGGACATTTTCTGTCCATCCAGGCCGGGCACGCGGGGCGTTTCAGTCAAAAGCGGCTGCGGCTCGGGCAGGATCACGCGTCGCGCGCCTTCGAGATAGCCGAACAGGCGCTCGCGATCGCCGAGCGAAAGATTCTGCGTGTCTTCCAGCAGCTCGCGCGCAGCCTCGAGCGCCTGCGTGTCGCCTTTTTCCTGGAAGGCCGTGCGCAGCGTATCGTAGCGCCGCGCCTTCTTGCTGCCGAGCTTCTTGACCGCCGCGCGCGCCTTCTCCTCGAACCCCGGCTCGCGGCCGTAGATGTGGTTGAAGCGCCGTGCGAGCTCGCGCGTCACCTCGATGTGCGAGACCTGGTCCTCGCCCACCGGGACCTTGTTCGCGCGATAAACGAGGATGTCGGCGCTCATCATCACCGGATAGCCGAGAAATCCGAAATTCGACAAATCATGATCGGCGAGCCGCTGCTGCTGATCCTTGTAGGTCGGCACCCGCTCGAGCCAGCCCACGGGCGCGATCATTCCGAGCAGCAGCGTCAACTCGGCGTGTTCGGGAACGCGGGACTGGATGAACAGCGTCGCGCGCGTGGGATCGACGCCCGCCGCGAGCCAATCGACGAACATGTCCCAGACGCTGTCGGCGATCGCTTCCGTGGCGTCGAAGTGCGTCGTCAGCGCGTGCCAGTCGGCCGCGAAGAACAGGCACTCGTACTCCTCCTGCAGGCGAACCCAGTTCTTGAGTGCGCCGTGGTAATGGCCGATGTGCATGCGACCCGTGGGCCGCATGCCTGACAGCACGCGATCGACAAACATCAAAGCAGTGGCTTAAGCGTTGGCCGGAATGCGGCTCAAATTGGAACGAGCGAGTGCAGCACCCATTCGCCGAAGCGCAGCAACGGTCCCATGACGTTGTCGAGCACTCCGAACGCCAGCAGGCCGACGATCAAAAACAAGCCGAACGGCTCGAGCTTGGCGAACGCGTGTGCCGCGGGCATGGGCAACAGGCTCACGGCAATGCGGCCGCCGTCGAGCGGCGGTATGGGCAAAAGATTGAGCGCCATCAACACCAGATTGACCGAAACTCCGATTCTCGCCATCTCGACG
>DATEIQ010000225.1:0-11095 GCA_035278845.1 Casimicrobiaceae bacterium | reverse complement strand
GCGGCGGCAGCGGGCCGGCCAGCCGGGCCGCCACGTCGGCGCGCGTCGCGTCGAGCCGCGCGAGCCATTCTCGCCCGGCCGCGACATCCAGATCGCCCGCCTCGCTCGCGACGAAACCGGCGAGCCCGCGCGCCAGCACCTCGACCGTGTATTCGCCGGCCGCAGGCAGCACGTCCTTGCCGCGAACCTGCGTCTGCACGTCGAGACGGGCAAGCGTCGCCTGCACGTCCTGCTCGATGTACGGCGGATGCCCCTCCTCGATCACGAGCACAGCGCGTTTGCCGAGGCAGAAGTCGCGCACCTCCTCCGGCACGAGTGGGTACGTTACGTTAAGCACGAGCATCGGCAGCTCGCCGCCGCCAAAGGCATCGCTCAAGCCCAGGCATCCAAGAGCACCAACCACCGAGTTGTACAAGCCGCCCTGAACGATGAGCCCGACATCGTCGCGGTGTCCCGCGAACCGCTCGTTCAGCTTATGCGCGACGATGTAGTCGCGAGCGGCGGGAATGCGCTCGGCAACCTTGCGCTTCTCGTGCGCGAACGTGACGGGGGGATGCGAAAGCTTCGCGTAGTCGAACGCCGCCGGTGCGTCGAGCATGCGGCGCGCCGAAATCGCAGGCGCCACGTTGTCGCTGCACGCGAACGACCCCCGCACGTGGCAGGCGCGAATGCGCAGCTGCAGGATCGCCGGCATGCCGGACGCTTCGGACACCGCGAAACCATGTTCGACCGCGCGCACCATTTGCGCGAGATCCGGCCGTGGGTCGAGCAGCAAGAGCGACGACTTCTGCGCATACGCGTGCGTGCGCTCCTGGATGACGCTCGCGCCTTCGCCGTAGTCCTCGCCGACGATGATCAGCGCGCCGCCGCGAACGCCGGGCGACGCCAGGTTCGACAGCGCATCGGCCGCGACATTGGTGCCGACGATCGACTTCCACGTGACGGCGCCGCGGACGGGGTAGTGGATCGACGCGCCGAGCATGGCGGCCGCCGACGCCTCGTTGGCACACGCCTCGACGTGAACGCCGAGTTCGCCGAGATAGTCGCGCGCCTGCACGAGCACGTCGAGCAGGTGCGAAACCGGCGCGCCCTGATAGCCGCCGACGTACGCGACGCCCGATTGCAACAGCGCCTTGGTGATCGCGAGGATGCCTTCGCCGTGGAACGTGTCGCCGGCGCCCAGGCGCAGGTTGCGTACCTCGCGGTCGAACGAAACTTCCACGGCATCCCCTCGAGCGTTCCGCGGCGGGCGGGGAAGAATCCCGGCACCTCGCACTGCCGGTGCGGCTGCCGCGCGCGCGTTCCGGCGGACTCTACGGCGACGGGCTACTATCTGTCCATGCCATATTCGCTAGATCGATCATAGACGGGAAGAATAATGGGAGCGACACCGACCGTTTCCGGGCTCGATCTCAGCCTGCTGCAGACGTTCCACGCTGTGCACGCGACCGGCAACGTGACGCGGGCCGCCGAGCGGCTCGGCGTGTCCCAGCCAACCGTGAGCCACGCGCTGTCGCGGTTGCGCCAGGCGATGCACGACCCGCTATTCGTGCGCACGCAGCGGGGCATGGCCGCAACGCCGAGAGGCCGCCGTCTTGCCGCCGCGGTGGAGCAGGCCCTCGGCACACTCGATGCGGCGCTGTTCGAAGAGGAGGTCTACGATCCCGCGCGCTCTGCGCGCACGTTCCGGCTGCACATGAGCGACATCGGCGAGACGATATTTTTGCCGCGGCTGATGGCACGCGTCGCGCGCGTGGCACCCGGCGTACGGCTCGAGGCATTCCAGCTCGACGACGCGGACATCCTGCCGGCGATGGAAAGCGGCCGCATCGACCTGGCGCTCGGCTACATCCCCGCGCTCACCGACGTCGAGCGCCAGGTGCTCTTGCACGAGCAGTACGTCGTTGTCCTGCGCGCCGATCACCCACTCGCGCGGCAACGGCCGACGCGCGCGGCACTCGCCCGATTGTCGTACGTGCTGGTGCGCTCGCATCCGGCGACTGCGCGCGCCATCGACGCGCTGGGACTGCGCGACCGCGTGCGCCTGACCCTGCCGCATTTCATGGTGCTGCCACGCATCCTCGCGGACACCGAGCTCGCGGTGATCATGCCGCGCCGGCTGTCCGACGCGTTTCGCCGCCTCGGCCGCTATACCGTGTGGAACACGCGCGGGCTGCCGCGGTTCGACGTCAGCGTGCACTGGTACCGCCGCTATGCGCAGGACGCGGGCAATCGCTGGCTGCGCGCGCTGATCGTCGAGCTGTTCGGGGAGAATCTCCGATAGCGTTACAGGCGCACCTCGACGCCCGCGCTCTCCTCGCGCAGCTTCAGCAGCGCGCCGACATCGCGTTCGGCCATGCCCTGCCGCACGGCCTCGTCGACACTCGCGAGCGCGGCGCGGCCGACGGGTGCGGCAACGCCGATGCTCTCGACCATTTGCAACGCGAGCCGGCAATCTTTCTGCGCGAGCTTCATCATGAAGCCCGGCTCGAAGTCGCCGGTCAGCGGCCGCTTGGGCAATGCGATCGCGAGCGCGTTGTTCCACGCCATCGTCGTCTTCAGCACGCTCAGCATCAACTCGAGCGAGAGACCGCTCTTGCGGCCGGCGACCAGCGCCTCGATCGACGCTTCCGACACTGCCGTTGCGAGCAGATTGTTGATGAGCTTCATCGTCTGGCCGGCGCCGAGATCGCCGCAGTGGAAGAAGTCGCTCCCCATGCAATCGAGCACCGGCCGGCAACGCGCGATGACGTCGTCCGGTCCACCTACCATCAGCGTCAACGTGCCCGCCACCGCATGATCGGCCGTCTTGCCGACCGGACTGTCGACCATTGCCGCACCGCGCGCGGCGACCGCCGCGCCGACCTTGCGCGTGGTGGCCGGATCGATCGTGCTCATGTCGACGTAGACCGATCCCGCGCGGATGCCGCCGACGATGCCGTCGGCACCGAGCGCGACGCGCTCGACATCCGGCGCGTCGGGCAGCATCGTGATCACGATCTCGCTCGCGGCGGCGACCTCGCGCGGCGTTCGCGCAGCCGTCGCCCCGTGTGCGGTCAGCTTTGCCACCGCAGCCGGCTCGACGTCGGATACGACCAGGCGATGGCCGCCTTTCAGAACGTTTGCCGCCATCGGCCCGCCCATCGTGCCGAGCCCTATGAAACCGACGATCATGATGCTCCCGTGCGTGGTTGTGCGTTGACGATGCCGATCGCGCAGATGCTCGCGCAGCTGCCGGCGGCGTATAGGCTTGTGCAGGTGCCGATCGCGCAGATGATGATTGCGCAGTTACCGATCACGTGCGCGCGGCCCAGGCACTCGCGTCCCAGACCGGAGCGCCGCGCAGATCCTTCGCTTCCTTGTCCTTGAACCCCGCTGCATCCGGCACGCGACCCGTCTTCTCGTACGCGGCCTTGTCGAGCGGCGCCGCGAGCGCGAACGCGGCCTTCACCTGGTCCCACGTCAGCGGCTTGGTGATCAGCTTGCCGTCGACCATGCTCTTCGACGTCTCGAGCAGCGCAGCCGCATCGCCTTCGGTCGGCCAGCACCAGCCGCGCTTGAACAGCACGTCGTCCTCGACGACTTTGGCGCCGAGCTCCGGCGGCAGCTCCCAATACTTGACCGCGAGCTCGGAGACCTTGCCGGGCTCCATTTTCGAGAGCTTGGCCACCGCATCCTGTTGTGCCATGACGAACGCGGTGACGAGCGCCGGATCGCTTTCAATGATCTTGCGGCTGCCGACCCAGAACGAGCGATGCAGATAGAAGCCGTCGGGATAGAACGCCGACTTCTTGACGGACGGCAGCAGGATGCCGGCGCCCTCGCCGGCCGGGCCCTTGTAATGCGCTTCGGTGTAGCCGAACGAGTTGATGATGCCGACGGTGCCGAGCTCTTTCTGCGCCTTGAGAAACGCCGGGTGGATGCACACGGCGGCGTCCATGCCGCTCGGAATCGTCGCCGCCTGCGCCTGCGTGGGTGTGTTGACGACGGTGATGTTGAACGCCTTCGGATCGGGATTGCCGAGCTCGTAGCGCAGCATCTGCGACAGCACGTTGTACGGATCGCCGCCGAGCAGCGCACCGACCGTCTTGCCCTTGAGATCCGCCAGATTGCGGATCGGCGAATCCTTGCGCGTCGCGAGCACGAAACGGAAATGGCCTTCGCCGACGGTGATGATCTGGATCGGCTGGTTCTGCGCGACGAGGCGCACGATCGGCGTATTGCCCCACATGCCGAAATCGAGGTTGCCCGAGACGAACGCTTCGACTTGCGGCGCGGCGGATGGATAGTCGCGATAATCGACGGTAAGGTCGTAGCCTGCGTCGCCGGCAAAACGCTCGAACGTCTTGTTGTCCATCATGTATTTCGTCACCGGCGAATTGCCGGCCGCCCACGGCTGGCGGCCCACCGACACCTTGGCCGTCTTGCGAGCCTGTCCGCGCACGATGGCCGGCGCCGCGAGCGCGACCGATGCGGCGCCCGCCGCCGTGATGAAGCGCCGCCGCGACGTGCCGTCGCGATGATTGCCACTGGTCATGTCTTCCTCCTCCTCGGTGTGGTCAGGTCCTAAGTGACGGTCGCGCGATAGGCTTCGTCACGGATCAGGCTCCAGATGTGTTGCGTCAGCGCCTGGAACTGCGGAAGCGCGCGCGTCGCGTCGTTGCGCGGGCGCGGCAGATCGACGTCGATCACGGCCTTGATGCGGCCGGGATGCGACGTCATCACGGCAACGCGATCGGCGAGGAATACCGCTTCGTCGATCGCGTGGGTGATGAATACGACGGTGCGGCGCCCGGCGGCCGGCCGGTCCTGGCCCCAAATGCGCAGCAACTCGTCCTGCAGGATGATCCGCGTCTGCGCGTCGAGCGCTGCGAGCGGCTCGTCCATCAGCAACACGTCCGGCTCGTTCGCCATCAGCCGCGCGAGGGCGACGCGCTGGCGCATGCCGCCGGAGAGCTGGTGCGGGTACTTGGCTTCCGATCCCGAAAGCCCGACGAGATCGACGTAGCTCGCGACGCGTTTGCGGCGCGCGTCGACATCAAGCCCTGCGCCGGCCGGGCCATGACGCAGGCCGAATTCGACGTTGCCCCATACCGTGTGCCACGGAAACAGCGCGTAGTCCTGGAACATGACGCCGCGATCGGGACCGGGCCCGCGGATCGCGCGCCCGTCGATCGTTACGGCGCCGCTGGTCGGCGCCTCGAGTCCCGCGAGCACGTTCAGCACGGTCGTCTTGCCGCATCCCGACGGACCGACGATGACGAGGAACTCGCCGCGCGCAATGTCGAGCGTGAAATCGGCGACGGCTATCGTGGCCTGCGCTCCGGAAACGTCGAAACGCTTGCCGACGCCTTCGAGACGGAGCTTCGGTGCAGCGATGCGTTCGTCCGCGCCGTCCCGAAGCGCACTGACACGCGGCGCGACTTTTATCATCGCGGCGCCCATGGCATCAGCAGGCGCATGCCGAGCCGGATCGCCCGATCGAGCACGAGCGCGACGAGGCCGACCGCGATCATGCACACGACGATCCGATTGAGCTCGATGCTGTAGGCGTAGAACACGAACATCATCTGGCCGATGCCACCGGTGGTGCCGCCGCCCGCCTTGGCGCCGACCGCGAGTTCGGCCGCGACGATTGCCGTCCACGCTACGCCCATGCCGATACGCAGGCCGATGCCGATCGCCGGCAGTGCCGCCGGAATGACGACGGTGCGCAGCGTCGCGAGCCGCGACAGACCCATCGTCGCGGCGGCACGCAGCAGCGTCGGCTCGACGCGCCTCGCGCCCGCAATCGTGTTGACGACGATCGGAAAGAACGCCGCATACGCGACGATCATCACGGCAGCCGCCGTTCCCGTGCCGAGCCACAGGATCGCGAGCGGCAGGATGGCGATCGCGGCAATCGGACGGAAGCTCTCGATCAGCGGATCGACGTTGCGCTCGACGGCACGAAACGCACCCATCGCGAGGCCGAGCGGAATCGCGATCAGCGCGGCGACGGCGAAACCGAGAAACACGCGACCGAGACTTTGCGCGATGCCCCAGGGCAGGTCGCCGGACGCGATGAGATCGCCGGCCGCCGCGACGACACGCGTCGGCAGCGGCATGCGCACGTTGCCGCCGAGCACGCCCCACGCTTGCCACACGGCCAGGATCGCGAGCGGAAGCAGCACGCCGCGCCAGGGCCACGCGTGCGCCGCGCCCGGCCCCGCGACTGTGGAGGAGCGTGCGGTCGCCGCGGTCATGAACGATCCTGCCGCGTTTCCACGGCCCACGGCGTGAAGCGCGTCGCGAGCGCACGCACGGCGCGATCGGTCAGGTAGCCGAGAATGCCGATCGTCGCGATGAACGCCATGACCTGCGGTGTCGCCAGCAGTTCCCGATACCACTCGACCGCATAACCGAGGCCGCTCGGCGCACCGATCAGCTCGGCGGCGACCACGGCGGTCCACGACGATGCTACGCCGAGCCTGAGCGCAACGAGCAACGACGGCAGCGCGGCGGGCGCGACGACGCGCATGACGATGGCCCGATACGGCACGCCCATCGTCCGCGCGGCGTCGATCAGCTTCCGGTCGACGCCGTGAACGCCCGCGACGGTTCCGAGCAGGATCGGGAAGAACGCCGTGTACGTCATGATGAAGACGGGCAACGCGTTGCCGATGCCGAAGATGAAGAGCGCGAGCGGAATCCACGCGATGCCCGAGATCGGACGCAGCACTTCGATCGTGGGGTCGACGATGGCGTCGAGCGTGCGCGACAGGCCCATCGCCAGGCCGAGCGGAATGGCGATCGCCGCCGCGATGCCGACGCTGATCAGCATGCGCCCGAAGCTTATGCCGGCGTGCCGGAACAGCTCGAGGTCGCCGGCCAGCGCCGCGAACGCTTCGCCCACCGCGAGCGGTGACGGCAGCAGCACCGGATTCGCCGTCCAGTGCGCGACCAGCGCCCAGACGACGAAAAACACGGCCATCGTGCGCAGATAGACGAGAGCCGTCGGCAGCCGCACCGGGCGCGCCGGTGCCTGGATCGAATGCGCTTGCAGAGCACCACCCGGATGATGTTAGCGGTAACATGTTAGCGCTCGCATGAAATCCCTGTCAAACGTCCGCAATCGCAAGCCACCCACGCGCGGCGCGCCCCCGGCTCGCATCCCCGTTCGGACGGGGCAGCCGCGGCTTGCCGACGTCGCGCAGGCAGCCGGCGTGTCGGCCATGACGGTCGTGCGGGTGCTGCGCGAGCCCGGCAAGGTTGCTGCACGCACGCGTGCGCGCGTCCAGCAGATCCTCGACGAGACCGGCTACACGCCGAATCTGATGGCGCGCGGGCTCGCGTCAAACCGCTCGGGTCTCGTGGCTGCCGTGATACCGGTGCTCACCAATTCGCTGATCGCCGAGATCATGCAGGGCCTGTCCGATGCGCTCGCCCCCGCCGGCGTGCACCTGCTGCTCGGTGCGAGCGGCTTTTCCGCCGCCGAGGAGGAAGTGCTGGTGCGCGCTTTCCTGTCCCGGCGCGTCGACGGCATGTACCTGACCGGCATGATCCATACGCCGGAAACGACTCGCATGCTCGCGCGCGCGGGCATTCCGGTCGTCGAAGGCGGCAACCTCGGCGGCCGCCCGATCGACATGGCCGTCGGCTACGACAACGTCGGCGCGGCGCGCGCCGTCACGCGGTATCTGCTTGGACGGGGTTATCGAAGCGTTGGCTACATCGGCGCCGATCCGCGGGACAACGACCGTGCGCGCGACCGGCGCCGCGGCTACGAGGCGGCATTCGCGGCGGCGAAGCGCAAGCCGGATCCAGGTCTCTGTGTCGAGACGACGCTCGACATCGATGCCGGTGGACGCGCAATGGCGACGCTTCTCGCGCGCCGGCCGGGCGTGCGAGCGGTCTTCTGCTCGGCCGACGCGCTGGCAGTTGGCGCACTGTTCGAGTGCCAGCGCCGCGGCCTCGCGATCCCGAAAGACGTCGCGATCGCGGGGTTCGACGACATCCCGATCGCGTCGCAGGTCGTCCCGTCGCTGTCCACGCTGCGCGTGCCGCGGTACGAAATCGGCCGCCGTGCGGGGGCGATGATCTGCGATCGGCTCGCCGGGCGCGCGGTGCGGCGGCGCGTCGTCGACGCCGGTTACGAGCTGGTGCCGCGCGACAGCGGCTGATGCCGCGAGAAACCGGCCGCGTTCCTTACTTCAGGACGGCGGAGAAATTCGCGCTTTCGCGGCATCCGCTCGGAAGATTCGCGGCCAGCCGCCCTTCGATGCCCTGCGCAGTGGCCTTGAGCTCGTAGACAGCCGCGCTCGTCGTGAACACGAGGTTGCCCGTGCACGTGTACGTTGCGCCGGGCATATCGTAGAGCTGGCCGAATTGCCCGAGAGTCCCCGACAGCGTGCACGTCGCGCCGCTCTTATAGGCGAACGTCAATGCAGCCTCGCCGTTCACGGCATGCGTCACGTCGAGCGAGAACGTGTCCTGGTACGTTCCGTTCTGCGAGCTCTCCGCGCAATTCGAGTAGCTGCCCGCCTGCCCGCCGACGTAACTGCCGCCGAGCACGATCCTCGTCAACGTCTGGCGAACGATCTGTTTGCTGACGCTTCCCACGCCGTCCACCGCGTAGGCGAGCGTCGCATGGTAGGCGTCGACACCCGGTTGAAAGCTCGCCGTTCCGACCTGCACGGCATCGGGATGCTCCTCCGGCTTCCAGGGACTCGCCCAGAACGATCCTTCCGTTCGATACAGTCCACCGGCATAGCGCGTGCCGTCGAACGTGAGCAACGCGGTGTACCACGTCGGGTTCTTGTCCTGTCCGTAGATGAAGAACGTCGCGAACAAAAAGCTGTCCGATTGCACGACGTTCATGCCCCAGCCCGACTCCTGCGGAATGAACCAGATGTCCGTGAAGTCCGTGGCTGCGGCCGCGGGTGCGAACGCCGTGGCGGCGAGGAATGCGATGCACAGGCGCGCGGTGCGAAACAGGGTGCACGACATGCTCGGGTGGCGCTACGCCGCGAAGCTTTTCACGAGCTCGGCGAGCTTCGCACGCGCGCCAGTCAGGATCGGCGTGCCGTCGCCGAACAGCAGCGTGTCGAAATCGAGCTCGAGCAGGTTGCGCACGCTTTGCCGAAGGCGCGCCGGGTCGTCCATCACCTTTTCGCGCAGCAGTCCGCACGCGCCGGGTGGATTGCCGATCACGGCGTCGCCGACGAACAGCAGACGCCGCTCGGGCCAGTGCAACACGATTTCGCCCGGCGACTTGCCGGCGGCGGGCTCGATCACGAGCGGGCCGATCTTTTCGCCGATCAGCAACTCGCCGTCGATCGCCGTGCCCTGACCGATCGCGTGCGGTGCGTCGTCGGGATGGATGGCGACCGTGGCTCCGGTACGCTCACGGATCGCGTTGGCCGCGCGCGAATGGTTGCGGTTCGTGAGCAGGATTCGCGCGACGCCCATGCGCTCGATTTCCGCAAGATCATCGCCGGGGACGACCGGATCGATGCACAGGTTTCCTTCCTGGTGCTGGACGAGATAGCCGTTGAAGTCGTAGCCATGGGGCTCGGAAAACCACGACCACGTGAAGATGTCCGGCAGAATGGCGCGCATCGTTCCTCCGTGGGTGGTTTGCTCTTCCGGCTCGCGAAACCATTGTAGTCCCGCGCAGTCACTACGCGATGCAGCGCCTTCTGATCATTCTCGGCCTCGCGGTGCTGGCCGCCGGCCTCCTCTGGCCTTGGCTCTCCCGATTGCCGCTCGGCCGGCTTCCCGGCGACATCCGGATCGAAACCGAGGGTGGCGGCTTCTTCTTTCCGATCGTCACCTGCCTCGTGATCTCGGTCGTCCTGTCGCTCCTGCTCTGGTTGTTTCGCAAGTAGCCGGCGCCAGATCGAGCGGATGCGCGCGGGTGGCGGCCAGCGTCACGTGACGGTGAGCCCCCGCTTGCCGTGCCAGCCGGCGATCGATTCCTTCGGATACTCGGCAAAGTGCGTGTGCTTGCGGCCGGCAGGAACGTCGGCCCATGGCGCCGCGTAATCGAGCATCATCTCGACGTCTTCGGGCGGTTTCGGCAACGGCGTGTCGATGGCCGAGGCGAATGGATACACCCACTCCGGCCAGCGCGGGTCGTAAATCCACAGTGCGCTCGCGCACTTCGCACAGAAATGCCGTTGGCCGGGCGAGCGCGAGCGCCGCCTGGCCTTGCCGTCGACGCGCGCATGGTAGATGGCGACGCTGCCGCGGGCGCGCACCCTCAGCGTCGCGGCATCGCCCATGATGTTGATCGCGTAGCCACCGCCACCGGCCGTCTTGCGACAGATCGAGCAGTAGCAGCGCATGAACGGATACGGCGTGTGCGACACGACGCTGAAGCGGACGGCGCCGCAGTGACACGATCCTTCGAGCTTCATGGGTCCTCCAAGCGGGCGATCGCGGCCCGGCGGCCATCGCGGCGCACGGCGCAAGGCGCGCCGGGAAGCGCTACGCGCGCTTCAGGCGCGCATCGGCGAGCGGCAGGAGCTTCGCGATCCTTTGACGATTATCGACGAGATCGGCCAGCGTGTAGCGGTCGAGCGTGCCGAGAAACGCTGCGAGCGCTTCCCCGAGCACTTTCTTGAGGCGGCACGCCGAGGTGATCCGGCAGTCCGATCGCTCCGTGTCGAAGCAGTCGACGAAGGCAACGTTGTCCTCGGATTGGCGGATGACGGTGCCGAGGTTGATCTGCGATGGCTCGCGTGCGAGCCGCATGCCTCCGCCCTTGCCGCGCACCGTCTCGATGTGGCCCCGCTGCGCGAGGTGGTGCACGACCTTCATCAGATGGTTGCTCGAGATGCCGTAGGCGCCGGCGATTTCGGCGATCGTCGCGAGGCGATCGCGATGGACGGCCAGGTAGATCAGGACCCGCAGGCCGTAGTCGCTGAACGTGGTGAGGCGCATGGCGATTTCGGGGTTTTCGAAAGATGTACTACCGATATTGATTATCCCGGAAATCCGTGTTATCGTAAAAGATATATTTAAACTACATGTTGATGCCGTCCCACCACCCGAAGGAGAGTCCGATGCCAGCCGCCCCCAGCACGACCGTCGACGTTCGCACGATCATTCC
>DATEIQ010000224.1:0-8455 GCA_035278845.1 Casimicrobiaceae bacterium | reverse complement strand
CGCATCGCCGGAACGACCGATTACGCGAAGCTCGCGTCGACGCAGCTCGTCGTCGAGGCCGCAACCGAAAACCTCGAGCTCAAGCTGCGCATCCTGAAGCAGGTCGACGCACTCGCCGGGGCCGGCAAGATCATCGCGTCGAACACGTCGTCGATCTCGATCACGCAACTCGCCGCCGTCACCAGCCGGCCGGCGCAATTCGTCGGCATGCATTTCTTCAATCCGGTGCCGATGATGGCGCTCGTCGAGGTGATTCGCGGGTTGCAGACGTCGGACGAAACGATCGCCGCGGTGCGCGCGTTCGCCGAGCGTCTCGGCAAGACGCCCGTCGTCGTGAAGAACAGTCCCGGTTTCGTCGTCAACCGGATTCTCTGCCCGATGATCAACGAGGCGATCTTCGCGCTGCAGGAAGGACTCGCATCGGCCGAGGACATCGACAGCGCCATGCGGCTCGGCTGCAACCATCCGATCGGGCCGCTCGCGCTCGCCGACATGATCGGTCTCGACGTGATGCTCGCGGTGATGAACGTTTTCTACGCCGACTTCAACGATCCGAAATACCGGCCGGCGCCGCTGCTGAAGGAAATGGTCGCGGCTGGGTATCTCGGTCGCAAGACGAAGCGCGGCTTCTACGTTTACGACAAGTAGCCGTCGCGCGGCCGCGGTGCACCCCTCGCCCGGTTTCGCGCGGCGCGGTGCAGGCGCTGCTACATCGTCGCGTTGACCGAGCCGCCGTCGATGACGAGATTCTGGCCGATGATGAAACCGGCGTCGGCGCTGCACAGGAACGCGCACGCCTTGCCGAACTCGTCGGGCGTGCCGAAGCGGCCGGCCGGGTTCTCGGCCACGCGCGTCGCGAGAAAGGCTTCGTAGTCCTGGCCGGCCTTTGCCGCGAGCTTGCGCAGGCCATCCGCCTGGCGGGCGGTGAGGAACGGACCCGGAAGCAGGTTGTTGATCGCCACGTTGTGCTTCGCGACCTGCCGCGCGAGCCCCGCGACGAACCCGGTCAGCCCCGCGCGTGCGCCGTTCGACAGGCCGAGGTGCGCAAGCGGCGCCTTTACCGAGCGCGACGTGATGTTGACGATGCGCCCGAACCGGCGCGCGATCATGCCGTCCACGACGGCACGGATCAGCATGATCGGCGTGATCATGTTCGCATTGACAGCGGCCTGCCATGCCGCTTCGTCCCAGTCGCGAAAATCGCCGATCGGCGGTCCGCCCGCATTGTTCACGAGGATGTCCGGCGCCGGACACGCGGCGAGGACCTGCGCGCGTCCGTCCGGGGACGTGATGTCCGCCGCGACAGGCGTGACGCGAACGCCCGTCGCCCGGCGGATCTCGTCCGCCGTGGCGGCGAGCACATCCGCGCTGCGCGCGTTGATGACGACGTCGACGCCCTCGCCTGCGAGCGCCATCGCGCAGCCCTTGCCGAGCCCCTGGCTCGCCGCGCATACGATCGCGGTCTTGCCGCGAATGCCGTAATCCATGTCGTAGTTCCGGGTCGAGTAGCCACTCAGTGGCCGGTGGCCAGAACGGGCGGGCGCTTGTGAAACGTCCCGTCCTTCATGATCGCCAGAAGACGCGCGCGGTCTTCGAGAATCGACAGATCGTCGAGCGGATCGCCGTCGACCAGCAGCAGGTCCGCGAGGAAGCCTTCGCGCACCTGGCCGAGCTCGTTGCCCATGCCCATGATCTCGCCGCCGTGGCGCGTTGCGCCGACGATTGCCTCCATCGGCGTGAACCCCAGCAGATCGACGAAATACGTCAGGTCGCGCGCGTTCGCGCCGTGCGGATTCCACATGAAGCCATAGTCGCCGCCTGGCAGTACGCGAACGCCGCGCGCCTTCAGCGCCTTCATCGTCGCGATCGTGCGCTCGAGATCGGCTTCGATCCTGCGCTTCATCGCGTCGCTCGCGGGAAGGCCGAACTTGCCCGCGTCGCGCAGCCGGGTGACGGTCACCGACAGCGCGGGTGCGACGAACAGCGTCGCCTTGTGCGACTCGAGCAGGTCGAGCGCCTCCTCGTCGGCGCAGGTCGCGTGGTAGACGACCGACACGCCGTGGCGCACGCACATCCTGATCGATTCGGCGCTCCGCGCATGGGCGGCCACGACGCGCTCGTGCGCGCGCGCCACCTCGCACACGGCTGCCACTTCGTCGTCGGTCATCAGCGTCCGCGCGGATGGGACGGCCGGCGTGGACGTATCGCCCGATGGCACGATCTTGAGCACGTCGACGCCCTCGCGGCACGCTTCACGGGCCGCGCGCCGGAACTCGACCGGGCCGTCGCACGGCAGCGTGTACATCGCCTCCCCCGGATCGAGGTGCAACTGGCGAAGATCGCCGACCCCACCCGTCACCGTGAATTGCACACTGGCAGCGCGCAGCCGCGGCCCGGGGTGATCGCCGCGCGCGATCGCGTCGCGCACGACGATGTCGAGTCGGGGCTTCGTCGCGGCGGCGCTGAAGCAGGAGGTGAAGCCCTGGTCGAGGTAGAGCTTCGCATGCTTCAGCGTCAGCAGCACGTGCTCTTCGACCGGAATCGTGGTGAAGGCGAACGGCGTCGCCTGGTCGACGAACGACAGATGCGCGTGCGGCTCGATGAGCCCGGGCATCAATGTGGCCCCGCGGCATTCAACGACCGTGGCAGCGCCGGGCTCTGGTGCCGCACCGGGTCGTGCCATCGCGGCGATGCGTTGGCCTTCGACCCGGACGTCCGCGCGAAACGGCGGCCCGCCGCTGCCGTCGAGCACGCGGGCATCGCGAAACAGCACGGGGCCGGTGGCGCCGCTGACGGGGAGGTTCATGCAGGAATCGGTAATGCGCGCATGCGGCGGCCGGCTGCCGGGGCACCGGGCGTCCGGACGCATTGCGCCAGCTTCATGATCGAACGTACCATAGCCGGCCGCCGGTGGTAACGCTTCGTCGAAAGCAGCGCCGGCACCCACGCCAGTCGAAAATGGCAACAGACGGGACGAAGCGATGCCCGATCTCGCCGCGGAGGGACCCACCAGAATGGAACCGGCGCAGGACACCTTCCCGCGACTGATGCTCCACCACGCGCGAACACGTCCGGGCGACCCGGCGACGCGCGAAAAGGATCTCGGCATCTGGCAAACGTGGAGCTGGCGCGACGTGGCCGCCGAGGTCCGCGCGCTGGCGTGCGGGCTCGCCGCCGACGGTTTCCGACGCGGCATGCATCTCGCGATCGTCGGCGACAATCGCCCGCGCCTCTACTGGTCGATGCTCGCCGCGCAGGTGCTCGGGGGCGTGCCGGTGCCGATGTACCAGGATGCGCCGGCCGCGGAGTTCGTGTTCGTGCTGAACGACGCGGAGATCGACTATGCGCTGGTCGAGGACCAGGAGCAGGTCGACAAGCTGCTCGAGGCGGCGCCGAAAGTACCCTCGCTTTCGCATATCTATTACGACGATCCGCGGGGCCTGCGCAATTACGAAGGGGTCACGGGCTACGAGCAGCTGATCGAGAAGGGCCGCGAATACGACCGCGCGCATCCGGGATTTTTCGACGAGCAGATCGCGCACGGCCGGCCGGACGACGTGTCGATCATGCTGTACACGTCCGGGACGACGGGCAGGCCGAAGGGCGTGCGGCAGACGCACGCCGCGTTCATCGCCGCGGCGAAAGGCGGCGCGGAATTCGACAAGCTGCGCCCGGACGACAGCGTTCTCTCGTACCTGCCGATGGCGTGGGTGGGCGACCACCTGTTCTCGTTCGCGCAGTGGGTGTACGTCGGCTTCACGATCAACTGCCCCGAGTCGGCGGATACCGTGATGACCGATTTGCGCGAGATCGGGCCGACGTACTACTTCGCGCCGCCGCGCGTGTTCGAGAACCTGCTGACGCAGGTGATGATCCGCATGGAGGACGCGAGCAGCGTCAAGCGGTGGCTGTTCGCGCATTTCACGAGCGTCGCGCGCCGGTGCGGCGCGGACATCATGGACGGGAAACGCGTTTCGTTCGCCGATCGCCTCCCGTACGCGATCGGCAACCTGCTCGTCTATGGGCCGCTGCGCAACGTGCTCGGCATGAGCCGCATCCGCATCGCGTACACGGCCGGCGCCGCGATCGGCCCCGACCTGTTCCGCTTCTACCGCTCGATCGGCATCAACCTGAAGCAGCTCTACGGCTCGACGGAAACCTGTGCGTACGTATGCCTGCAGCCGGACGGCGGCGTGCACTTCGACACGGTGGGCGAGCCCGCGCCGGGCGTCGAGCTCACGATCGCCGCCAACGGCGAAGTGCTCGTGCGCGGTCCGATGCTGCTCAAGGAGTACTACAAGCGCCCCGACGCGACAGCCGAGTCGATCGACGCGAAGGGATACTTCCACACCGGCGACGCCGGATACATCGACAAGAGCGGACAGCTCAAGATCATCGACCGCGCAGCCGACGTCGGCAAGCTCGCCGACGGCGGCATGTTCGCGCCGAACTACATCGAGAACAAGCTCAAGTTCTTTCCGCACATCAAGGAGGCGGTTGCCTTCGGCGCCGACCGCGACCGGGTGTGCGCGTTCATCAACATCGACGTCGGCTCCGTCGGCAACTGGGCCGAGCGCCGCGGCCTTCCCTATTCGGGGTACACGGACCTCGCCGGCAAGCCCGAGGTGTACGCGCTGATCCGTGAATGCGTCGAGAAGGTGAACGCCGAGCTCGCGGCCGAGCCCGGGCTCTCCGGCTCGCAGGTGCGCCGGTTCCTGATCCTGCACAAGGAGCTCGATCCGGACGACGACGAGCTGACCCGCACGCGCAAGGTGCGACGGGGGTTCATCGCCGACAAGTACCGTGTGCTGATCGACGCGCTGTATGGCGGTCGCGCCGTGCAGCACATCGAGACGCTCGTGAAGTTCGAGGATGGGCGCACGGGCATGGTGGCTGCCGACCTGCGCATCGAGGACGTCAAAGCGCACCCCGCCGCGATGCCGCTCGCCGCATGACGAACCGCACCACGATTCGCATGACCCGCCGCACGACAACACGCATGACGATCGCCCCGTTCGCACCCGGCTGATCGCGCACGATGCCGACGCCCGCGCGCCGCATCGGAGACGTGGTCCTGTCGCTCGACGGGATCTCGCTCGCGTTCGGCGGCGTGAAGGCGCTGACGGACATCACGTTCGACGTCCGCGAGCATGAGGTGCGCGCGATCATCGGCCCGAACGGTGCCGGCAAGAGTTCGATGCTGAACGTCATCAATGGCGTCTACCGGCCGCAACAGGGGACGATCACCTATCGGGGGAAGCAGCGCCACGGCATGGATTCGCACGCGGTGGCGGAGGCGGGCATCGCGCGCACGTTCCAGAACATCGCGCTCTTCCGCGGCATGAGCGTGCTCGACAACATCATGACGGGCCGCAATCTTAAGATGCGCACGTCGTTTCTCGAGCAGGCGGTGTGGTGGGGGCGCGCGCGCCAGGAGGAGCTCGAGCATCGCGCGAAAGTCGAGGAGGTGATCGACTTCCTCGAGATTCAGCACATCCGCAAGACGCCGGTCGGGCGGCTGCCCTACGGTCTGCAGAAGCGCGTCGAGCTCGCGCGCGCGCTCGCGGCCGAACCGTCGCTGCTGCTGCTCGACGAGCCGATGGCGGGCATGAACGTCGAGGAGAAGCAGGACATGTGCCGCTTCGTGCTCGACGTGAACGAGCAGTACGGCACGACGATCGTGCTGATCGAGCACGACATGGGCGTCGTGATGGACATCTCCGACCGCGTGGTCGTCCTCGACTATGGCCGCAAGATCGGCGACGGCACGCCGGACGAAGTTCGCGGCAACCAGGCGGTGATCGCCGCTTACCTCGGAGCGGCGCGGTGACGTTCTTCCTGGAAGTGCTCATCGGCGGTCTGCTTTCGGGCGTCATGTACTCGCTCGTCGCGCTCGGCTTCGTGCTGATCTTCAAGGCGTCGGGCGTGTTCAATTTCGCGCAGGGCGCGATGGTGTTCTTCGCCGCGATCACGTTCGTCGGCCTGCAGAAGGAGTACGGGATCCACTTCTGGCTGGCGCTCCCGCTCACGCTGGCCGTCATGGTGGTGCTGGGCCTTTTGATCGAGCGCGTCGTGCTGCGGCCGCTCGTCAACCAGCCGCAGATCACGCTGTTCATGGCGACGATCGGGCTGTCGTTCTTCATCGAGGGTCTCGCGCAGATGCTGTGGGGCAGCACGCCGCGCGGGCTCGAGCTCGGCATCCAGGACCAGCCGTTCGAATGGCTGATGGACCGCTACAACATCGGCGTGAGCCAGTTCGACCTTTTCGCGGCCGTCGTGTCCGGCGTGCTCGTCGTGCTGCTTGCGATCTTCTTCCAGCGCACGCGGATCGGCCGCGCGCTGCGCGCGGTTGCGGACGACCATCAGGCGGCACTGTCGGTCGGCATCCCGCTGCAGCAGATCTGGGCGATCGTGTGGGCGGTGGCCGGGTTCGTCGCGCTGGTCGCCGGGATGCTCTGGGGTGCCCGCAACGGCGTGTCGTTCTCGCTGACGTTCGTCGTGCTGAAGGCGTTGCCGGTGCTGATTCTCGGCGGCTTCGAATCCGTACCGGGCGCGATCGTCGGCGGCCTCATCATCGGCGCCGCGGAGAAACTGTGCGAGGTCTATCTGGGGCCCTTCGTCGGTGGCGGCATCGAGGGCTGGGTCGCGTACGTGATCGCGCTCCTGTTCCTGCTCGTGCGGCCCGAGGGGCTGTTCGGCGAAAAACACATTGACCGCGTGTAGCGGGCAATGTGTTTTCGGCGAGTGCTGACGTGAGCGAAGCGAACGTCAAGCGAGCAGAGCGAGCGGCACTCGCTCGAAGCACATCGGGAAACGTCGATGCTTTATCGTGAAGCCGGGCAGTTCAAGGTCACCTACGCGAAGGATCAGCAGATCTTTCCGATCCGGCAGGACCGCGTCGCCGTCATCGCCGTCGTCGTGTTCGCGTTCGTCGTCGTGCCGCTGATCGCGAACCAGTACTGGCTGTCCGCGATCCTGATCCCGGTGCTCATTTTTTCGCTCGCGACGCTTGGACTCAACATCCTGACCGGATATGCCGGGCAGCTTTCGCTCGGCACGGCGGCGTTCATGGCGGTGGGCGCCTTCGCGGCCTACAACTTCGAGCTGCGCATGCCCGCGCTGCCGCTGCCCGTGTCGTTTTTCCTGGCCGGCTGCTGCGCCGCGCTCGTGGGTATCGTTTTCGGCTTGCCGAGCCTGCGCATCAAGGGCTTTTATCTCGCGGTGGCGACGCTTGCCGCGCAGTTCTTCGTCGTATGGGCGCTGGTGAGATTTCCGTGGTTCTCGAACTATTCGAGCTCCGGTGTCATCACGGCGCAGACGATGGTCATGTTCGGCGTCCCGTTCGAGACGCCGGTCGAGAAGTACATGATCACGCTGACGATCGTCGCGCTGCTCGCACTCGCGGCGAAGAACCTCGTGCGCAGCGCGACGGGTCGCGCCTGGATGGCGGTGCGCGACATGGACGTCGCGGCGGAAGTGATCGGCATCCGGCTGATGCGCACGAAGCTGCTCGCCTTCGCGATCAGCTCGTTCTACTGCGGCATCGCGGGCGCGTTGTATGCATACGCGTATCTCGGAACCGTCGAGCCCGAGGCGTTCACGCTCGACCTGTCGTTCCGCATCCTGTTCATGGTCATCATCGGCGGCATGGGAAGCATTCTCGGATCGTTCCTCGGCGCCGCGTTCATCGTGCTGATGCCGATCGTGCTGAACGTGCTGGTGCACTGGCTGAATGGAATCCTGCAGTCGGCGTTCGCGTGGTCGCTGCCGGGCTCCATCACGTCCAATCTGGAGCTGATGGTGTTCGGCGGGCTGATCATCTTCTTCCTGATCGTCGAGCCGCACGGCCTCGCGCGCCTCTGGCAGATCGGCAAGGAGAAGCTGCGCCTCTGGCCGTTCCCGCACTAGCCTCGGCGGGTCCGGCTTGGGGCTATCATGGAGCCCGCGCTTGGATATTCGATGCCCGTGGCGCCACTTAAGGAGGAAATCATGTTGCATCGCAATAAGCTGCTCGCGAGCCTGTTCGGGCTCGCGCTCGCCGCGGCTGCCGGAACCGCCGGCGCCGCGGACCAGTTCGTGCCGCTTCTCTCGTACCGCGTCGGCGCCTACGCCGCAGGCGGATCCGGGATCTTCGGCGGCTATATCGACTACATGAACTACATCAACATCAAGGAGGGCGGCGTCAACGGCGTCAAGCTCTCCTGGGACGAGTGCGAGACCGAATACAACAACTCGCGCGGCGTCGAATGCTACGAGCGGCTCAAGAAGAACCAGGGCGGCGCCTCGATGGTGCAGCCGCTGTCGACCGGCATCACGTACAGCCTGATCGATCGCGTGGCGACGGACAAGGTCCCGATGGTCACGATCGGCTACGGACGCACCGATGCCGCAGACGGCCGCGTGTTCCCGTGGGTCTTCCCGATGATCACGACGTACTGGAGCCAGGCGTCGGACA
>DATEIQ010000223.1:0-6673 GCA_035278845.1 Casimicrobiaceae bacterium | reverse complement strand
CTCGTTCTTCGTCGAGATCGAGAACACGAACATGTTGTAGATCGGCAGCAGCGTCCAGATCGCGACCGGTATGCCGATCAGCAGCAGCTTGGCTTCGGTGAGGAACTTCTTCATCGGCGGCCGCTAGCGGGAAAGCCGCTTCATCATGAAATACACGAGCGGAAGCACCAGCGGCATCGCGCAGACGATCGTCGCCATCGCGAGGTCGACCTGGTCGAGCCGAAGGTAGCGGATGCCGAGCGTGGCGAGGACGTGCGTGAGATCCGCGGGGCCGCCGCCGGTCAGCAGGTAGACGCTGTTGAAGTCGCCGAGCGTCCAGATCATCGACAGGATCGTCGACGTCAGGTACAGCGTCTGCATCGAC
Organism: Casimicrobiaceae bacterium; assembly: GCA_035278845.1. Taxonomy (GTDB): domain Bacteria; phylum Pseudomonadota; class Gammaproteobacteria; order Burkholderiales; family Casimicrobiaceae; genus VBCG01. The sequence goes on along the minus strand of DATEIQ010000223.1, from coordinate 6,309 downwards.
GGCCACGTGATAAAGCGAAACTGCTGCAAGCGCGAGGCGCCGTCGACGCCGGCCGCCTCATAGAGTTCCTTCGGAATCGCGAGCCGCCCGGCGATCATGATCATTGTCCAGAACGGCAGGCTCTTCCAGATGTGCACGAGCATCGCCATCGCGAGCGCGAGCCAGCGGTCGTTGAGCCAGTTCGGGCCGTCCTCGGCGGTCAGCCGGAAGATGACTTGGTTGATCACGCCCCACTCGGGATTCAGCATGAAGCGGATCGACAGGATCGTCGGAATCGACGGCACCGCCCAGGGCAGGATGAACAGCACCGACAGCCATTTGATCCACGTGCGCGTATTGACGAAAAAACCCGACAGCAACAGCGCGACGATCATCTTGAGATTGATCGCGACGATCAAAAAGAGCAGCGTGTTGACGACCGATCCGGCGAACACGGGATCGTCGGCGAGTGCCACGTAGCTCGCCGGGTGCCGTGCGAGCCACAGGCCGTAGCCGACCGGGTACACGACGAACACCGCGAACACGACGACGTACGGGGCGAGGAGCACGAGGCCCCACGACTGCCAGGCCGACAGCCCGCGGCGCGGCCCGGGGTGGACCGCGTCGATGCTTGGCAACACCACCGTGGACATCGTCGCGCCCTGTCGCGGCGAGGGCCGATGATTTCGCCCTCGCGCGCCAGCTCTCGGCTAACCAGCCACTTCCTTGATGCGTGCGAGCATCTCGTCCACCGCCTTCTCGACAGGCCACTTCTCGCTCACGACGCGGTTCATCGCCTTTGCCCAAACGTTTTCGTTGTTCAGGATCGTGAATTTCCAGTTCTTCGTGAACTCGAACGTCGTCGTGCCGGCCGAGAACTGGCGCTGCACCGACGTGCGGTGCGGGTCGGCCAGCCAGAACGAAAGCCGTGCCGCGCCGGACTTCGTCACCGGATACCAGCGGCCGAGCGCGCCCTCGACGTACGGGATCAGGTTCTCGTCCTGCAGCAGGAACGCGATGAATTCCTTGCCGCGCCGCTTGTTCTTCGAGTCGGCGAACATCGCGCCGGTCTTCACCGCTGCGCGATACGTCATCGGCGATCCGTCGGGCTTCTTCGGAAAGCCGGCCGTCACGATGTTCTCGTAGTAATTCTTCTTCGCCTGCTCGCGCTCCTCGGGCTTGAGCTTTTCGTTGTTCATGTCGTCGAACCACTTCGCGGCGATCGAGATCGTCGCGTTGTGCGTCATGATCGTCGTCTTGTTGTGGAAGGCGACGTTGTTGTCGGGGTCCTTCCACGACGTGGCCGAAGGCGGCGTGCAGCCCTTCGTGTATGGAGTCGTGTAGTCGCGCAGCGCGCCGATCATGCCCTGCCGCACCTTCGGGTCGCTGACGGTGACCTTGCCGCTGTCGTCGACGAGCTTGACGTTGTACGCGTCCATGAACGTCAGGAACGAGTAGTACGAGTCGCTCGAATCGACACCCATCGGGAAGCCCGTGCCATAGATCCGCTTGCCTGTCTTCTTCCGGTAGTCGGGCTGCGCCTTGTCGCACCAGAACGCCCAATACTCCTTCCACGTCTCCGGAATCCTGCTGTCGCCGGCTTCGGCGAGCATGTCCTTCCAGTACTCGATGTGCATCGTCTGCTGCTTGATCGGGAAGCCGTAGTACGCGCGCTTCTTCGCTTTGTCGTTCAGCAGGTAAGTCGTCTCGATCGTGTTGGGCAGGAACTTGTCCTTGATCGGCGTGAGGATGTCGGAGAGATCCTCGAGCTTGCCCTCGAACGCCCACTTGCCGAGCACCTGGAAGTCGTAGACGTCGAAATAAGCCACGTCCGGCGGATTGCCGGCGTCGAGTGCGGCGACCGTTTTCGGAATGCCGTCCTGCACCGCGTATTGCGAGAGCTCGACCTTGATGCCGCTCTTCGCCTCGAACTTCCTGATCGCCTCGAACAGCGCCGCGTCTTCGGACGGATAGAAGCCCTTGACCCACCAGACGACGATCTTCTCCTGCGCCGCGGCCGGTGCGGCCGCGCCCAGCATGCCGAGCGCAAGGAGCGCGGCGGCGCACTTCGTGACGAGCTTCATCGATTCCTCCTTGAACGACTTCCCTGTCTCCGCGCGTCGCGAATGCATTGCCGCCGCGCGCTCCGGTGCAGCGTACGGGCGGCCGTGCGGGAGTGTCAATCGCCGCCGCGGCCGCACGTCACTTCACTTCACATCACCGCTCCCACGTACCACGGCACGAACTCGTTCTGGCCGTAACCATGCATTTCGCTCTTCGACCGTTTCCCGGATGCGGTATCGAGGATCAAGCGGAACAGGCGCTCGCCGACCTGCGCGACGGCTGCGCCGCCATCGACGATCTCGCCGCAATTGAGGTCGATGTCCTCCTCCTGCCGCTGCCAAAGCGCCGTATTCGTCGCGAGCTTGAGCGAAGGCGAGGGCGCGCAGCCGTACGCCGAGCCGCGGCCCGTCGTGAACACGATCATGTTCGCGCCGCCCGCGACCTGGCCCGTTGCCGACACCGGGTCGTAGCCGGGCGTATCCATGTAGACGAAGCCTTTGGCCGTCACCGGCTCCGCGTACTCGTACACTTCGACGAGATTCGTCGTGCCGCCTTTCGCCACCGCGCCGAGCGATTTCTCGAGGATCGTCGTCAGACCGCCCGCCTTGTTGCCCGGCGACGGGTTGTTGTTCATCTCGCCGCGCTCGCGCGCCGTGTAGTCCTCCCACCAGCGGATGCGCGCGACGAGTTTTTCGCCGATCGCGCGCGACACTGCACGGCGTGTCAGCAGATGCTCGGCGCCGTAGATCTCGGGCGTTTCCGAGAGGATCGCCGTGCCGCCGTTGCGCACGAGAAGGTCGACCGCCGCCCCGAGCGCGGGATTGGCGGTGATCCCGGAGTAACCATCCGAGCCGCCGCACTGCAGACCGACGGTAATGTGCGATGCGGACACCGATTCGCGCGCCACGTCGTTGGCATGCGGCAGCATTTCGTCGATCATCGCGAGCCCTCGCGCGATCGTCTTGGCCGTGCCGCCAGTGTCCTGGATCGAGAACGTGCGCAGCAGCGGCCCTTCCGCGAGCGCCTGCGCACCGAGCAGCGCGCTGATCTGGTTGGCCTCGCAACCGAGGCCGACGATCAGCACGCCCGCGAAGTTCGCGTGCTTCGCGTATCCGCCGAGCGTGCGCCGCAGGATCTGCATGCCTTCGCCGTGCGTATCCATGCCGCAGCCCGAGCCGTGCGTGAGCGCGACGACGCCGTCCACGTTCGGATACGCGGCGAGGCGCTCGCGCGTGAAGTGATCGGCGATGCCGCGTGCGACCGTCGCCGAGCAGTTCACCGTCGACAGGATGCCGACGTAGTTGCGCGTCGCCACCTTGCCGGCGTTCGGACCGCCGCGGCGGACGATGCCTTCGAACGTGGCGGCGGGCACGACGTAATCGGTCGGCCTCGCGTCCACGCCGAACGCGTAATCGCGGTCGAACGCGCCCATCGCCAGATTGTGCAGATGAACGTGGTCGCCGGGCGCGATAGCGCGGCTCGCGAAGCCGATGATCTGGTTGTAGCGCCGCACCGGCGCACCGGCGGCGATCGCACGCGTCGCGACTTTGTGGCCGGGCGGCACAAGCCCGGCGACGACGACGTCCTCGTCGAGCAGCTTCGTTCCACCGACGAGCTGCTGGCGCGCGATGACGACATCATCGGCCGGATGCAACCGGACGGTCAGGGAAGAACGGGTAAGCATTCGAGTGCTCCTCAAACGATCGTGGCGCGTGCCACGGCGGTGCGTTCGATGGCCGCGAAGTCCCAGTCGATGCCAAGGCCCGGCGCCTGCGGCGGAACCGCGCAGCCGTCCTCGATCGAAAGCCGCGACGTCGTGATCGTGTCGAGCTGCGGAATGTACTCGACCCACGCCCCGTTCGGCACCGCGGCGGTGAGCGAGACGTGCAGCTCCATCAGAAAGTGGGGGCAGACGGCGACGTTGAAAGTTTCCGCCAGGTGGGCGACCTTGAGCCACGGCGTGATGCCGCCGATACGCGCGCAATCCACCTGCACGATCGAGCACGCACGCCGCTCGAGATAGTCGCGGAAATGCGACGGGTGATAGAGCGATTCGCCGACCGCGATCGGCATCGCGGCGACGGCCGCGAGCTCGACGTGCCCGCCGATGTCCTCCGCCGGCAGCGGTTCCTCGAGCCACGCGAGGCCGAATGCGGTGAAGGCGTGCGCGCGACGGCGCGCCTCGGCGACGGTGAACCCCTGGTTGGCGTCCACCATGATCTCGAACGCGTCGCCGACCGCCTCGCGCACGGCGCCGAGGCGATCGACGTCCTCCGCGATGGTTGGCCGCCCCACCTTGATCTTCGCGCCACGAAAGCCCTGCTGCTTCGCAGCCCGGGTTTCCTCCACGAGCTGGCCGCGCGAATGATGCAGCCAGCCACCTTCCGTCGTGTAGACCGGGATGCGCGGCTGCGCGCCGCCGGCGCATTGCCACAGCGGCCGTCCGGCACGCCGGCACTTCAGGTCCCACAGCGCCGTGTCGATCGCGGCGAGCGCAAGGCTCGTGATCGCGCCGACCGCGGTCGCATGCGTGTGAAAGAACAGATCCTTCCACAAATGTTCGATCTCGGCGGCATCGCGGCCGATGAGCCGCGGCGCGAGATGGTCGCGCAGCAGCGCCACTACGGACGACCCGCCTGTGCCGATCGTGTACGTGTAACCGGTGCCCTGCGCGCCGTCGCCGCACGTGATGCGGACGATCGGCGTCTCCTGCGCGACGAACGACTGGATCGCGTCGCTGCGCGCCACCTTCGGCGCGAGATCGACTTGCAGGATTTCGACGCGCTCGATTCGGTCCATCTTCTATTGCCGCATCAGCAGGTGCGGCAGCCACATCGCGATCTGCGGCACGTAAGTGATCAGAATCAGCGACAGCAGGAGCGGAATAAGCCACGGCACGATCGCCATCGTTGTCTTCTCGATCGACAGGTTCGCCACGCGCGCGAGCACGAACAGCACCATCCCCATCGGCGGATGCAGCAGGCCGATCATCAGGTTCAGCACCATCACCAGGCCGAAATGCACGGGATCGATGCCGAGCTGCTGCACGACCGGCAAGAGAACCGGCACGAGGATCAGGATCGCCGCCGTCGGCTCGAGAAAGCAGCCGACGAACAGCATCAGCAGGTTCGCGAGCAGCAGGAACACCCATGGACTGTGCGTGAACGACAGCACCCACATCGCGACCATGTCGGTCACGCGCGTGGCCGTCAGCAGCCAGCCGAAGATCGATGCCGCGGCGACGATGAACATGACGGTGACCGTCGTCTCGATCGTGTCCATGCCGACCTTGGCCAGCATTCGCAGCGTCATCGTCCGATACCAGACGAGCCCGAGAATCAGCGCCCAAACGCAGGCGGCGATCGCGCCTTCGGTCGGCGTGAAAACGCCTGTCGCCATGCCGCCGATCAGCAGGATCGGCGTCATGATCGGCATCACCGCATCGAACTTGAATCGCCAGTCGGCGAGGAACAGCAGCCCGAGGCCGGCGCCGAGCGCGTAATTGAATGGCATGCCGAGCCTGACGGCGGCCCACATCGCAACCGGAAACGCGACGACGACGGCAAGCTCGGTCAGCGCCTTGCCCATGCGCTTCCATTCGAGCGCTATGTCGCCGCCCCATTGGTTCTTGTGCGCGTAGTAGGCGACGGTCAGCATCATGAGGATCGCCATCACGACGCCCGGCAGTATTCCGGCAAGGAACAGCTGGCCAACCGACACGTTGGCCATCGTCGCGTAGATGACGAAAGGCAGCGACGGCGGGATGATCGGGCCGAGCGTCGCGGATGCTGCGGTGACACCCACCGAGAAGCCGACGTCGTAGCCCTTGTCGCGCATCGCCTTGATCTCGATCGTTCCGAGACCCGCTGCGTCGGCGATGGCGGTTCCCGACATGCCGGCGAAGATCACCGAGCCGATGATGTTCACGTGGCCGAGGCCGCCCTTGAGCCAGCCGACGAGCGCGAGCGCGAAGTCGTAGATGCGGTTGGTGATGCCAGCGTTGTTCATCAGGTTGCCGGCGAAGATGAAGAACGGCACGGCGAGCAGCGGGAAGCTGTCGATGCCGCTGATCATCCGGTGGACGACGGCGAAAGGCGGCGTGCTGCCCGTCAGCAGGATGTACACCAGCGCCGAGCCGGCCATGGCGATCGCGACCGGCACGCCGGTCGTCATCATGCCGAGGAACGTTCCGAGCAGCGCCGGCGTCATGACGCAATGGTCATCGGTTTCGCTGCGTCGCTCACTGGACCAACCTCCGCGCTAGCG
>DATEIQ010000222.1:0-17201 GCA_035278845.1 Casimicrobiaceae bacterium | reverse complement strand
CGAGCGCGTGCGCATCGACGCGGATGCGAATGCCGTCGCCGCGACGATCGCGCGCGACGATCTCGCCCGTTGCCTGCACGATTCCCGTGAACATCAGCGACGCTCCGGCGAGCGATCGCCGTCACGTTCATCGATGCGTTGCCGGCGTACCCTCGCGACGAGGCGCACGTCGTCACCGATCCGGTCGACCGACGTGAAATCCACCTCGACGCGCGCGGCGAGCGACGCGAGCGGCGCGCCGATGTCGAACATCCCGCGCGCCGGATCGCCGAGCACCGCGCCTGCGAGATAAACGACCAGCTCGTCGATCAGGCCGGCACGCAGCAGCGCGCCGTTGAGCCTGGCGCCCGTCTCGACGTGCACCTCGTTGATGCCGCGGCGGGCGAGTTCGCGCATCATCGCCGCGAGGTCGACGCGCCCTTCGTCGTCGGGGAGCGGGATCTGCTCCACGCCCGGGCCGAAGCCGCCGCCCCGCGCGCCCGCGGTCGCGATCAGGACGTTGCCGCCTTCGAGCACGCGCGCGTCGCGCGGCGTGTCGGCATTGCGATCGACGATGACGCGCAGCGGCTGCCGCGATGTCGCCACGGCGCGCACGGTGAGTTGCGGATCGTCGTGCAGCACCGTGCCGACACCGGTCAGCACCGCGCACGCACGCGCGCGCCACGCATGCCCATCGGCGCGCGCAGCCGCGCCCGTGATCCAGCGGCTTTCGCCGCCGGGCAGCGCCGTGCGGCCGTCGAGGCTCGCCGCGATCTTGCTGCGCACCCACGGCGTGCCACGTGTCATCCGCGCGACGAACCCGGCATTGAGCGCCGTCGCCTCGCGCGCGCACAGCCCGACGTCCACGACGACGCCATGCTCGCGCAACCGCAGCGCTCCTGACGCCTGCGCCGGATTCGGGTCGTGCATCGCGGCGACGACGCGCGCGATGCCGGCGGCGAGCACGGCGTCCGCGCAGGGCGGCGTGCGGCCGTGCCGATTGCACGGCTCGAGCGTCACGTACAGCGTCGCGCCGCGCACGTCGTTCCCTTTCGCGCGCGCATCCGCGAGCGCCGCGACTTCCGCATGCGCGAGCCCCGCGCGCTCGTGGAAACCTTCGCCGAGCACACGCCCGTCGCTCACGATCACGCAACCGACACGCGGGTTCGGCGTGGTGGTAAAGAGGCCACGCTCGGCGAGCGCCAGCGCGCGCGCCATGTGGCGGCGATCGTCCTCGGTGAAGGACGGTTGCGCGGCCGCCGACTCCGCGGAAGGCACCCGCGTTGCCACGCCCACCATCATCCCGGGCGACGTGCGCCCTTGCGCGGCGCGGGCACGGCTTCGACTTCCTTCAGCGCGTCGCGAAAATCGGAAACGTCCTGGAACGACCGGTACACCGACGCGAAGCGGATGTACGCGACCTTGTCGAGCTTGTAGAGCTCGTCCATCACCATCTCGCCCAGCTGGCGCGACGCGATCTCGCGCTCGCCGAGCGAAAGCACGCGCTGGACGATGCGATCGATCGCGGCGTCGACGAACTCGGTGGGAACGGGCCGCTTGTGCAGCGCGCGGGCGAACCCCACGCGCAATCGGCCCGTGTCGAACTCGGCGCGCTCGCCGTTGGTCTTCACGACCTGCGGCAGTCGCAGCTCGACGGTCTCGTACGTCGTGAACCGCTTCTGGCAGCCGGTGCAGCGGCGGCGGCGGCGGATCGAATCGCCCGCCTCCGAGACGCGAGAATCGATGACCTGCGTATCCGCGCTACCGCAGAAAGGGCATTTCATGCCCGATAGACGGGATGCTTGCGAGTCAGCGCAGCGACGGCGTTGCGCGTGCGCGTCGCGACGGCTTCGTCGGCGGGCGCATCGAGCACGTCGGCAATCAGGTGGCCGAGCTCCTCGCACTCGATCTCGCCGAAGCCGCGCGTCGTGACGGCCGGGCTGCCGATGCGGATTCCGGACGTGACGAACGGCTTCTCCGGGTCGTTCGGGATCGCATTCTTGTTGACGGTGATGTGCGCGCGCGACAGGGCGGCCTCGGCGTCCTTTCCGGTGACCTGCTTGGCGCGCAGGTCGACGAGGAACATGTGCGAGTCGGTTCCGCCGGATACGATGCGCAGCCCGCGCTCCTGCAGCACCTTCGCAAGCACGCGTGCGTTTTCGAGCACGCGCTCCTGGTAGATCTTGAAATCGAGCGTCAGCGCCTCGCCGAACGCGGCCGCCTTGGCGGCAATCACGTGCATCAGCGGTCCACCCTGCAAGCCCGGAAACACCGCCGAGTTGAGCGCCTTGGCGTGCGCCTCCCTCATGAGGACAAAGCCGCCGCGCGGCCCGCGCAGCGTCTTGTGTGTCGTGCTCGTCGAGTAGTCGGCGATACCGACCGGACTCGGGTAGACGCCGGCCGCGATGAGCCCCGCGTAGTGCGCCATGTCGACCATCAGCAGCGCGCCGACTTCGTCGGCGATCGCGCGAAAGCGCTTCCATTCGATGACGCGCGAATACGCGGATGCGCCCGCGATGATCAGCTTCGGCTTGTGCTCGCGCGCGAGCCGCTCGGCCTCGGCGTAGTCGATGAGCTCGGTGACCGGGTCGAGACCGTAGGGGACGACGTTGAACCACTTGCCCGACAGGTTGACCGGCGAGCCGTGCGTCAGATGGCCGCCGTGCGGCAGGCTCATCCCGAGAATCGTGTCGCCGGGCTTCAGCGCGGCGAAGAACACGGCCTGATTGGCCTGCGCGCCCGAATGCGGCTGGACGTTGGCGGCCTCGGCATGGAACAGCCGCTTCACACGTTCGATCGCGAGCGACTCGACGACGTCGACGAACTCGCAGCCGCCGTAATAGCGCTTGCCGGGATAGCCTTCGGCGTACTTGTTGGTGAGCTGCGTGCCTTGCGCCGCCATGACGGCCGGGCTCGCGTAGTTCTCCGACGCGATGAGCTCGATGTGCTCTTCCTGGCGCCGGTTCTCGGCGGCGATCGCCTGCCACAGCTCGGGATCGGACTGCGCCAACGTGGAGGAGCGGCTGAACATGACCGATGCACCCGGAAACCGCGCATTTTAGCATCGGGACGCGAGGCGGCCGGGCGAAGTGCCAGCGCCCCCGGGACGGGTCGGCGCACCGCGGGGGCGATCGCCTATAATTCGCCGTCCTTCGCGGCCGCGAAGGGCATCCGGCCACCAAGCGACGGCGCGCGGGAGACGCCGCAAGGAGGAATCGTGAACGCCCTGCTCACGCTCTCGCGCGCGATCGACGCCATCACCGAGCGCGTCGGCCGCATCGTCTACTGGCTCGTCCTCGTCGTCGTGCTGATCAGCGCGGCGAATGCGACGGTCCGCAAGCTGTTCGACTACAGCTCGAACGCGTACCTCGAGATCCAGTGGTATCTGTTCTCGGTGATCTTCCTGTTCGGCGCCGGTTATACGCTGCTGCGCAACGACCACGTTCGCATCGACATCATCCAGGGCAGGCTCTCGCCGCGCGCGCAGAACTGGATCGACGTCGTCGGGATCGTCCTGTTCCTGTGGCCGATGTCATTCATCATCATGTACCTCGCGTGGCCGCTGTTCGTCGACTCGTACACGCGCGGGGAGGTGTCGACCAACGCCGGAGGGTTGATCATCTGGCCCGCACGGCTCATGGTCCCCGTCGGATTCGCGCTGCTGATCATGCAAAGCGTGTCCGAGCTGATCAAGCGCATCGCCTTCCTGCGCGGGCGCATCCCCGATCCGCTCGAAAAGCATCACGCCAAATCGGCGGAGGAAGAACTCGCCGAGGAGATCGCGCGCGAGCGCGGCGTCGAAGCGCCCGTGCTCGAAGGGAAGACGCCATGACGGCATGGCTCACCGCCAACATCGCGCCGCTGATGTTCTGCGGCCTGATCGTCACGCTGCTGCTGGGCTTCCCGGTGGCGTTCTCGCTCGGCGCCGTCGGCATCGCATTCGGACTCCTCGGCATCGAGCTCGGGCTGCTCGACACGTCGCTGCTGCAGGCGCTGCCCGAGCGGGTCTTCGGCGTGATGTCGAACGACACGTTGCTGGCGGTGCCGTTCTTCACGTTCATGGGCCTGATCCTCGAGCGGTCGGGGATGGCCGAGGACCTGCTCGACACGATCGGCCAGCTCTTCGGACCGCTGCGCGGTGGCCTTGCGTACGCAGTCGTTTTCGTCGGCGCGCTGCTCGCCGCCACGACCGGTGTCGTCGCCGCGAGCGTGATCTCGATGGGGCTGATCTCGCTGCCCATCATGCTGCGTTACGGGTATGACCGGCGCCTTGCGACGGGGGTGATCGCGGCGTCGGGCACGCTGGCGCAGATCATTCCACCGTCGCTCGTGCTGATCATCATGGCCGACCAGCTCGGCCGATCGGTCGGTGACATGTACGCCGGTGCGTTCATCCCCGGCCTCGTGCTTGCGAGCCTCTACGCGCTTTACGTGCTCGGTGCGACGATCGTGAAGCCGCACTGGGCGCCGGCGCTGCCACCGGAAGCGCGGACGATGCGCGAGCCGGACGGCGGCAGCGGCACGCCGTCGCTCGTCGTGCTCGTCGTCATCGCCGTCATCGCGGCCGTCGCCTACGCGAAGCTGCGGATGGAGGGCCATCCGCTCGACGAGGTGCTCGTCATCGCCACGACGGTCGGAACCGCGGTCGCCTTCTTCGCCGCGGTGCTGAACCGCGTGCTCAAGCTCGGCCTGCTTTCGCGGATCGCAGAGCGTGTCGTCTTCGTGCTGATTCCGCCGCTCGCGCTGATCTTCCTCGTGCTCGGCACGATCTTCCTCGGCGTCGCGACGCCGACCGAAGGCGGCGCGATGGGCGCGTCGGGCGCGCTGATCATGGCGCTCTTGCGCAGGCGCCTGTCGTGGAAGCTCCTTCGGCAGGCGATGGACACCACCGCCAAGCTGTCGACGTTCGTCGTGTTCATCCTGGTCGGCGCGCGCGTGTTCAGCCTGACGTTCTATGGCGTCAACGGCCACGTGTGGGTCGAGCACCTGCTCACCAGCCTGCCCGGCGGCCAGCTGGGCTTCCTGATCGTCGTCAACCTCCTGATCTTCGTCCTTGCGTTCTTCCTCGACTTCTTCGAGCTGTCGTTCATCATCATTCCGCTCGTCGGGCCGGTCGCGGAAAAGCTCGGCATCGATCTCATCTGGTTCGGCGTGCTGCTCGGCGTCAACATGCAGACGTCGTTCATGCATCCGCCGTTCGGCTTCGCACTGTTCTACCTGCGCAGCGTCGCGCCAGCCAAGGAGTACATCGACCGGATCTCGAAGAAAACGATCAAGGGCGTCACCACCGGACAGATCTACTGGGGCGCCGTGCCGTTCGTGCTGATCCAGGTCGTCATGGTGGGGCTCGTGATCGCATTCCCGCAGATGGTGATGGTGTACAAGGCCGGCGAGAAGAAGTTCGACATCGAGAAGATCCAGATCATCGTTCCGGAGGAGCAGCCGATCTTTCCGCCGGACGCAGCCAAGGGCACGCAGGAACCGCTGTCGGGCGGCGCGCAGCAGGAAGCGGCGGAGAAGGCGCTCGAGCGCGCGTTCGGGGGCGGCAACAGCGCGCCCGGGGGCACCGGTGTGTCGGAGGTCCCTGCCAGTGGCGCGGCACCAGGCGGTGCGCCTGGCGCGGCGGAGCCCGAGGATGATCAAAAGGCGCTCGAGCGCGCGCTGCGCGAGCAAATGGGCGAGCCCGCCAAGGACGCCCCTAAGCAATAACGATCGCCAGCGCAAAAGCCGAAGCGACCGTCCCGCCCTGGCGTGCACCAAAACGAAAGCCCCGTCGAAAGCGGGGCTTTTCGTCGATCAGGCTGAAGCTGCGTCTACTTGCTGGGCCCGCGCTGCGACATCCGTCCGGCGGCGATCATGAAGTTGTCAAAGCGGTTTTCCGCGACCTGGAACCACGACACCTGGTCGTTGCGGAACGCCTTCCACGGTTCGTAGATCTTCTTGAACTTCGCGTTCTTGGTCGCGATCTCGTCGTAGACCTCGGTCGTCGCCTTGAAGCAGGCAGCCATGATCTCGTTGGAGAACGGCTGCAGCTTGACGACCGCGCCGATCAGCCGTTTGAGCGCGGCCGGATTTAGCGCATCGTACTTGGCCGGCATGTCGACGTTCGCCTCGTAGCACGCGGCTTCGAGGATCGCCTGATAGTTTTTCGGGAGCTCCTCGTAGGCCTTGTTGTTGACGAAGAGATCGAGCTCCGGCCCGCCCTCCCACCAGCCCGGGTAGTAGTAGAACTTGGCGACCTTGTAGAGGCCGAGCTTCTCGTCGTCGTACGGGCCGACCCATTCCGCCGCGTCGATCGTTCCCTTCTCGAGCGACGGATAGATGTCACCGCCCGGAATCTGCTGCGGCACGAGACCGAGCTTCTGCAGCGGCAGGCCACCCGTGCCGCCGATCCGCATCTTCAGGCCCTTGAAGTCGGCGACCGTCTTGATTTCCTTCCGGAACCAGCCGCCCATCTGCGCGCCCGTGTTGCCCGCCGGGAAGTTGATGATGTTGTAGTCCTTGTAGAACTCGCGCATCAGCTGCATGCCGCCGCCGTGATACATCCACGCGTTCTGCTGGCGCACGTTCATGCCGAACGGCAGCGCGCAGCCGAACGCGAACGTCGGGTCCTTCCCGAAGAAGTAGTAAGGCGCCGTGTGTGCGCACTGGATGGTGCCGTTCTGGACGGCATCGACGACGCCGAACGCGGGAACGATTTCGCCGCCGGCGAACGTCTGGATCTGGAACTTGTTGTCGGTGGCCGCGGCGACGCGCTTGCTGATCGTGTCAGCGGCGCCGAAGATCGTATCCAGGCTCTTGGGAAAGCTCGATGCCAGCCGCCACTTCACTTCCGGCGCCGACTGCGCGAATACCGGCGCGGAAGAAGCCGCCAGAATGCCGGCCAGGCCGGTGTGCTTGATGAACGAACGACGCTCCATCCGATGTCTCCTCGCTTTCTCTTGATAATTGACCGGCATGCCGGCGACGATTTCGACCCGGGCCGGAAAGGCCCGCTCTCCCACTCGTGCGAGGACTTGCCGCAGACGACCCTCTCGCAGGTCAGTAAGGCATTTTAGCAGCCGGCCATCGCCCCGTCATGACTCGCCGACCGGTGCGACCGGCGTGCAACCATCGCGGAGAAAACTACGGCGCGAGCTTGCGCACGGCGTTGAAGAGCGTCCAGGTCCAGCCGGTTTGCCGCTCGAGCGTCTGCGTGAAGCGGATCAGATAGCGCGCGCTGCCGGTGTCGAGTTCGATCATGCTGCCCGGCGTGAAGCGATCGTCCGGACCGATCAGGCTGCGCTGCGAGGCCTGACGGTTTTCGGGCGCCGCGGGGAGATAGATGCCGAAGAACGGCTTGTCGTAGCCCGCGCCGGCAGCCCGTGCCGCTTCAGCCGGTGCGGCCCAGTTGCGCAGCAGCACGCGCACGAGCCGCCGCGCAATGATTTCGACGCCGACGGTCATTTCGTCGACCTGCTGGCGCTGCATGCGTCGCACGACGCCCAGGATCCAGTTGCCCCCATCGTTGATCGCGAGGAGTTCGCCGAGTTTCGCGGGCGCTTCCTTTGCCGGGGCCATCAACCGGCAGCCGCTCTCGCTGCGATCGACCATCTTCCAGCGCGTGCCGCGAACGCGGCGCTCGATCGATGCCGGATTGATGCCGGGATTGATCAGCGTCACCTCGTCGAAGCTGGTGACGACGCCGGGGGTGCGTGCTGCCTCCGGAAGCCGATCGATCTCGGCCACGGCGCGCGTGAGCGCATGCAGCCCGCTGACGACGCGAACGTGCTCGTCGGCCGACTGCCGCGTCGCGCGCGGCGCGTGCGCGATCGCATCGGGACCGAACAGCGCGGCGAGCCGCATCAGCAGCAAACGCTGCTCGCGTGGCGGCAGGTCGCCGGGTGCGGGTGCCTCTTCGTCGGTTTCTGGCAACCAGCGCAACCGTTCGACGATTCGCGTGTAGACAGGACCGGCATCGACATACATCACGCGCCCGCCGACGACCGGCTTGTCGCGACGGCGCAGGCCTTGCGCGCCGGTCAGGTCGACGTAGAAGCCGGTGGCGTCGGTGGCCGTGGTCGAGAGCGTCAGCGTCGGCGCCCAGTCCTCGAGCTGGTTCGCGACCCATTCGACCTGGTCGGGCGTGAAGTTGCCCGAGTCGAGCCGCATCAGCAGCAGCATGTTCAGATAGACCTGCTCGACGAAGACGCCGCGCTTGCGAAACGCGCCTGCCCCGAACACGAGCTGCTCGCGCTGCCACGCGCGCGCGCGTGCGAGCTCGTAGACCTCGTGAAACTCGCGCCATTGCGCGGGAATCCAGTGGCTGTAGCGGAACAGCCGGAACTTGCCGTCGAGGCCGCGATAGTGCGCGAGTCGCACGAGCGCCCACGGCAGGATCACGCGCCAGCGTCGGTTCTCGACGTGCGGGAAGCCGGCCTGCAGGGCTGCGTTGTAGGCACCCACAAACCCTTTCACCAGGTCGAACACCGCGTGCCACAGCCGCGACTCGACGGTCGAGCTCTTCTGATAATTGATCGTGTACTGACGCGTCAGGTCGCGAACGATCGGTTCGAGCCGCGCGTCGAGCTCGAGCAGCGCCTCGAGCTGCGCTGCCGTCGCGTCGCGCCCGCCGCCCGGAAAGTTGGCGAGCAGTTCGAGCGCCTGCTTCTGGATTTCCAGTACGTCGCCGGCAGGCAGGCGCGCGATCCAGCGACCGATCTGCGTCGTGTTGCGAAGCGGATCCTTGAGGCGGCGCAGCCAGTCGACAACGGGCTCGATCGTCGAAGCCATCTGCCGGGATGCCGATCAGCTGCCGGCCACCGTCATGCTCGAAACCAGCATCGACCCGATATGCCGCGAGCCGCGGCGGTCGAGGTCGTTGCCGAGCGCCACGATTTCCCGGAACATCCGCTTCAGGTTGCCGGCGATCGTGATCTCCTCGACCGGATAGGCGATCTGCCCGTCCTCGATCCAGAAACCCGCGGCGCCACGCGAATAGTCGCCGGTGACTGGATTGACGCCTTGGCCCAATTGCTCGGTGACGAGCAGTCCGCGCCCCATGCGCCGCATCAGTGCTTCCGGATTCTCGGTGCCTGGAACGACGAGATTGTGCGCGCCGCCGGCGTTGGCCGTCGATCGCAGGCCCAGCTTGCGCGCCGAATAGCTGCCGAGAAAATAACCCTGCACCACGCCTTTCACGACCACGTCGCGCCGCTCCGTGGCGACGCCCTCGTTATCAAACGGCGCGCTGCCGCGTCCGCGCAACAGGTGCGGCTCCTCGCGGATGTCGACATGCGGCGCGAACACCTGCTCGCCGAGCGAATCGAGCAGGAACGACGATTTGCGGTAGAGGCTGCCGCCCGAGACCGCGTGCACGAACGAGCCGAGCAGGTCGCCGGCCTCGGGTGCCTCGAACAGCACCGGGCATTCGAGCGTGCCGAGCTGGCGCGCGTTGAGCCTCCGCGCAGTCCGCTCGCCGGCGATGCGCCCCACTTCGGCCGCCGGCGACAGATCCTCAGGCGCGCGCGCCGCCGAGTACCAGTAGTCGCGCTGCATCGCGCCGCCGTCTTCGCCGACGACCGCGCAATCGATGTGATGCCGCGAGCTGCGGTAGCCTCCGCGGAATCCGAGTGAGTTCGCGTACACGAACTCGGATTCGCCACGCGACGCGCTCGCGCCTTCGCTGTTGGTAATGCGCGCGTCGACCGCGAGCGCTGCCGCTTCCGTCTCCCGCGCGAGCGCGATGGCGTCGTCGACCGAAAGCTCCCACGGATGATAGAGATCGAGATCGGGCCATGCACGCGCGAGGCGCTCGGGATCCGCGAGACCGGCGCACGGGTCTTCCGCCGTGTAGCGCGCAATCGCAAGCGCCTTGTCGACCGTCGCGCGAATCGCTTCGTCGGAAAAATCGGCGGTGCTTGCATGGCCGCGCCGCGCGCCGACGTAGACGGTGACGCCGACGCCCTTGTCGCGGTTGTACGCAATCGTCTCCACCTCGCCCTTGCGCACGGTGACGCTCTGGCCGACCGCCTGCGAGACCTCGGTTTCGGCGCTGGTGGCGCCGCCGAGTTGCGCCGCGTCGAGCACGGCCGCCGCCACGCGTTCGAGCGTCGCGGTCGGCACGGGGAAGCGCGATTCGGAATTGGATTCGGCGTGCGACTTCGCGTCGCTGGCCGTCGTTGCGGGCGCGGAAACGGTCATCATCGAGGCGGAAGAAGGCGTCGGCTATCATAGCAAAGGCCTGTGCTCGCTCGCCGCGGCGGCGGGCCCGTCGCCGATTCCGGGCGATCGCCCCGTGCACTTTGCCCGCGACCCGCATCCTTGATGAATGCTTCCAGCTCATTGCCGCCGCGCGAATTCGCGCCGGATGCGCCGTCGAAATCGAAGCGCAAGCGCGACATGCACGCGCTGCAGGATCTCGGAGCCGAGTTGGTCGCGCTCGATGCGAAGCGTCTTGCGTCGCTCGATCTCCCCGAGCGCCTGGTCGACGCCATAGCGCTCGCGCGCACCATCACCCGGCACGAGGCGCGCCGCCGCCAGATGCAGTACATCGGCCGGCTGATGCGCGATGTCGATCCCGAGCCGCTGCGCGTCGCGCTTGCTGCGTGGACGCGCGGATCGCAGGTGGAGCGCGCACGGTTCGCGCTCGTCGAGCGCTGGCGCGATCGCGTCCTGCACGAGCCCGATGGCGTCGATGCTTTCGCCGATGACTATCCGGATGCGCCGCGCGAGACGCTCGCGACCCTTGTCGCGGCTGCGCGAGACGAACGCGCTCGAGGTGCGCCGCCGCACAAATCGCGCGAGCTGTTTCGGACGCTGAAGCGGATCATCGACAACCTTTGAGCTGATCTCATGCCGGACCGTCTCCTCGTAGTGGGTCTCGTCTCGATCTCGGATCGTGCCGCGGCCGGTGTGTATGTCGATCAAGGACTGCCGGGGCTCACCGCGTGGTTCGACGCTGCGCTCGCGACGCCGTATCGGTTCGAGTCGCGCCTTATCGCCGACGAGCAACCGGTGATCGAGCGCACGCTCGTCGAACTCGTCGACACGGCCGGCTGCGATCTCGTGCTGACGACGGGCGGCACAGGGCCTGCGCCGCGCGACGTGACGCCCGAGGCGACGCTGGCCGTCGCGCACAAGGTGCTGCCGGGTTTCGGCGAGCAGATGCGGCAGGTCAGCCTGCGCTACGTGCCGACTGCGATCCTGTCGCGGCAAGTCGGCGCGGTGCGCGGCCGTGCGCTGATCCTGAATCTTCCCGGCCAGCCGAAGGCGATCAAGGAAACCCTCGACGGCGTTTTCCCCGCCGTGCCCTACTGTCTCGATCTGATCGGTGGCCCGTACGTCGAGACACGCGAAGACGTGTGCAAGGCGTTCCGGCCGAAATCGGCGATACGGCCTAGTCCCGGTTGAGGAATCGCGCCAGCAGCCGGTGGAAATGGTGGACGCCGCGCTCGCGCTTCGGAGAATAGCGTCCGCGCCGATAGAAGCGCGATCGCACACCCTTCTGTACCGCCTGCACGATCGCTTCGTCCTCCGCTTCCACGCGGTCGAGGTTGCTGCCCGCGCCGTGGTCGAGCAGCGCCGCGTCGCGCACGTAGCTGCGAAATGACACGCGCGTCCGATCGAGGCCCTCGGGCTGCACGAGATTGACGGACAGTCCCCACGGGTAAAAGTTGAGCATCAGGTTCGGAAAGATCCACCAGTACAGCGCGGCCACGCGCCGCTCCGAATCGGGTTCCGGTGCGAACGCGACCTCGCCGGGCCGGGCGAACGCGATCCCGCTCGACCTCGCGAACGCCACCTCGCCGGGCCGGGCGAACGCGATTTGCAGGCTCGAGAGCGGAAACAGCCGATCCTCGTAGCTCGCGTATTCGACGCTTTCGGCGAGCGCCGGGTGGACGAACGGAATGTGAAATCCTTCGAGATAGTTCTCGACGTACAGCGCCCAGTGAGCGTTGATCCGGTACTCGCGGTCGCGCGTGGGATCGCGCCGGAATTCGGCCACGGACATAGCCGAGACCTGCGTCGCCATGTCGCCTACGAAATCCACGATCGGTGCCGCTGGATCCAGCGCGACGAAGCCATGCCCCGCCCACGAATCGATAGGTATCTGCGCCAGGTCATCGTCGCGCGACGGAAAATTCCGCGCGTCCTGGAACTCCGGCATGAACGTCATGCGGCCGGCGAGATCGAAGCGGCGCGAGTGATAGCCGCAACGGATGTGCGTGCCGGTGCCCGGCGCGTGCACGAGAATGTTGCCGCGATGCGTGCAGACGTTCGACAGGCATCGCAGTGCGCCGCCGGCGTCGCGCGCAATCAGCAAGGGTTCGTCGACAAGGCCCGGCAAAAGTTCGCGTGGCGCGAACGACCCGGGGGCGCCGACGTCCTGCAGGTCACCGACCCATTGCCACGTCCGCGCGAAGACGCGTTCGCGCGTCGCCGCGTAAGCCGCCTCGTCGCCGTAGAACGCGGCGTCGAGCGTCGCGGCGACGCGGACGTCGGCGTCGACCGCGTAGGTCACCTCACGCGCCGTAGCCGCTGACGTGCCGCGATCGCATCTCGGCAGGCGCGCTGGCGCCGTTGAAATAGACGTTCAGCACAACGGAAACGATCGCTGCAAGCAGGATGCCGCTGTGCAGCAGTGGCGACAGCGCCTTGGGGAAATGCTGGAAGAAGTCGGGTGCGACCAGCGGAATCATCCCGAAGCCGACGCTGATCGCGACGATGAACAGGTTGTGCCGTGTGGTCTTGTAATCGACGTCCGCGAGAATCCGTATGCCCGTGGCCGCGACCATGCCGAACATCACGATGCCTGCGCCGCCCAATACGAATTGCGGTACCGCCTCGACGAGCGCGCCGAGCGCCGGTACGAGGCCCATCGCCACGAGAATCACGCCACCGGTCACGCATACGAAACGGCTGCGTACGCCGGTGACGCCGACGAGGCCGACATTCTGCGAGAACGACGTATAGGGAAAGGTGTTGAACACGCCGCCGAGCAGCGTGCCGAGGCCGTCGGTGCGCAAGCCTCGCGCGAGATCGTCGCGCGTCATCCGCTGGCCGGTCATGTCCGCGACGGCGAGGAACATGCCGGTCGATTCGATCATCACCACGATCATGACCAGCGTCATCGTGACGATCGCCACGGCGTCGAACGTCGGCATGCCGAACTGGAACGGCGTCACGAGCGCGAAGAGCTTCGCCTGCGCGACCTTCGCAAAACTCATCTGGCCGAGCAGCCACGCGACCACGCAACCGAGGACGATGCCGAGCAGCACCGCGATGTTCGACAGGAATCCCTTGCCGTATTTCGCAATCAGCAGGATCGCGATCAGCACGAACAGCGCGATGCCCAGATGTTCGGGCGATGCGTACGCGGGATTGGCAATGAGCGGCGGCGTCGCGGCGCCAACGGCTGCCGGATCGGGAATGCGCGGCTGGATCGCCGCGCCGCCGACCGCCCATTGAATCGCGACGCGCATCAGCGAAATGCCGATCACCGCGATGATCGTGCCGGTCACCACCGGCGGAAACAGCGGCAGCAGCCGGCTCACGAACGGGGCGATCACGATCGAAACGATTCCGGCGGCGATCACCGCGCCGAAAATGCCGGTGATGCCGAGATTCGGATTGGTGCCGATTGCCACCATCGGGCCGACGGCCGCGAACGTGACGCCCATCATCACCGGGAGCCGGATGCCGAACCAGCGCGTGATCCCCAGCGACTGGATGATCGTCACGAGCCCGCAGCAGAAGAGGTCTGCGCTGATCAGGAGCGCGACCTGCTCGGACGGCAGTTTCAGCGCACGCCCGATGATCAGCGGCACGGCAATCGCGCCCGCGTACATGACGAGCACGTGCTGCAGGCCCAGCGGAACCAGCCGCGCAAGCGGCAGTCTTTCATCGGCCGAGCCGATCGGCTGGGCTACCGTGGCAGGGACGGAGCCCACTGCCGCATCGAAGCTCGTGCTCACGTTGCATTCCTCCCGTATGGCATCCCCAAAGCCGTCCTGTGCGATGCGCCGGGTGGAAGTGTCGCGCAGGTCATTCACCGCCACCGGGCGCTGCCGTATGCTGACCGCCATGCGCCGGCGACCGTGACATCGCCGTTGACATCGCTCGCGGGCGCCGAACGGACGCGAGTTTTCGACCGGCGCGACGATCTGTCAATACGCATTGCGTAAATGAATCTTCTTTTCGGGACCGTGAGCACAGCGAGTTTTCCCAACCAGCCGCCACCGTTCGAAGGCACCGGTCTGCTCGCTTGCGACCTGGCGCTGCAAGCGGCGGTCGACAGGCACGTTTCCCAGGCAATGCCCACCCTCCGCGGTTGGTCGGCATCGCTTTCCTCACCCGAGACGTACGCGCTCGCCGACACCGCGAACCGCAATCCACCCCTGTTGCGCACGCACGACCGCCGCGGCGAGCGCCTGGATGAAGTCGTGTTTCATCCTGCGTGGCACGCGCTGATGCGGCTCGCGACCGGCGCAGGCGAGCATTGCGCGCCGTGGCAGGCGCCCGGTCCCGGCGCGCAGGTCGCGCGTGCGGCGATGTACTACCTGCACGCGCAGGTCGAGAACGGGACGCAATGCCCGCTGACGATGACCTTCGCCAGCGTGCCGGTGGTCGCCCGGCATGCGGAAGCGGTGCCGGACGCCGCGCGCTGGCTGTCGGCGGTACTGACGTCCGACTACGATCCGCGCGCGCTGCCCGTCGCGCAAAAACGCGCAGCATTGATCGGCATGGGCATGACCGAGCGCCAGGGCGGATCGGACGTGCGCGCGAACACGACGCGCGCCGAGCCCGATGCCGGCGGCGCGTTTCGCATCACCGGTCACAAATGGTTCTTCTCGGCGCCGCAATGCGACGCGCATCTCGTGCTCGCGCAGACCGGGCAAGGGCTCGGGTGCTTCCTGCTGCCGCGCTTCGAGCCCGATGGGCGGCGCAACGCGATTCGCATCAACCGGCTGAAGGACAAGCTCGGCAACCGCTCGAACGCATCCGCCGAGGTCGAGTTCGAGCGCGCGCTCGCGTGGCCGCTCGGCGCCCCCGGCCGAGGCATCGCGACGATTCTCGAGATGGTGCAATTGACACGGCTCGATTGCGTGATCGGCAGCGCCGGCATCGTCCGCGCCGCGACGGCGCTGGCCCTGCACCACGCGAGGCATCGGACGACGTTCGGCCGCGTTCTCGCCGAGCACCCGCTGATGACGAGCGTGCTCGCGGACCTCGCGCTCGAAAGCGAAGCGGCGCTCGCGCTAGCGCTGCATGTTGCCGGCGGCGGCGAGACGGACGCCGAACCGGCGCTGCGCGCGGCGGCGCGCATCGTCACGCCGGCCGCCAAGTACTGGGTGTGCAAGCGTGCCATCGCGGCGACGGCGGAGGCCATGGAAGTGCTCGGCGGCAATGGCTACGTCGAAGAGCAGCCCCTGCCCCGCCTCTATCGCGAAGCGCCCGTCAACTCGATCTGGGAAGGCTCGGGGAACATCGTCTGCCTCGACGTGCTGCGCGCGATGCGCCGGGAGCCGGACGCCACCGACGCGCTGCGGCAGTGGCTCGCATCGGCGCGCGGCGCGAATGCACATTACGATCGCCACGTCGATGCGCTCGACAACGTGCTTGCGGTACGAAACGTGGACGAGGCCGACGGGCGCGCGGTCGCACAAGCGATTGCGCTCGCCGTCGCCGCCGCTGAGCTGTTGCGGCACGCACCCGCTTTCGTTTCGGACGCGTACTGCGCGTCGCGCTTGGCACCCGCCGTCTACGCCGGGGCGGCGTTCGGAATGGTGCGCGATACGGACGCCGCTACGGCGATCCTGTCGCGCGCGCTGCCCGAATGAAAAAACGCCACGCGCGAACGCGTGGCGTTTCGTGACTGCGATGACCGGTCAGATGCCGAGGATCTTCTCGGCCTTCATGAGCGTGTCGATCGATTCCTGATGCTTGCCGGCCTTGTGCAGCGCCTCGCCTTCGGCGCGGTACTTCTTCACTTCGGCGAGCTTCGTCGCGTCGAGCTTCGGATTCTTCGCGAGGGCGTCGTCGATCTTCTTCATGTCCTGCGGGCAGTGGAACGCGAATGCGCTGCCGGCCGCGAAGATCAGCGCGGTGGCGAGCGCGATGCTGCTTTTCCTCATTTCGGTAGCCTCCCTATCGACCTGATGCGGTTTCCGGGCGCCGGCGGACGGCAGGCTCGCCGGCAACGCGGAAGGATACGCCGGATGGACGCGCGGTCAATTGGGACCTGCCCCAACGACCGTTCGCTGCTCAGTCGCCGGCACCTTTCGCCGCGGCCTCGCCGAGCGCGATGTCGACCATCATCTCGTTGGCGAGCGCGCTCAACGCCTCCCGCAGCTTCTCGTTCGGCAGCGATTCCGGCACGACGAGCAACGCCTTGACCTTGAACAGGTGCTCGGCGGACGTGTTGCCGTCGACGATCTCGGTGTGCAGGTCGTCGATGCTGACGCCCTGCTGCGCGAGGCTCCGCGACAGGTCGCGCACGATGCCGGGGCGGTCGAGTCCGGTGAGCTCCAGTCGCACGATACGCCGGCCAGCGGGTGCCGGCGGCGTCTCGACCTTCTCGATCACGACGCGCAGCCCCGACGACTCGAGACTGCGCAGCGCCTGTGCGAGCGGCTCGGCGTTCGGCGCCGGAACTTCGAAATGCACCATGCCGGCGAACTGGCCGGCGAGATTCGCCATCCGGCTGCCCGCCCAGTTGGCGCCGAAGCCCTGTGCGCGATCGGACAGCAGGCTGACGATGCCTGGCCGGTCGGCGCCGATGGCAGTTACGATCAGCGAGGTTCCTACGGCCTTGCCTTCCTCCGACAGCGAGATCGTACGGCGAATCATCGGCGCCTTCGTCGCAAACCGCTCGTCCTGCGGATGCGCAGGCAATTCGCCGTGCTCCGCTGCGTGGCGCACGACGCGCGCCAGAAGCGCAAGGCCCATCGGCGCAAGCGCGCGCTCCCACAATTCTCGCGCCGTTTCGCCGTTCGCGACGAAGCACCAGTCCTGCGCCGCGATCGCGCCTGCGTCCCATCCGGCTGCCAGGTGATAGACGGAACCGCCGGCAATCGCGTCGCCTTCGAGGATCGTCCACTCGACGGCGGCGATGCCGCGATGCCGGGGCAATAGCGACGGGTGATAGCCGATGCCGCGCAGGCGCGAGCGCGCGAGCGCTTCGTCGCTTACGCGCGCATGCGTGTGCGCGGCCACGATCAGATCGGTGCCCTCCGCAATCG
>DATEIQ010000221.1:0-2197 GCA_035278845.1 Casimicrobiaceae bacterium | reverse complement strand
GGCGGCGTTCATCGCGGCGCGGAAAAGAGCTTCGATATTTCGGCCGACCTGCAGGAGCTCGCGCGCACGCCGGTGGCCGTGATCTGCGCGGGCGCAAAGGCGATCCTCGACCTTCGCCTCACGCTCGAATACCTCGAGACGCACGGCGTGCCCGTCGTCGGCTATCGCTGCGACGAGTTTCCGGCGTTCTTCACGCGGGGAAGCGGCCTGCCGGTCGACGTCCGACTCGACGACGCGACGGCAATCGCGCGCGTGATGGACGCGAAATGGGCGCTTGGCTTTGATGGTGGTCTCGTCGTCGCCAATCCGGTTCCGGAGCCATTCGCGTTGCCGCGCGAGCGCGCGGAGGAAGCGATCGAGCGGGCGCTGCGTGAAGCCTCCGAACAGAGCATCAAGGGCAAGGCACTGACGCCGTTCCTGCTCGCGCGGGTGAACGCGTTGACGGGTGGTGACAGCCTGGCAAGCAATCGCGAGCTGATGCTGAACAACGCACGGCTTGCCGCGCAAGTGGCCGTTGCCTACGCCGCGCTGGTCGCGTAGCGTGGGCCCGATGTCTATGCTCGTGATCGCGTTCCTGGCACGGCGGGTCTCGGGCCGGCCGGCACCCGTGAGCGCATGACGAGGGCCATTCGCATCGCCGTCGCCGGCGCCGGAATGATCGGCCGGCGCCACGCTGCAATCATCCGCGCGACTCCGGATTGCACGCTGTCCGCGATCGTCGATCCCGCCCCTGCGGCCGGCGACTTTGCGCGCACGCTCGGCATTCCGCTCTTCGGATCCCTCGCCGAATTACTGAACGCCGCGCGTCCGGATGGCGTGGTGCTCGCGACACCGAACCAGCTTCACGTCGAGCAGGCGCTCGCGTGCGTTGCCGCCGGCGTGCCGGTGCTCGTGGAGAAGCCGCTGGCGGATACCGTCGAAGGGGGTGTCCGAGTGTGCGAAGCCGCCGAGGCCGCGCGCGTGCCGATCCTTGTTGGTCATCATCGCCGGCACGGCGCCATCATGGCGAAGGCCGTCGAGATCATCGGGCAAGGGACACTCGGCAGCATCGTCGGGGTCGTCGGGACGGCGCTCTTCTACAAGGCAGAGTCGGAAGGCTATTTCGACGACGCGCCCTGGCGCAGGGAGCCCGGCGGCGGGCCGATCCTGATCAACATGATTCACGAAATCGACAACCTGCGTGCGCTGTGCGGCGAGATCGTTGCCGTGCAGGCGTTCACGTCGAACGCGACGCGCACATTTGCCGTCGAGGACACGGCCGCGATCATCCTGCGCTTCGCGAGCGGCGCGCTCGGGACGTTCATGCTCTCCGACACCGCGGCATCCGACCGCAGCTGGGAGCACACGTCGGGCGAAGACCCGCGCTACGCGAAGGCGCACACCCGCGACGACGACTGCTACCTTGTAGCTGGCACGCAGGGATCGCTCGCGATTCCGACGATGCGGATCGCCCGCTATCCGGACGCGGCGCGCCGCTCGTGGCACGAAGCACTCGCGAGAAGCACCGCTCCACTCGACGTGGTCGACCCGCTCACGCGCCAGATGGCGCATTTTCGCGACGTCGTGCGCGGCGATACGAAGCCGCTCGTCACCGCACGCGACGGGCTGCAGAACCTGCGCGTCGTCGCCGCGATCGGCGAAGCCGGCCGCAGCCGCACAATAGTCACCCTGCCGCCGGTGTCGGAGGTGTAACCCCCCAGATGCGGGTCAGAGATGTATTCCCCGATTCGTCAGTCTCACGCGGTACGTCCTGCTGGAAATACATCTTTGACCCGCATTTTTTGGCGTGGGAGATCAGTAGAGCGTACGCACCGCCGACTCCAGTGCGGCGGGCGCCACCACCAGCGCCATCAGCGTAACGACCGTGACCGCGACAGCAAGTGCACCGAGCGCGGCCCTTGGCGTTTCCGGTTCGTATTCCTGCACCGGCCGCCGGATCGCCTGGGGGTCCTGCACGGGCCGGCGGATGGGCAGGTGACGGCGAGCCGACGGCGGGGTGCGCAGGCGCGCTCGCGACGCGAGTGAGACGTCGATGATTCGATCGACTACATCAGCGTGAGACAAGATGACACCTCGTAAAGTGACATGAGACCGTGCGTTTCCCGGTGCACGCAGTCTGCACCAGCGATGTCGCAGGACTACTTCAACGAGCGGTCATCTTTGTTTCGATTGTTCACTCCAGGCGCGCTTCGAGATG
>DATEIQ010000220.1:0-15906 GCA_035278845.1 Casimicrobiaceae bacterium | reverse complement strand
CTGACCCCGAAGTCGGTTCTTCTGACCCGAAGTCTACGTGGTCGCGAGTTTCTCGATGATCTTCCATTCTGCCGGTGTCACCGGCGTGATGGAGAGCCGGTTGCCGCGACGCAGCGTGACCATGTCCTGCAGACCCTTCGTCTCGCGCAACGTCTGCACGCTGACGAGCGGCGTCTTCCGCACGAGTTTCACGTCGACGTTCATCCAGCGCGGCGCGTCACGCGTCGACTTGGGGTCGTAGTAGTCGCTTTTCGGGTCGAATTGCGTCGCGTCGGGGTACGCGACCCGCGAGATTTCGACGATGCCTGCGATGCCGGGCTCGGGACAACTGGAGTGATAGAAGAACGCACGGTCGCCGACGCGCATGTCGTCGCGCATGAAATTGCGCGCCTGGTAATTGCGCACGCCGAACCACGCGGTCGTCTGCTTCGGCGCCTTGGCGAGATCGTCGATCGAAAATTCGTCCGGCTCGGACTTCATCAGCCAATAGCGCATCAAGGGCCTCAGGATTCGTGCGATGCGCGATATTAGGCCTTAATTGATCGCCGGGTACGTGCCTCCTCTCAGGCTGCGGTCGTTGCGGTGCAGGAACGGCCCGAGGTCACGTTCGATCAGCCGCTGCGTTTCGGCGGCGTCGCGGTCGAGTGGCGCGGCCGGTGCGTTGGCCGGTGGGTTGGCCGGCGGACCTATTGCGGTACCGAGGTCGCGAGCAATCAATCGCTGCGTCGCGATGGCATCGGCTTCGGCCTGCCGCCGCGACCTGCTCGCGGCATCGGTTCTCTGACGCGCAGCTTCGTCATCGTTGCGCGGCGGCGCAGCGGACGGCCTCGCCTTAGGGTTTGCACTGCCTGGCGCCGATTGAGTTGAACCGGCGTCGACTTGCGACAGCGTTGACGCGCCGTGGGCTTGCGGCTGTCCCGGCGCCCCCGGCTGTACACTCACGAGCGCAGCCGTGGCGGGATTCGACTCGGTAGCGGGCGCACCGGCAACCGCGGTCGCAGATGCAGGCGTCGATTGCGGAGCATTCGGCGCAGCGTTCGTTGGTTTCGAGGCCGCGTCCGGCGTCGGTACGTCACTCGGAGCTGTCGCACCGGGTGATTCGCCGGATCGAGACTCGACGGATGCAGGCGCCGCGGCGCGTCGTCCTGCGAGTGCGAACTCGGCGAGCCGGTCGAGGCCGGGTACGTCGCGCGTGTAGACGTAGTAGCCGGCGCCGGCGATTGCGACGAACGCCGCCAGCGCGAGCGGCGCACGCCACGCACGCTCGCGCGGGCGCGCAACCGTGCTGCGCAGATAGGGCGATCCCACTTCAGGCGCGTTCCGCTCCTCGGGGGGCGCAATGCGTGGCTCGACACGCTCGAATGCATGCGGCCCGGCGTCGCGCTCGAGACGATCGGCGAACGATTCCGGAATGTGGATGGGCGCATCCAACGCAGCGTCCACCGTGAATGGCGCAGCCGGTATGGATTCGGCCGCAGCAGGTGACGACAAGTCGGAGACGGCATCTGTTGCTACCGCTGCGGTCGCCGGCTCCATCGAGCTCGCGATCGGCTCGACAGCGAGCACGTCGAATGCCGCGCCGCATTGATGACACCGCTTCGCCGCGGCCTCGTTCACCGCCTCGCAGGCCGGACACGGCTTGAGCCCGAGCGGAGATCCGCATTGGTTGCAGAACTTCGCGTCGGGCGGGTTTGCGCTGGTACAGAAGCTGCAGGAAATCGTGGACATCGTCGTTGCTTGCGCGGCCAAAACGCGTGGTTGGACGCAATCGCCTCGGGCGCGGTTCCGTTCAGGTCGCGAGCAGCAGCTTGCCGCGACTCGCCCGCCCCTCGAGCACGCGGTGCGCCTGCGCCGCGTCAGATAGCGGCAGCACGCGATCGATCGAGACGCGCAGATTGCCTCCGACGTACGCGCCAAAAAGATCCTGCGCGCGCTGGCGGATCTCGGTAGCGTCGTGCAGGTAATCGGCGAGGTGCGGCCGCGTGAAATACACGGAGCCCGCCTCCGCGAGCTCGAGCGGCACGATCGCCTCGACCTGTCCGGAGCTCGCGCCGAACATCACGCACAGGCCGCGCCTGCGCAATGAACGAATGCTCGCATGCACGGTGTCGCGGCCGACCGAGTCGTACACGACGTCGGCGCCGCGGCCGTTGGTGATGCGCATCACCTCGTCGCGAAACGGCACGTCGCGGTAGAGGATCGTGTGGTCGGCGCCGCACGCACGCGCGATCGTCACTTTCGACGGATGGCCGACGGTCGCGATGACGGTGGCGCCGCGCTGCTTAGCGAGCTGCACCAGCAACTGGCCGACGCCACCGGCTGCCGCGTGCACGACGCACACGTCGCCCGCGCGCAGTCGCCAGGCCGAATGCGTCAGGTAATGCGCCGTCGACCCTTGCAGCATCAAGGCGCAAGCGATGTCGAGCGGTACATCCTCGGGCACGGGCACGAGGCGCCAGGCCGGCACGATGGCG
This sequence comes from Casimicrobiaceae bacterium, assembly GCA_035278845.1. Taxonomy (GTDB): domain Bacteria; phylum Pseudomonadota; class Gammaproteobacteria; order Burkholderiales; family Casimicrobiaceae; genus VBCG01. The sequence goes on along the minus strand of DATEIQ010000220.1, from coordinate 13,432 downwards.
CATTCGGCATACGCGCCGCGCACGATGCACCACGCGACACGCTGGCCGGCGGCGAAGCCTTCGACGCCGGGCCCGACCGATTCGACCGTGCCGGCGCCCTCCATCCCCGGCACCATCGGCAACGGCGTTTCGTATGTATGCGAACGTGCGTAAGCGCCGGTGCGCATGTAGACGTCGATGTAGTTGACGCCCGCGAACGCGAGCCGCACGCGCACTTCACCTTCGCCCGGCTGCGTCGCTTCCACGTCGCGCGCCACCAGCACTTCCGGACCACCGAAGCGGTCGATCGCGATCGCACGCATCACGCCACGGCGGGCTCCGGGTGGAACGCGCGATCCGACAGCAGTCGCGAAAGCGGCTCGGCGAGCTCGTAGACGCTCTGCACGGCGAGGTCACGTCCGTAGGACACGCCCTCTCGCTCGGCGCGGCGGCGCAGTCCAGCCTCGTGCACGTCGAGTATTTCGCGTGGCAGCGGCAGCGCGCCGGGCTCGAGAATGCGCAGGTAGCCGTCCGCGTCGCGCGCCGGCATCACGCGACTCTTCACGTGCCGATTAGGCGACCACGGCACGTCGAGCACGCCGGCGGAGAACGCGCGCACGGTACCGACCGCTGCGTCGCCATCACCCATTTCGAGCACCTTGTCGACGATCGCGCGCACCTCGCTCGCGACCAGCGACTTCTCGCGCTCGTAATCCGGCAGGCCATCGAGGCGGATGTCGCGCGCAAGATAGATCGCCATCCGAGTGATGCGCAGTCCCTCGGCGTTCGCCTCGGGCGTCGGAATGCCATGCGCCTCGTGCGTCGATTTGGTGGTGACGCTCGTTGCGCCGCCGATCGCGGCGAGCGTGCCGCCATAACTCACGAGCGTCGCGGCCTGCGCGTCGTCGTGCGGCCACGCGCCCATCCAGTGCAGCGACGTGATCGGCGTGAAGACGTCGCGATAACCCTTCTTCTCCAGGTATTCCTGCGCCAGCGATTCGCATGCCGCGATCGCCGCAGCGTCCTGCACCAGATGCAGCGTCTGCGCGAGCTCGAGCCCGTAGTGACGCACACCCTGCGCAGCGGCGAGCAGGCAATCGAGCACCGCGATCGCAATGGCGATGCAAGGCGGGATGTTGGTGCCGGTGAGAAAACCCGGCTGCCGGCGGTGGAGCTCGACGCCGTGCTCGGCGTACAGCGCCGCGAGGCGATCGAGATATTGATAGTTGCGGATGCCGTCCTCGATCGACAGCTCCTTGATGTACGACGTCGTGTACGCGATGCCGCTGCCGAGATAGCCGGTGTAGCCGGCCGCGAAGCCGATCTCGGACGTGAGCTTCGGCATCGACGTGCCGGTCAGCATGATCGCCGGCTTGTCGATCGCATCGATCAGCTCGCGGCATGCGGCGAGGCCGTAGTTGACGATCGGAAATCCGTTCAAGAGGGACCGGCCGAGCCGTTCCGATTCGTCGACGCCTTTCTGCGCCGCGGCGAACTGCTCGTTGCGCGTATAGCTGTCGGTGGTCGTCGGCACGATGTCGGCCATGCCGTCACGATCGAGCGCGATCATCAGCGCCTTCTGCATCGCGAGCGTCGCAAAGCCCCCCCGCGGCTGCGTAAGGCAGCGTCGCTCGCGATGTGCACGCCGCATCGCGACGGCGAGGCGCTTGTGCGGCGGCAATGCCTGCTGGCATTCGACGGCGGCCGCGAAGTCGACTTCCGCGCCCGTCGGCCATCGCGCGAGATTGGCGGCGCGTGCACGATGAAAGTCGTCGGCCGGAATGGCGGCCTCGGACAGCGGCGGCATCAACAGTTGCGCCGAGGGCTGGTCGTTCATCGGGTCATCTTACCCCTCTGCGAACTGGAACGCCTTTGCTGGCTCGCTTCGGGCTCAATCCACGATCCGCAGATGCCGTTGCGCGCAATCGAACGCCGCGACCGGATCAACCTGCGCGAGCAATCCGGCGGCGAAGAGCAGATAGTCGGCGTCGAGCGCGAGCCGTGGCGCGCGCGGTCGCAACTGCGCGAGCTTGCCGGATTGCGCGCACGCACCGCGCAGAACTGCCGCGGGATCGCGCGCATGAACGATCGCACCGCCGGTGCCGATCAGCCACGCCGCCTCGGACAAGTCCTTGCCGCGCTGCACCTGCACCGGTCCCTGCGCCGTGTACACCGTTTCGACGGTACCCGCGTGGCGCGCCATGGCGATGTCGACGGCGGCGCGCACCAGCGCATCGTCGACCCGTGCTTCGCTCTCCGTTGCAGGGAGCGCTTCGACGTCCGCTTCGATCCGCGCCAATGCGGCGGCGGCTTCATGCGACGTGACGCCTGCCGCCTCGGCGAGCGCGCCGATGCCGACCGCCGCTGCGATCGCCGCCGCGTTGTGACGCATGCCGAGGTCACCCTCCACCGTGCGCTTTGCATGCGGCTCCGGCAAGCCGTGACGAATCACGCCGGGAGTCGCAGGCTCGCCGGCGCCAATCGAATGCACGTCGGTCGTCGCGCCGCCGGGGTCGAGGACGACCACCGCGCCGAGTCCCGCGCGGCCTTCCACGCCGTCGCCAAGCATGCGCGCGGCCTCGAGCACTGCCGCAGGCGTGGGCATCAGCACGCCGTCGATGCGCGCGCCCGCGCGGTCGATGCCTTTCGCCTTGACGATCCGGCGCATGAACACGTCGCGAATCGCCGCGCGAGCCGGCTCGATGTCGAGCGTGTCGAGCGTGGGCAGCACGTTCGCCGCACCGATCGCCGTGCGGCCGTCGTGCGACAGCAATGCGACGATCTCGTCCGTCGTCTCGCGATTGCCCGCAACGACGACCGGACAGCGCAGCGCCGATCCGGCGAGCGCACGCGCATTGTGCAGGATCACCTCGGAATTGCCGCCGTTCGTACCGCCGCACAGCAGCAGGATGTCGGCAGCAAGTCCCTCGATCTCGCCGATGTCGCGCGCGGTGAGCCGGTAGGCGAACGCGCCGACGAGCTTTGCGCCCGCGCCGAGCGCCGCCTGTCGCGCCGCTTCCGCGGTGAGCTCGCGGACGAGGCCGATGGTCACCATCCGCAGGCCGCCCGCTGCGCTCGACGAGGCCAGGCGATGTGCGAACGCCGGCAGATGGCCCATCGCGCGCTCGAGCGACGCGAGCGCGGCGTCGAGACCGACATTGACGTCGGTCCCCACCGTCGACGGTCCCTGCGCCGAGCCGAGCAGCTTGCCGGATTCGATGTCGAGTACGCGCAGCTTCGTCCACGTGCTGCCGAAATCGATCAGCAACGCCGCCGTCATCGATGCAAGTTCCCCGGCCACGCCGTTGTCATCGGTACACGTCCTGCCAGCGCCGCCTTCATTTACGGGCGTCCTTTCGCATCCCTTGCGGCGAAATCGGCCGCGAGCGCCGCCAGCGCGCCCTCGACCCGGGTGCCTGGCGGAAACGCGCGATCGAAACCCATGTCGAGAAAGCGCCGCTCGACGACGTCCCACGGCTGCTTGCCGACAACCAGGTTTCCGCCGACGTAGAGCAGGATGTCGTCGAGGCCCGCCTCGATGCACAGATCGCGGAAGCCGCGGCAATCGAGCTCGCCCTGGCCATACAGCGACGACACGAGGATCGCGTCGGCCGCAGTCTCGATTGCGGCGCGGATGAAGTCGGCTGCCGGCGTAAGTGCACCGAGCGATACGACGCGGTAGCCCGCATCTTCGAGCGCCATCGACAGGATACGATTGCCGACGATGTGCGTGTCCGCACCGATAACGCCGGTTACGATGGTGTGCGGCATCCCGCGCTTTCCCGGTGAAAAGTCCGATGCGCGCGCGTGTGGAATGCGAGCGCGTCGTCGTCGAGCGCCGGCACGCCGGTCTCGACGACGATGTCACCGTTTTCGAGCGCGAGCGGATGCGCGAACAGCATGCGATCGGCCTTCAGGAAGCCGTTCATCTCGCCCGCGTTGTCGATGTGCCGCGCGGCGACGCATGCCTCCATCCAGCACGAGACGTCGCATGCGACGCCGTTGCCGAGCACCGGCTGCATGCCGAGCGCGCGGATACGCTCGATCGCCGCCGCGAGCGCGTCGACCGCGACGAATTTCATCAGCTTCACCTTGAGATACGCGCACGCACGCTCGCGTGCCGCCCGCTCGCTGTCGGTAATCGCGTAGATCGATTCGTCGAGCATCAGCGGCAGTCCGCGCCTCGCCGCCGCTTCCGCCACGAGCATGTGCGCGTCCCAGTCCTCTGCCGCACAGGGTTGCTCGAAGAGCTCGACGTCCGCGGGATCGGCAGCGCGGACGAAAGCGATCGCTTCCGCAGCCGTGTAGCCCTGGTTCGCGTCGATACGAATCGCCGCGCGACCCGCGACGACACTCTGCACCGCCGCAAGCGTGCGGAGGTCGACGTCCACGTCAAAGCCGATCTTGACCTTCACCGTGCGATAGCCGCTTGCGCGCAGGCGCTCGAACGCGTCGGAAAGCTGCGCTTCGTCGTCGCCCTGCAGCAGGCCAAGGATCGGCACGCGCAGGCGCTCCTTCGGCGCGAGCAGCGGATACCCGGACGCCATGTCGAGCGCCGTGTGAAACGCCGTGGCGACGAACGGCGCGCGCTCGCCGAGTACGCGCATGCGACTGCACGCTTCGGCGACCTCTATTCCCGGCAGGCCCGCCGCCACGTCGTACGCCAGCCGCTCGCTGTCGTCGATCGTCTCGTCGGTATAGCCGGTCAGAAGCGTCGCTTCGCCGAATCCGCGCTGCCCGTCGCTGCCTGTGACGTCGACGAGAATCGTGTCGTACTGCGTCACCGGGCCGAACGCCAGCTTGTACGGTCGCGTCAGCGGCACCGCGAGCCTGCGCACGTCGACGCGCTCGATATTGATCATCGTGCGACGACGGTCACGATGCGGGGTCCGCAGCAGCCAGCGCGGCACGTCGGCGGCGAAAGCCGCGATACGCGGGATACAGCAGTGCCGCCGCGGACAGCGCCATTACCGTCGCGCTGACCGGACGCGTGAAGAACACCGTCCAGTCGTTGCGGTAGCTGATCATCGTCGTCATGTACGAGCTCTCGGCGATCGGGCCGAGAATGCAGCCGAGCACCATCGGCGCGATCGGAAATCGCCAGCGCTCGAACAGATAGCCGACGATGCCGAACACGACGATCATCCACAGGTCGGTAATGTTGTTGTGCTCGGAGTACGCGCCAATCAGGCAGAACAGCACGACGAACGCCGACACGATCGCCTCGGGCAGGTACAGCACCTTGACGAGCGGCCGGATCGCGAAGTAGCCGATGAGGCCCATGCCGATGACGCCGAGGAACACCGACGCGAAGATCGCGTAGACGAGCAGCGCTTGCGTCTGGAAGATCTGCGGTCCCGGCTGCACGCCGTGCAGCAGGAAAGCACCGAGAATCACCGCGGTGGCGCCACTGCCCGGGATGCCGAGTGTCAGCAGCGGCACCATGTGGCCACCGACCGATGCGGTGGATGCGACCTGCGGCGCGACGATGCCTTCGGGAATGCCGCTGCCGAGCTTGCGGGACTTTCCGTACTGCGCCTCCATGCTGTACGCGATGAACGACGCGATCGTCGCGCCCGCGCCCGGCACGACGCCGCACAGCACGCCGACGAGCGACGAGCGGCCGAACGTGCCGCGCAGCTTCCATGCCTCCGCGAGCCGCGGGATGCGCGTCGAGATGCGGCCGTCACCCGACAATGGCGGCGAGACGAAGCCCTGTTCGAGGCGGATCAGCACCTCGCCCAGCCCGTACGCGCCGACCATCACCGGCAGGTAGCCGATCCCGTCGCGCAGGATGTTCGTGCCGAACGTGAAGCGGTCCACGCCGTAGATCTCGTCGACGCCCACTGTCGAGATCAGCATGCCGAAGAACAGGCTGATCAGCGCGTTCGCGAGCGAGCCGCCGCCGAGCGCCACGACGCTCGTGAAGCCGAACAGCACGATCGCGAAGTATTCCGGCGAATCGAACGACAGCGCGATCTTCGCGAATGGCACGGCGAGCGTCACCATGACGAGCGCCGTGATCAGGCCGCCGGTGAGCGCAGCGAACAGTGTCCAGCCGAGCGCCTGCGCCGGCTGCCCGGCGTGCGCCATCGAATAGCCGTCCCAGAGCAGCGGCACGTCCATCGGCTCGCCGGGAATTCGGAACAGGATCGACGTGATGGCGCCGCCGTACGTCCCCGAGATGTACATCGCCGTCAGCAGGATGATCGACGGCGTGATCGACATGCCGTACGTGAATGGCAGCGCAAGCACGACGCCCATCACGAGCGTCAGCCCCGGCAACACGGCGACGAGCATGCCGACGACCAGGCCCACGACGAGCGCCGCGAAGTTGACGGGCGTCAGCACGTGCAGGAAACCGACGACGAGTTGGTGGATGACGTCGAACATCGCTCAACGAATCCCCATCAGCTGCATCAGCGCAAGCGAGATCGCATCGAACGGCGGCCGGCCGATCGGCAGCGACAGATAGACGATCTTCATGAACACGAACATGAAAACAAGCGAACCGGCAACCGCTACGGCAGCGATGACCGGCCAGCGCCGGTAGCGTCCCGTTCGCATCATGGCCGCCAGGTAAACCGCCGTGTCAACGGCAAAGCCCAGCGTGCCGAGCAGCGCGACGTAGGCGATCGTCAGTGCAATGCCGATGCCGAGCAGAAGCGGGAAGTGCGGCGCCGCCTCCGCCGCGCGCTGCTGCTCTGCGAGCGCGTTGTCGATGACATCGCGAATCAGCACCGGATCGCGATTGCGCGGCCGGCGCAGCACGCTGACGATGCGCACGCCGCACGCGAGCATTGCCAGCACGAGGATCGCGCGCGGCCAGACGTCGGGACCCGGACGATCACCGCGCGGCGTGAATCCGAAGTGGAACGTCTTCCACAGCAGCACCGCCGCGCCGGCGAGCACGAGCAGGTAAGGTGCGAGCGCGCGCAGCCGCGCCATCATCCGCGGCCCTCGCCCGGCATGAACCCCTCACGGAGCCTGGCAGCCGGCGCCGCGCAAGCGCGACGCCGTGCCCGCGATTCGCGCACCCGCGTCGCGCGGGCTATTTCTTCGGCGTCGACGCGATGATCTTCTTCGCGTCCTCGAGCCAAGCCTGCATGTACTTGATCGCCTCGTTCGACGGCACGAAGCTCGCCGGATCGGCGTACTGGTCCTTCAGATACTCCTTGAAGTCGGGCGAACTGACCGCCTTGGCGAGCGCATCGGACAGCAGCTTGACGCGCGCGGGATCGGTGCCGGCCTTCACGAGGACGACGCGAAATTGCGGCATCGTGATGTTGTGGCCGAGCGCCGTCGACACCGGCACGTTCGGAAACGCATCGACCTTGCTGCCGTAGAACAGGATCACCGGGTGCATCTGCTTCGTGTCGATGAAGTTCCGGACGTCGCCCGACTGCTCGTACAGCAGGTCGGCATGGCCACCGAGCACCGACGTGTAGCGCTCGCTCGGCTTTGCGTACGGCACCGAGTTGAGCTTGAGACCCTTCGCCACGAAGTAGTTAACGGTGATGTCGTCGGGGCTGTTGAAGCCCGTGACGGCGACCTTGAGCGGGCGCTCCTTTGCCGCCTTCTCGACGTCGGCCCACGTCTTCAGCGGCCCGTTTTCGGCAGCGAAGAATCCCGACGCCTGCTGGATGACGATGCCGAGCGGAATGAAATCGGCGAGCTTGAGCTTCGCGTTCGGATCGGCAAGCAGCGCGAACGTGTCGCCGGTCATGACTTCCATCGTGTAGCCGTCGGCGTTGGCCGCCATCAGCTTCGCATGGCCGGTCTGGCCCGTGGCACCCGCGACGTTGATCACCGGAATGGATACCTTGAGCTCGGGCTCGAGGAGCTGGCCGATCTTGCGCGCGACCTGGTCGGCGCCGCCGCCGGGTCCCCACGGCACGATGAACTCGATCGGCCGGGACGGATAACGCTCCTGCGCGAGCGCCTCTCCCGTGAGCACAATGCCGGCGGCGAGCGCCGCCATCGCCGTCATCCGTTTCAAGCTCGCACTCGAACGCATCGTTTCCTCCAGTGATGAATCGCGGCGCAGTCTTCGCGTGCTGCGCTCGTTGTCGAAAGGGTCCCCCGCCTGTGCCGTCCCGACCGTCATCCTGAACCTGGGTTCAAGATTGGTCGCCTGCCGGGACCATCAGGCGCTTCCGCTTGGGAACGCACACAGGTCCACATGTGGCTCGGCAACCTCGCTACAAGAGCATTGGTTCAAAGAACGTATGGCCGAATCGAACACCGCAGGGGATGGAACCATGACACGAAAACGGCGCATGCGTTCCGCATGCATGCCGGGCAAACCCTGGCTAGAACAGCTTTTCCTGTCCTGCGAGCGCCTGGTCGATCGCCGTTTGCATCGAGCGGATTCTACGCCGCGCCGATTCAGCGTCAATTGCGCTGTCGGCTGCCGGCGCAGGCTCGGATTCGGCAGCGCGGCGCGCGCGCAGCAGCTCGTGCGCGAAGTTGAGCGCCGTCATCACGGCGATGCGGTCGGTGCCGGTGACCTTCCCGGCATCGCGGATCTCGCGCATTCGCCGGTCGAGAAGCGCAACGGCCTCGGACAGCTCCTCGCGCTCGTTCTCTTTGCAGGCGACCTTGAACTCGCGGCCGAGGATCGTGATGTCGAGCTGGATCGTGCGCGCGCTCACCGGTGTACCCTGGCCATTCGTTGCACGGGCGCAATCCTCATTCGTGCGGCACCTTGGCGATCAGCGTGTCGAGGCGCGCCGTGGCTTGTGCGACGCGGCCGTTGAGATCGCGATTGCGCTCCTGCAGCGCCAGCAGCTCGCGGCGCAGGATGTCGTTGGCTTCCTGCAGCTCGCGCGCGTAGGCGATCAGCGTCGTGACGCGTGCTTCGAGCGCGGCGAGATCGGCGTCCATCGGGGCGCACTATAGGGGCCGCCGCGACGGCGAGTCAACCACGCGCGCGGGAGCCGATCAGCGCGCGGAGTTCGGCCCGTGGAGTCAATGCGCGCGACCGGTTTCGAGCGGCCCGTAGCGCACCGACACGACATCGAGGTCCTCGGCGCCGCCGGGCGTGCGAACCGTCACCGTGTCGCCTTCGCGCGCCTTGAGCAGCGCCCGCGCCATCGGCGAGATCCAGCTGATGTAGCCGCGTGCCGTGTCGATCTCGTCGATGCCGACGATGCTCACCGTCCGCTCGTCCCCGTGCGCGTTCGCGACGGTCACCGTCGCACCGAAGAAGACCTGCGCCTCGGCATCCTGTTCGCGCGGCGCGCTCGGGTCGACGACCTCGGCATTGTCGAGGCGCCGCACGAGGAAGCGAATGCGCCGATCGATCTCGCGCAAGCGCTTCTTGCCGTAAATGTAATCGCCGTTCTCGGACCGGTCGCCGTTGCCCGCGGCCCATGCCACCGTGGCGACGAGCTCGGGGCGCTCCTGCGTGACGAGCCGGTCGAGCTCGCCGCGCAGGCGCGCGAACCCGCCGGGCGTCATGTAGTTGCGCGAGCCGGCCGGCAGCGGCGACGCGTTCTCGACGTCGTCGTCCTCGGCGGGCTCGCTGTCTTCGCGAGTGAAGGCCTTGTTCACGATGGGATTATGGACCTGCTGGCTGCGTTTCGATTGGCGTTGGACCGCGGCAGCGCAAACGCGTGCCCTTGAAACCGGCGTCCTCGATACGCCGTTTAGACGCAGGCAATGCGCCCATCGTCGAGATCGCATTTGTGCGCAGGACGGGGGCCATGCGTGTCCGGGCTCCAAGTCGTTAACGTCGGCCTACGGGGCCCGGCGCTTACGGACTGGAGCGCGCGCCGCACGCTGACGGCTGCCAGAACACGAATGATCCGATGTGACAAAACACTGAAGTACCACGAGATCACGGCTGCGAGCGACGCGCCTTCGCAAGGGTTTCGCACAGTTGGACCACGCCCTCGGCGAACCGCGGGCCCGGCCGGTGCAGCAGGTTCGCGTCGACCGCATACAGTGCGTGCCGGCGCACGGCCGCGAGCGCCGGCCAGCGCGACCATTCATCGAGCCACGCCGGCCGCACGGCGTTGTCGGTGCCGGCGAGAATCACCTGCGGATTCGCCGCGAGAACGGCCTCGACGTTCACCTGCGGCGCGGGCAGCGTGAGTGTGTCGAAAACGTTGCGGCCGCCGCAGCGCGCGATCGCCTCGCTCACGAGATGATGACCGCCGAGCGTGAACAGCGGAGCATCCGACACTTGATAGAAAACGGTAAGCGCAGGTACGCCGGCCGGCGCGGCGGGAATGCCCGCGATTCGCGCGCGAAAGGCCGCCACCGCCGCATGCGCAGCATCGCGGGTCCCGGTCAGTTCGCCAAGTTTCTCGATGTCGTCCGCGATGCCGTCGATCGTCTTCGGGTTCGCTTCGAACACCGCGATGCTGCGGTCGCGCAACAGCGCCACCTGCTGAGGCGTCGTCCACGGCCACGTGACGATCAGGTCGGGCGCGAGCAGGACGATGCGCTCGACGTCGAGCGCCGCCGCGTCGCCCACGGACGGCAGCGCACGCGCCGCCGGCGGGTAGTCCGAACCCTTGACGACGCCGACGACCGCAGCGCCCGCGCCCGCCGCGAACGCGAGCTCGGTCGCGTGCGGCGCGAGCGTGACGATGCGCCGGGCTGGCGCACGCAGCGTGACGACCGAACCGTTGTCGTCGACGACGCGGATGTCGGCGCGCGCCCCCGGCGCGACGAGCGCCAGCAGCAGCATCAGGATGACGCTCGCCGGATTGCGTCCCCGGGACCTCACATTGACCACCGGAATCCCGCAAAGACGCGCGCCCCTCCCGTGGAAAAATCGGCCGCGAGCGCGTAGTCGCGATCGAAGACGTTCTCGCCGCGCACGAACAGCGTCGTCTTCGTGCCGATCGTCCATTCGAGCGCGAGGTTCACGATCGCGTACCCGCCGAGACGACGCAGATTCTCGGCGTCGTCGTATCGCGCCGACGACGCGACGACTTCGACGATGACGTGCGCCGGCCCGAGCGGCTGCGACACGGACAACGCACCGTGGCGCCGCGCGCGCCTCGGCAGCAGGTGGCCGGTGTCGTCGTCCGTTGGCGACTGCAGGTCGAGCGACGCGCGCAGCGTCGTGCCTTCCCAAAGGAGGTCCGCCGTCAGCGTGACGCCTTCGAGTGTCGCGTTCGCGACGTTGTTCGGAAGACAGTTGAAGTTCGCGTCGCATTGAAAGACGATCAGGTCGCGCACGCGATTGCGGTACGCGAGTGCGCCGGCCTGCCAGTACAGCGCGCCTTGCCAACCGTTCGCGTACAGACCCGCCTCGATGTTGCGCGACGTTTCCGGCGAGAGGGCCGGGTTCGAGAAACCGGGGAAATAGAGATCGTTGAACGTCGGCGCGCGAAACGCAGTGCCCGCGCTCGCCGTCACGCGCCAGCCCGGTGCGAAGCGATAGCCCCACGCGAACGCGCCCGTCGTCTTGCCGCCGAACTGGCTCGAATCGTCATGGCGCAGATTCGCTTGCACGGCATGCTCGCCAGCGAGAAGACGATAGATGCCCGTGACCGCGTTCGTATCCCGCGACGTCACGGCGAACCCCGCGCTGGCGTCGACACGTTCCTCGCGCCGCTCGAGCGCGAGCGTCAGGTCGCCCGCGGGCAGCATGACGTCGTTCTGCCACGCGTACTGGCGCTGCCGCGTTGCGAACGGAAAATCGCCGGTCGCGAATTTCGACACCGACTCATCGTTGCCCTCGCCCGCCGAAAGACGCGACTTCCACGCGGGCGTCAGTCGGTCTTCGAGCGCCGCCTGCCACGTCGTCACCGTCGTGATCGTACGATCGTCGAACGCGTCGCCGGCATCGAATTGGTTGTCGAGGCGATTGCGGAAATACTGCATCGACAATGCGTGATCGGCAGCGAAGCGCAACTCGCCGTGCGCGCTGACACTCGCGTCGCGATACCCGTCGCGGTCGGGGTCGTAGCTGAAGTTGGCCGGATTGACGATTGCGTTGTATCCATCGCTGCGCCGGCCGGCGACATTGAGCGCGCCGTTCGCCGTTGCATTGCCGCCTGCGATGCCCGCGGACCCCGCCGCCGTGTCGTATGTCCCGTAGGAGGCCGATGCGTTCGCGTGAAAGCCGGTGCGGCCCCGCTTCGTGAAGATCTGGATCACGCCGCCGATCGCGTCGGCGCCGTACAGGCTCGACGCGGGACCGCGCAGGATCTCGATGCGTTCGATCTGGTCGGGCGGGATCGCCTCGAGCGCGGCGGCACCGCTCGACGCGGATGCGACGCGCATGCCGTCGATCAATACGAGCGTCTGCGCCGCGTTGGCGCCGCGGAGGAACACGCCCGAGGTCGCACCGGGGCCACCGTTTCGGATGATCTCGACGCCCGGCTGATGCGCGAGCAACTCGACGACGCCCTGCAGGCCGCCGCTCGCGATCTGCTCGGCATCGAGCACCGTGACGTCGGCGACGAGATCGAGCAGCCGCTGCGGCGAGCGCGACGCCGTGACGACCACCGGATCGAGCGGCAGCGGCACGTCGGATGGCCGGAACTGCGCGTGTGCGTTGAAAGCGACCAGCAGAAACAGCAGCGCGCCGTGCCTTTCCATTGGCAGCACGCCGCGTGAACGCGAGAACATCGGCATGAGAAGCGTCCGCACAAGCCGTGGGATCCCCGCACGGCAGTTGATCGGGCGCAACGAAGGGGAGGCGACGACGCTCGGCTCGCGGGAGACGCGGGAAAGGCAGGTCCGCGCGGTCGCATTGCGAGCGCAACGGAACCCCGCGTTGCATTCACGTTCGAACGCTCGCCTTGGAGGGTGAACGCTCGGGCGCAGGCCGGTCTCCGGGCTCGCCGGTTCCTTGACCGGCCTACCGTTGCGGGGGCAGCCGCGGCTTGACGCCGGCGACATGGCGCCGGCGACCGCGTTCCCGTTTCACCCGCCGGAGGGCGAACTGCGACCGACCGGCGGACACCTGCTGGCCGCGATTCTACAACCCTTTGTTATAATTTCGTCCCTTTTCGCGCTCGCCCGTGGCACGCAAGCTTTTCATCCGCACGTTCGGCTGCCAGATGAACGAGTACGACTCGGCACGCATGGCCGACGTGCTCGCCGCGTCCGACGGACTCGCGCTGACCGATCGTCCCGACGACGCCGACGTCATCCTTTTCAATACGTGCTCGGTGCGCGAGAAGGCGCAGGAGCGCGTGTTCCACGACCTCGGCCGCGTGCGGTCGCTGAAGGCCGAGCGTCCTGATCTGCTGATCGGCGTGGGCGGCTGCGTCGCGTCGCAGGAAGGCGAATCCATCGTGCGGCGTGCGCCGTACGTCGATGTCGTGTTCGGACCGCAGACGCTGCACCGGCTCCCCGCGCTGCTCGCAGCGCGGCGCGAAACCGGCGAACCGCAGGTGGACATCTCGTTTCCCGAGATCGAAAAGTTCGACAACCTGCCGCCGCCGCGCGTCGTAGGCGCGTCGGCGTTCGTGTCGATCATGGA
>DATEIQ010000219.1:0-4665 GCA_035278845.1 Casimicrobiaceae bacterium | reverse complement strand
CGAATGCATTTCGGCGCTGATCGCGCGCGCCCATGCCCGTGCCGCGGCATCGGCCGGCCACATCTCGGGATGCCGCTCGGCGAGGTAGCCCGCAATGGCCATCGTGTCCCACACGATGATGTCGCCGTCGTGCAGGCAGGGCACGAGCCCGGACGGCGAAAACCCCAGGTTCGCCGGATTCGGCGTATGGCCGGTCAGCTGCACCGGCACTTCCTCGAACGGCTCGCCGGAAAGCTTCGTCACGAGGAATCCGCGCAACGACCACGACGAATAATTCTTGTTGCCGAGGTAGAGCTTCATCACGGCGGCACCGTCTTTCCGGGATTGAGAATGTCGTGCGGATCGAGCGCGCGCTTCACGGCCTGCATCAGTGCGATGGCGTCGCCGTGCTCGGCGACGAGCGCGTGGAGCTTGTGCATGCCGACGCCGTGCTCGCCCGTGCACGTGCCGCCCATCGAAATGGCCCGCATCGCGACGCGCGCGGCCAGCGCCTCGGCTTTCGCGCGCTCGTCCGCCTTGGCGGGATCGAAGAGAACGACGAGATGGAAATTGCCGTCGCCGACGTGGCCGACGATCGGCGCGATCAATCCGGTCTGCACGATGTCCGCCTGCGTTTCGAGCACGCAATCGGTCAGTCGCGAAATGGGCACGCACGCGTCAGTGGCGAAGCCCTGCTTGCCCGGCGCGAGCGCGAGCGCCGCGTAGTATGCGTTGTGGCGCGCCTTCCACAGGCGCGAGCGATCCTCGGCCTTCGTCGCCCATTGGAAGCGGCTTCCGCCGTGATCGGCCGCGAGCGCCTCGATCGTCTCGGCTTGCTCGCGCACGCCCGCCTCGGTGCCGTGAAACTCGAAGAACAGCGTGGGCTTCGGTGCGAACTCGGCGAGCTGCGAGTAGCGGATGCAGGCGTCCATCTGCACGTCGTCGAGCAGCTCGATGCGCGCGACCGGGATGCCGAGCTGCATCGCGACGATGACCGTGTCGACGGCGCTTTTGAGATCGGGAAACTGGCACACCGCTGCGGAGATCGCTTCCGGCAATCCATAGAGCCGCAGCTGCACCTCGGTGATGATGCCGAGCGTTCCCTCGGAACCGACGAAAAGCCGCGTGAGATCGTAGCCGGCGGCCGACTTGCGCGCGCGGCCGCCGGTTTTCACGATGCGACCGGCGGCGGTGGCGACGGTGAGGCCAAGCACGTTCTCGCGCATCGTGCCGTAACGCACGGCATTCGTGCCGGAGGCGCGCGTCGATGCCATGCCGCCGATCGTCGCATTGGCGCCCGGGTCGATCGGGAAGAACAGTCCGGTGCCCTTGAGCTCGGCGTTCAGCTGCTCGCGCGTCACGCCCGCCTGCACGCGGCAGTCGAGGTCGGCGTCGTTGACCTCCAGCACGCGATTCATCTGGGAGAAGTCGAGACAGGCACCGCCATGGATCGCGGCGACGTGGCCCTCGAGCGACGTGCCGACGCCAAAGGCAATGATCGGGATGCGGGCCGCGTGGCACAGGCGCACGATCGCCGAGACTTCGTCGTTGGTGTGCGGAAACACGACGACGTCGGGAAGCGCGGCGTCGGCGAGGCCCTCGCCGTGCGAATGCTGCTCGCGGATTGCCTGCGCGGTGCTCGCGCGATCGCCAAAGTCGTCGCGGAGGCGCCGGGTCAGCGCATCGATGGCGGCGTGCTGCGGACGGATGCGGTTCGTGGTGGTTGCAAGGGTCATGTTCGCAAAACCGTGGTCGCGGGTCAGAAGCGCGGCAGCTCCGGATGCGCAAGCTGGCCGCCGTGCACGTGCATGCGCCCGAACTCGGCGCAGCGCGCGAGTGTCGGCACCGCCTTGCCCGGATTGAGGAGTCCTTCGGCGTCGAACGCGCGCTTCACGCCAAGGAAGCGCTCGAGCTCGGCCGGCGCGAACTGCGCGCACATGCCGGCGATTTTTTCGACGCCGACACCGTGTTCCCCGGTGATCGTACCGCCGACGTCGATGCAGAGCTCGAGGATCCGGTCGCCGAACGCGATCGTGCGCTCCTTGTCGCCGGGCTTGTTCGCATCGAACAGGATCAGCGGATGCAGATTGCCATCACCGGCATGGAACACGTTGGCGCATGGCAATCCAAACTCCTGCGCCCACGCCTCGATCTGCCGCAGCACGCGTGGCAGCGCCGCGCGCGGAATCGTTCCATCGATGCAGTAATAGTCGGGCGAAATGCGCCCGACGGCGGGAAACGCCGCCTTGCGGCCGGACCAGTACAGCAGGCGCTGCGCCTCGCTTTCCGAAACGCGGATCTCCGCGGCGCCGCTTGCCTTCAGCACGGCGATGATCTCCGCCATTTCCGCGGTCACCTCCACCGGCGTGCCATCGGCCTCGACGAGCAGCACGGCCGCGGCGTCGAGCGGGTAGTCGGCGTGCACGAACTGCTCGACGGCGCGCGTCGCTTCGCGATCCATCATTTCAAGACCGCCGGGGATGATGCCGGCGCCGATGACGGCACCCACTGCCGCGCCTGCCCGCTCCAGATCATCGAACGCGGCAAGCGCCACCTGTGCAAGCTGCGGCTTGGGCAGCAGCTTCACGGTGATTTCCGTGATGACGGCAAGCAGGCCTTCGCTGCCGGTGATGAGCGCGAGCAGGTCGTAGCCCGGCGCATCGAGCGCATTGCACCCGAACTCGGCGATCTCGCCGGTGATCAGCACGCCGCGCACCTTGCGCACGTTGTGCACGGTCAGCCCGTATTTCAGGCAATGCACGCCGCCTGCGTTCTCGGCGACGTTGCCGCCGATCGAGCACGCGATCTGCGACGACGGATCGGGCGCATAGAACAATCCGTATGCGGCCGCGGCCTCCGAGATCGCCAGGTTGCGCACGCCCGGCTGCACGATCGCCGTGCGCGCCAGCGGATCGATCGCCAGGATGCGCCGGAATTTCGCGAGCGACAGCACGACGCCCTGTGCAATGGGCAATGCGCCGCCCGAGAGGCTCGTTCCTGCGCCGCGCGCCACCACCGGCACGCGCGCGGCATGACATAAACGGAGAATTTCGACGACCTGGGACTCGCTGTCGGGCAGCAACACGGCGCCCGGCTGCTCGCGGTAGAGCGTGAGGCCGTCGCACTCGTACGGACGCGTGTCTTCCGCCGCGGTCAGGAGCGCGGCCGGCGGAACGAGCCGGGCGAGTGCCGAGGTGAAGGCGGGATCGAGCATGAAGGCGAGTACCGAATCTCCTCGGTTCTCCTTCGGGCATTATTTCACAAAGGCATCGCCTGTCGTCCGCACCGTGGCGCGTGTTCGCCGGATGCTGGACCGAACATCCGTATCGCGCTATCGTGAACCGCGTCCGACTGACGCGGAGATGCGACCATGAACCTGCTCGAGCGCGACTATCCATCGCTGTTGCTCGCCAGGCACGAGGGGCCCTGCCTCTCGCTCTACCAGCCGACACATCGCAACCATCCCGACAATCAGCAGGATCCGATCCGTTTCCGCAACCTGCTCCGCTCGCTGGCCGCCCGGCTTCATCGAGATGACGTGCAGGCGCTGCTCGCGCCGCTGCAGGCGCTCGGAGAGGATCACGCGTTCTGGAACCACACGCTCGAGGGGCTCGCCGTGTTGCGCTCGCGCTCGATGTTCCGCGTCTATCGGCTCCAACGATCCGTACAAGAGCTCGCGATCGTGGCCGACAGCTTTCACACCAAGCCGCTGCTGCGCTTTCTCCAATCCGCCGATCGCTACCAGATCCTCGCGCTGAGCCGCGAGCATGCACGGATGTTCGAAGGCAACCGCGACGCGCTGGCCGAGATCGAGCTGGCGTCCGGCGTCCCCGCGTCGATCGACGAGGTCACGATGGACGCGGGCGATCGCGAGCGCGCCAACCGGGTGTACGGCCCTGCCACGCCGGGCGGAACGACCCGTCATGGCACCGACGGCATGGAGAACGTCGCGCACAACGAGACGACGCGCTTTTTCCGGGCCGTCGACCGCGCCGTCATCACGCACCACTCGCAGCCTTCGCGTCTGCCTTTGCTGCTCGCAGCGTTGCCCGAGCACCACCACCTGTTCCGCGCGATCAGCCGCAATCCCTTCCTGCAGGATGTTGCGGTGGACGTATACCCGGACGACCTGTCGATCGACGCGCTGCGTGAGCGTGCCTGGCAGTTGCTGCTGCCAACGTATCTGGCACAGCTCGCGCGCCTGACCGACGCATACCACGCGAACGCGGCCAGGGGTACCGGCTCCGACCACGTAGCCGCGGTCGCGACCGCGGCGCGGAACGGGCGTGTCGCGACCGTCCTGATAGAGGCCGACAGGCAGGTTCCCGGACGCATCGATGCACAGACCGGCGCCGTCACGCGTGCGGAAGCGACCGAATCCACCGGCGACGATCTGCTCGACGACATCGGCGAGTACGTGCTGCGCACCGGTGGCGACGCGGTGGTGGTGCCCGCCGAGCGCATGCCAACCCAAACGGGCCTCGCTGCGATCTATCGGTATTGATCGGCTCGGCGTGCGGGCGCGGCGCACGGGCAGCGCCGATGCGGCTACTCCGGCGACAAGCGCGGCGATCGAACCGCCGGCCCGCTTCCCAGGTCGAGTGACACGACCACCGTCGCTCCGCCCGGCACGTGATCGACGTCGAAGCCGAGCCGGCGCGCCAGCGCCAGCATGCCTGCGTTGGC
>DATEIQ010000218.1:0-12580 GCA_035278845.1 Casimicrobiaceae bacterium | reverse complement strand
CACCTTGTCGTTGAAATAATCCTCGGCCGCCATGCCGAGCGCGCGTGCCTTGATCCGCATGTTGATGTCTTTCGACACGAGGATCACGTTGCGCTTCTGCCATTGCCGCGTCAGGTGCATGACGACGGCCAGAATCTGGTTGTCCGTCTTCCCGTTCGCAAGCGACGGCGGCAGGACCGCGGCGATCGCCTCCGTCTGCAGGAACAGGCGTCCGGTCGCCGCGCCGCCCGATTTTTCCGTGAGTGGAATGCCGCCCGAGATGCCTTCGGTGCCCGGTCCCGTGTGCGCGGTGACGAGATCGTCGAGGAAGCGCGACGCCTGCCGCGCGTTGCGCGCGACCTCGGTCATGCCTTTCTTGTGCGCGTCGAGTTCCTCGAGCGTCAGGATCGGCAGGTAGATGTCGTGCTCCTCGAAGCGAAACAGGCTCGTCGGATCGTGCATCAGCACGTTCGTGTCGAGGACAAACAGCTTCGTGGAGTGGGAAGGCCCGGTTCGAGCGGGCTTGCGGGAGGGGAGCAGATGCAGCGTGGAGGGAGCGGGGCGCAGCTTGCGTTCGACCATGGGCCTCCTGGAAGTTTCAGCCGAAGCGGCCGGCACCGGCCGCTTCGAGACGCGATCCTAATGTAGGCGCGTTGTGACCCGGATACAAGGGCTTGCGTCGGGCGACCCGTCCGGGCACATATTTTGTGGTGCAAACGTCACAAGCCGTGCGGGCCGGAACACGTCTCCGAGACGTCTCTGAGACGTCTGGGAGACGCATCGTCAAAGCGTTTTCACGAAATCGAGCACTTCCTGCGCGTGCCCCGGCACCTTCACCTTGCGCCACTCGCGCGCAAGGGCGCCGTCGCGGCCGATGACGAACGTGCTGCGCTCGATGCCGCGCACCTGCTTGCCGTACATGTTCTTCATCCGGATCACGTCGAACTGCTTGCACAGCGCCTCGTCCGGGTCGGACAGCAGCGGAAAGGGAAAGTCCATCTTCTCGCTGAACCCAGCGTGCGATTTGAGCGAGTCGCGCGACACGCCTGCCACGATCGCCCCTGCCTTGAGAAACTTCCTGTAAAGATCGCGAAACTGCGCGCCTTCCGTCGTGCAGCCCGGCGTGTTGTCCTTCGGATAGAAATACAGCACGACCGGTTGCCCGGCGTGATCCGACAACCGGAACGTGCCGTACGTGGATTCGGCTGAGAAGTCAGCGACCGGCTTGCCTTTCATCGACATCTCCCAGGAATTCGTCACCCTGCACGAGCAGCGTGCCGGCGCGCCCCGGCACGCTTGCCAGGATGGTTTCGCATCGCGGCAGCGCCATCGGCTCGACGGCCGCGTGAATCTCGCCGACTGGACCTAACGACCACCCCTGCACCTTCCAGCCGGTGATCAGTTCCTCGAACGCGCCACCGAGACGGCCGCCCTCGAGCTCCGCGTGCAGCGTGAACACGTGTCCCGTCTCGGTCGGGTCTGCGGTTCGCGCGAGAACGTGCGCGGCGACGTTCTCTTCCGTGATCCCATCCGTTCCGATCAACTCGTCGAGCGTCGGGAGCGTCGTCGGAAACTGCGGGCAGCGAATCAGTTCTGCCCGCCAGACCGGCAGATGCGGATACGCACCGCGGCCGTCCGAGCAATAGGCGAATCCCAGCTTCTGCGTGAGTCGCAGCGCATGCACGTTCATCTGCCACCCGGCGGCGCCGTGCGTGCGTGGTGCTTCGCCAAACACCTGCTCGTAGCGCTCGCACGCGCGCTGCATCTCCTTGCGCGTCCATTCCGCATCGGCGCAGGCGACGCCGTCCTGCCAGCGGACATGATCCCAGCAGTGGACGCCGGTCTCGTGACCCTCGCCCTGTACCCGTCTCAGGATGCTCGTTGCGCGACGCCCGATGTCGGGGCCGGGCAGCGCGGTTCCATACAGCAGTGTGCGAATGCCGTAGTGACGCACGACGGAGGTGCGTCGCACCTTGCCGACGAAGCCGCGGCGGAACACGCGGCGCAGCGCACGCCCGGTATGGTCGGGACCGAGGGAGAACAGGAACGTCGCGCGCACGTCGTGCCGCGCCAGGCATTCGAGCAGCCGAGGCACGCCTTCGCGCGTGCCGCGGAGCGTGTCGACGTCGATCTTGAGGCCGAGTCGCCTCATTCCACCAGCGCGCGCGCATCGGCGACGTGCTCGCGATACGCATCGAAGATCCGCCGCAACGCCTCGTCCATCGGCACGCGCGGCGACCAGTCGAGATCGCGCCGCGTGTTGTCGATCTTCGGCACCCGGTTCTGGACGTCCTGGTAGCCGTCGCCGTAATAGTCGGCCGCGGTCGTGTCGACGAGCTGCACCGCGGCGGCACTGTCCCGGTATTCGGGATACTCGTGCGCGAGGTTCAGCATCATCTGCGCGAGCTCGCGCACCGACACGTTGTTCGCCGGATTCCCGATGTTGTAGATTCGGCCCGTCGCGACGCCGGCGGGGTTTTCGATGATCTTCATCAGTGCCGCGATGCCGTCGTCGATGTACGTAAAGGCGCGCTTCTGCGTGCCGCCGTCGACCAGCTTGATCGGCTCGCCACGCACGATGTGCCCGAGGAACTGCGTGATGACGCGCGAGCTGCCTTCCTTCGGCGTGTTGATGGAATCGAGGCCCGCGCCGATCCAGTTGAAGGGCCTGAACAGCGTGTAGTCGAGACCCTGCTCCTGACCGTAGGCATGGATGACGCGATCCATCAGCTGTTTCGCGCACGAGTAGATCCAGCGCGGCTTGTTGATCGGGCCCAGCACGAGGTTCGAGCGCTCGGGATCGAACTCGTCGTCCGCGCACATCCCGTAGACCTCCGACGTCGACGGGAACACGACCCGCTTGCGATAGCGCACTGCGGCGCGAACGATCGGCAGGTTCGCCTCGAAATCGAGCTCGAACACGCGCAGTGGCTCGCGAACATAGGTGGCCGGCGTCGCGATCGCGACAAGCGGCAGCACCACATCGCATTTCTTGACGTGATACTCGATCCACTCGCGGTTGATCGTGATGTCGCCTTCGAAGAAATGGAAGCGCGGCTCGCGCAGAAGATCGGTGATTCGATCCGTCTGCATGTCCATGCCGTAAATCTCCCAGTTCGTCGTTTCGACGATCCGCTGCGACAGGTGGTGGCCGATGAAGCCGTTGACGCCGAGGATCAGGATGCGTTTCATGCAGGAGAGAACCGTGACGGCAAATCGCGCGCCGATTGTACCGTGCGCGATGGGTGATGCCGCGTCAACCGAGTGCCAAAGGCGCGATGCCATGCGACGCGTACAAAAGCGCCGGCGACGTCATCGTTCCTTCGATTTCGAGCGCGTCGACCTGCAGCGTGCCGCCGCCGCCGCACCGTGCGACTGCAAACAACTCGGGTCGGCCGCCGTGCTGCGCATTCATGCTCGCGGACGGTGGCTGCCGACGGATCGTGAGCGAAGGCGGCACTGCCGGCGCGTCGGGATCGAGCAGTCGCGTGCGCAAAATCCGCGCCGGCGCACCGCCGACCAGCGTGCGTGCGCCGGGATACGGCGGCGCGACGGCGCGCACGAGGTCGTGAACCTCGCGCGCATGCCGCGTCCAGTCGATGCGGCCGTCCTCGGGCGTGCGGCCGCCGAAGTACGATCCCCGGGCAATGTCGTTTGGCCGGCGGGACGCCGTACCGGCCACGAGCGCGGGCAGCACGCCATCCAGGCAAATCTCTGCGGCCACCGTGACCTTGTCGGCGACTTCGCGCGCCGTGTCGTCGGGAAGAATCGGCACCGCCTGCTGTGCGACGATGTCGCCCGCATCGGGCTTGTCGATCATGTAGTGCAGCGTCGCGCCGGTTTCGCGCTCGCCATGCAGAACCGCCCAGTTGACGGGTGCGCGGCCGCGGTAGCGCGGCAGCAGGGAGCCGTGCATGTTCAGGGCGCCGAGGCGCGGCAACGCGAGGATCGATTCGTTCAGCATGCGCCGATAGTAGAAGCTGAACACGAAATCGGGCGCAAGCGCCGCGATGCGTGCAACGCATTCGGGCGCGCTCGCATCGGGCGGCGCAATCCATGAAAGCCGGAGGTCGTCGGCCACGTCCGCGACGCGATCGAACCATTGCACTTCACCGGGATCGTCTGCGTGGGTCACGACGAGTGGCACGTCGATCCCATGCGCGCGCAGCACGCGCAGGCAGCGCGCGCCGATGTTGTGATACGCGAAGACGACGGCCTTCGTCGTCAACGGATCTTCCGGATGCCGTCGGCGACCTCCGGTACGGGCTCGCCCGGCAACTCGTCCGGGTCGCGTTCGAGCACCGCGCGCACGACATAACGCGGCCGCTCGCGCACCTGATGGTAGATGCGACCGACGTATTCGCCGAGCAGCCCGAGGCCGAACATGATGCAGCCGATCAGGAAGAATTCGAGGATGTCGCGATCCCACGCCGCCTTGATGCCCTCGATCAGCCCGCCTACGATCAGCCGCTGAACGATCACGATCACGTACAGGATCACCGACGACAGCGCGACGATCATGCCGGCCACCGAGAAGAGCTGCAGCGGCACGAGCGAAAAGCCGGTGATCAGGTCGAAGTTGAGGCGGATCAGTCGGTACAGCGAGTATTTCGATTCGCCCGCCGCGCGCTCTTCGTGCAGGACGTCCACCTCCGCTGGCCGGTGCGCGAACGTGTAGGCAAGCGCGGGGATGAACGTGCTGACTTCGCGCGCCGCGGCGACGGCATCGACGATGTCGCGGCTGTACGCGCGCAGCATGCAGCCCTGGTCGGTCATGCGGATGCGCGTGATCCGCTCGCGCAGCCGGTTCATCAGCCGCGACGCCGTGCGCCGCCACCACGAGTCCTCGCGGGCGCGCCGCACGCCCCCGACGTAGTCGGCGCCGTCGTCCATCGCCGCGAGCAGCTTGCCAATCTCCTCGGGCGGGTTCTGGAGGTCGGCGTCAAGCGTCACGATCCGTTCGCCGCGCACGCGCTCGAAGCCCGCGAGGATTGCGAGATGCTGGCCGTAGTTGGCGTTGAAGAACACGACACGGGTGACGTCGGGTCGCGCCGCGAACTGCGCACGCAGCAGCGCTCCCGAACGGTCGCGGCTGCCGTCGTTGACGAAGATCACTTCGTAGGGCACCTGCAGAGCATCGAGCGCCGGGTAGAGTCGCGCGAACAGCGTCGTAAGCCCCGCTTCCTCGTTGTAGACGGGAATGACGACGGAGAGCGTCGGCGTCGTCATCGCGTCGCCGGCACGCCGGCACTTGCCGGTTCAGTGCGCGCCTCGACGAGCACCTCTGCGCAGACGGTGCAGACGCGATCGACGTCGTCGACCGTCATGCCGGCGTGCAGCGGCAGGGTCACGGTGGAATCGGCGATGCGCTCCGTGTTGGGCAGGTCGCCGCGATGGTAACCGAAGCGGCGCCCCAGCGTGCAAAGGTGCAGCGCCTCGTATGAGACGCCGGTCGCGATGCCGCGTTCGGCAAGCGCGTCGCGGAACGCCTTGCGCGAGATGCGCATTCGCTCGAGCGGCAGCAGGATGCAGAACATGTTCCACGTCTGGCCGTCGCCTGCGACCGGGCGGGCCGGCAGCACGCACGCGGGATCGGTGGCGAACCGTTCGAAGTAGCGCTCGGCCAACACGCGCCGATGCGCTAGGAAGCCGGGCAGGCGTTCGAGCTGCGCAAGCCCGATTCGCGCATTCACGTCGGGCAAGTTGAACTTGCCGCCCGGGAAGCCGACATCGCGCGTTCCGTCCGCGAGCCGCTCGATGCCATGGAAGCGCAGGACCTCGACGCGTTTCGCCTCGTCCGCGTCGTTGACCACGAGCGCGCCGCCCTCGATCGACGTCATGTTCTTGTTCGGGTGGAAGCTGAAGCTGACGAGATCGCCGATCTCACCGACCGGACGGCCCCTGAATGTCGAACCCATGACGAGCGCCGCATCCTCGATGACGCGCAGCTTGCGGTTACGGGCGAGCGTGTAGAGCGCATCGAGGTCGACGAGCGAGCCCGGCCAGTGCGTCGGCATGATCGCGCGCGTGCGCGGCCCGATGCGCGCCGCGACGGCGGCGAGATCGATGTTGCGCGTGACTGGATCGCAATCGACGAACACCGGCGTGGCGCCCTGCTTGACGATCATGTTCGGCACGGCGAAGAAGCTCTGCGCGCAGGTGATCACCTCGTCGCCACGACCGATGCCGCAGAGCTGCAGCGCAACTTCCATCGCGGCTGTCGCCGACGTGACGACGCGGACCGGCCGGCCGCCACAGAATGCGGACAGCGCCGCCTCGAATCGCTCGACCCACACGCCGCTCGTGATGTGTCCGGACCGCAGCACGTCGGCGGCGGCGACGACCGTCGCTTCGTCGAGCAGGGGGCTCGCGAATTTGAGAAGGCGTTTCATTTCAGCTGCGTGCCACGAGCCAGACGCCGACGATGATGAATCCGATGCCCAGCCAGCGCTGCGCCGTCACCGCTTCGCCGAACAGGTAGTGTGCGGCAATCGCGTTGACGACGTAACCGAGCGACAGCATCGGGTAGGCGATCGACACCGGAACCCGGGACAAGCCAAGAATCCAGACGAACACGCTGACGACGTAGCAGGCGATGCCGGCGACGAAAAAGCCTTCGGTCGCCATTCGCCAGAGCGTCGCCGGCCAGTTGACGGTCGACAAGGTGATCACCCCGAGCCGGTTCGTCCCCCCTTTGAGCAGCAGCTGCGCGGCAGCGTTCAGCAGCACGCCAGCAAAAAGGAACGCGAAGGCAGGCGCAGTCATCGACGCCCTTATCGGCGTGCGACCAGCACGCGGCGCGCATCGGAGGCGATGACGCGCATCGGGATGCCGACCGCCGCGAACTCGGCGTACGTATCGGGTGCCATCATCGCGTAACCCTGCGACAGCGCACGCCATTGCGGGAACCAGTCGGACTCCCGGGCGATGGCCCGCGACGGCTCGCTGTCGAGGCCTGGACCGAGCTCGTCGCGATACTGCACGAGCGTCGTGGTGCGCTCGAGATAGAACGGCAGCGTCTGATCGTACATGCGGACCTGGAAGAACGGCGCACTCGCATCGTACGGCGGGTCGTTGGCGTTTTGCAGTCGCGTGACGAAATCCGCCGCCGAGCGCGTCGCACGGAAGACGTCCGAGCCGGTATACACCGCCTGCATCGTGAGCATCGTCGCGAACGACAGTGTCACGATGCCCGCCGTTTTGGCGCGTGGATCCTCGCGCCGAAGGATGAAGCATGCCAGCAGATAGCCCCCGGTCGCGATGCCGAGCGCGAGCTTGACCCAGGTGCCGAGCGCAACCAGCAATCCGGCCGGCGTCCGCGCGTCGGCAAACGCGTGAATGACTTCGGACCATCCGATCAGCGCGCCGAGCCACAGCAGGGACGTCGTCGTAGCGATCAGCGCGGCAAAAGCCGCGAGGGTACGCAAGCGCATGCGGTCGAGCGTGGCGCCGAGGACGAGCGCCGCCGCCGGGAAGATCGGCAGGATGTACGACGGCAGCTTGGACCCGGAAACGCTGAAGAACACGAGAATGAACGCGCACCAGATCAAACAGAAGCGCTTCCAGGCGAAGGCCGGCGTTCCCGATTCCGAACGCCAGTTCTGCCGGATGCCCCAGAGAAACACGCCGGTCCAGGGCAGAAGGCCGATGGCGAGTAGCGGCAGGAAGTACCACCACGCGCCGATGCGCCGGTGCTCGGTGGTGAGGAAGCGCTCGAAGTGCTCGTGAATGAAAAAGAACCGCGCGAATTCAGGATTGCGCGCCGACACGATCAAAAACCACGGTGCGGACAGCAGCAGAAACAGGGCGAGTCCGCGGCCGAGTGCGAGCCGTGACCATGGCCTTCGATCGCCGGTGACGAGCGAATGGATGACGAGCGTGCAGAACGGAATGACTATCGCGACCAGTCCCTTGGTCATGACACCGCCGGCGGTAGCGGCCCACGCGACGAGCATCCACGCACGCTGCCGGCGCGCATCCGCACGATGATGCTGCGCGACCAGGAATGCGCCGAGCGCGAGCGCGAGCCAGAACGTCAGCAGCGCATCGAGCGTCACCATGTGCGATATGCCGAACGGCCATACGAATCCGGCGAGCGCGGTTGCAGCGTATGCGCCGATGGCGGGCGACGCGACGATCGCGCCCGCGTAAGCGACGACGAGAATGGTCAGGAACCCCGCCAGCGCACTGGGCAGGCGCGCCGTCCATTCGTCGAGTTCGAACGCCTCGAAGCTCGCCGCGGTCAGCCAGTACTGCAGCGGCGGCTTCTCGAAATACTTGATGCCGTTGAGCCGCGGCGTGATCCAGTCGCCGCTCGCGATCATCTCGCGCGCGATCTCCGCGTATCGGCCTTCGTCGGGGTGCTGCAGCTTGCGCACGTCGAGGTTGGCGAACCATGCGATGGCGGCCAAAATCGCGAGCAGGATCCACGCACGGCGTGAGTACGCAGCGATGGATTCGGGGGCGGACAACGAGCGGGACGGGGCGAGCGACGCCATGGGAAGCGCGGCATTCTACCTTGCTCCGCTTCCGCATCCGCTCGAGCGTGGGACGCGGGCCATGCAGGAGCCCTAAACATCGTCCTGAACGGATCAATATCGCACGACGAAATCGGTCAGCGAGAGGCCGATCAGGATCGCGAGCCAGAAACATCCCGCTGCCGCGGTGATCCGCAGCATGGCGTGGCCCGATCTCAGATGCATGAAGAACCACGTCACGAGCAGCGCCTTCGCCGTGGCAATCGCCAGGTTGATTGCCGGATTCAGCGCGCCAAGCGGCACGAAGGCGCTGCCGAGCGTGATCAGCAACAGCGTGATGAGCGCCAGCCACACTGCGACGTATGTTCGTACCGGCGGAACGGGATGGGCGATCACGTGCGTGCGACGAGGTACAGCAGCGGGTACAAAAAGATCCAGACGATGTCGACGAGATGCCAGTAGAGACCGCCGAGCTCGACCGGCGTGAAGTATTCCGGCGTATACGACTCGCGCGCCGCCCTGACCGCAAGGGTCCCCACGACGCCGAGGCCGACCAGCATGTGCAACACGTGCACGCCGGTCATCAGGAAGTAGAGCGAGAAAAAGAGCTCGACGCCGCCCGCGTGCGGACCGGCAAACGAAAAGTCGACACCGGGGACCAGGCCGGCGACATAGTCCTGCCAGTATTCGGTTCCCTTGATCGCGACGAACGTGAGTCCCAGCGCCGCCGTCGAGCACAGGAAGATGACCGATGCCGGGCGCAGGCCGAGCTTCGTCGCGCGCACGGCCAGCGCCATCGTCAGGCTGCTCGTCAGCAGCACGCCGGTATTGACGCTGCCGAGCGTCACGTCGGTGTGGCGGCTCGCGATCGCGAATGCCTCGGGATGGTGAAGCCGCGTGACCGTGTACGCCAGGAACAGCGCGCCGAAGAACAGGATCTCGCTTGCAAGAAACACCCAGATGCCGAGGTCGGCGGCCCGGCGCTGCTGGTCGGAGTCGTCGAACTGCCGCGCGACGATGACATTGCTAGCCATGCGCGCGCTCTGCATCGCCGTAGGCGTACGGCGGCTCGGTGACGATCGGAATCGTCGTGAAGTTCTCGACCGGCGGCGGCGATGCGGTCTGCCATTCGAGGCCTTTCGCGTCCCACGGATTGGGACCGGCGCGGGCGCCGTAGCGCAGCGACCAGGCGAGATAGACGAGCGGCAGCAAGTAGCCGATCGCGAGGATGACAGCGCCCGCCGACGACAGCACGTTCAGCACCGCGAACTCGGGCGGGTACGCGTGATAGCGGCGCGGCATGCCGAGGTAGCCCAACAGGAACTGCGGGAAGAACGTGAGGTTGAAGCCGACGAACACGACGATCGCGGCCGTGCGCGCCCACCGGTCCGAATACAGCCGGCCCGTGATCTTCGGCCACCAGAAATGCACGGCGCCGAGGAACGCCATCACGGCACCGCCCACCATGATGTAGTGGAAATGCGCGATCACGAAATACGTGTCGTGCAGGTGTACGTCGAGCGCGAGCGACGCGAGGAACAGCCCGGTCATGCCGCCCACGGTAAACAGCCCGACGAATCCGAGCGCATACAACATCGGCGCGTCGAAGCGGATGGAACCCTTGTAGAGCGTCGCCGTCCAGTTGAAGACCTTGATCGCCGACGGAATCGCCACGAGGAAAGTCAGGATCGAGAACACCATGCCGGCGTAGATCGACTGGCCGCTTACGAACATGTGGTGGCCCCAGACGAGGAAGCCGATGATCGCGATGGCCAGCACTGCGAACGCCATCGACCGGTACGCGAAGACGTTCTTGCGGGAAAAGCACGTGATGATCTCGCTCGCGACGCCCATCGCCGGCAGGATCATCACGTACACGGCGGGGTGCGAATAGAACCAGAACAGGTGCTGGAACAGCAGCGGATCGCCGCCGAGCGCGGGATCGAAGACGCCCACGCCGAAAAAGCGCTCGATCGCGATGAGGAACAGCGTCATCGCGAGCACTGGCGTCGCGAGCACGAAAATGATGCTGGTCGCGTACATCGCCCAGACGAACAGCGGCAGGCGGAACCACGTCATCCCCGGCGCACGCATCCGGTGGATCGTGACGATGAAGTTGACGCCGGTCAGGATCGACGAGAATCCGACGACGAACACGCCGGTGACAGCCGCGATCACGTGCGTGTTGGAGAACATCGTCGAGAACGGCGTGTAGAACGTCCACCCGGTGTCGACGCCGCCCGCGACGAGCGCGCCGACGGTGAAGAGGCCGCCCAGCAGATAGAGATACCAGCTCGCGAGGTTGAGGCGCGGAAAAGCCAGGTCGCGGGCGCCGATCATCAGCGGCAACAGGAAATTGCCGAACGTCGACGGAATCGACGGGATCAGGAAGAACCACACCATGATGACGCCGTGCATCGTGAACAGCTTGTTGTACGTTTCCGCGGTGACCAGGTCGCCCGCCGGCGTGACGAGCTCCAGCCGGATCAGCGTCGCGGCCGCCCCGCCAACGAAGAAAAACAGCGTGATGGAGATCGCGTAGAGCACGGCAATCCGCTTGTGATCGACGCTCGAAAGCCACGACCACAGGCTGAAGCCGGCCTCGAGGTAACTGCTTCGCATCGGAAGGGAAACGCTGCTCATCGCATGCACTCACCCGGTGAGGAGGCCGTGCTCATCGGACCGAACCTGCGGGTGCGTCCCGCAGCGACTTGACGTACTCGACGATGTCGAGCAGATCTTCCTCGGGAATCTGGCCGGTGAACGAAGGCATGATCGGCTCGTAGCCGGCGACGACCTCCTTGCGCGGCAGCAAGACCGAATCGTGGATGTAGCGCTCGTCGGCGATCACGGACGAGCCGTCGGCGAGCTGCACGCGGCGCCCGAACAGGCCCTCGAGCTTCGGTGCATGCACCGAGGCGCTCGGCCCGTGACAGCCGCTGCAGCCGTACTGGCGAAACCGCGCGGCCCCTTCCGCCGCCATCGACTGCGAACCCGCGCCGGCGGCGAGCCAGCGCTCGAAGGCGGCGGGGTCCATTACCACGACATGACCGATCATTCCCGCGTGGTCGGTGCCGCAGTATTGCGAGCAGAACACGTGATAGTCGCCCGGCGCTGTCGCCGTGAACCAGAGCGTCGTGTAGCGGCCGGGCAGGACGTCCTGCTTGATGCGGAATACCGGCATGAAGAAGCTGTGTATGACGTCCTGCGACGTCATCACGAGTTTGACGGGCCGTCCGGCGGGCACGTGCAACTCGTCGATTTCGCGCTGCCCCCCCGCGTGCTCGACCTTCCACATCCACTGCCGGCCGACCACGTAGACCGGCGTCGCGTCGACCGGTGGCGCGGCGTGCACGTAGTAGAGATCCGCCGCCCACGCGAACATTACGAAGAACAGCAGCAGCGGAACGACGATCCAGGCGATTTCGATGCGACGGCTTTGCCGCGACAGCGCCGCGCCCTGCGCCATCGCGCGATTGGCCGCCGATCCGTGGCGGTACTTCACCGCGAAATAGACGATCAATACCATGATCGCGACGGTGACCGTACCTGCGAGCGCAAGCCACACGTAGAGCAGCGTGTCGACGCTTTGCGCCAGCGGCGATCCGGCGGGTGGTGAAAGCGACAGACCGCCCATGGCTCAGGGCCGCTTCGCGGCGGAGTCGCGCCGCCGGATGCGAAGAACCACTGCGAGCGCCACGACCAGCGCGCTGAGCGTGACGAGGCGAAGCGCCTGCATGATCTCCGCGGTGTAGCGCCCAGCGGCAGCGACGTGAAAGCACAGCAGCTGCACGAAGTCCGATGGCGATGCGATCCGGCGCTGGGCGGCGTCGCGAAGCGCGACGCGAAGGGCGTCAGCGGTAAACTCGAGCCCGGCGAAATAGCGCGCGATCGTTCCCTGTGGCGTTACGAGCATGACCCCGGTCGGGTGTGCGTACTGATGAGTGTTCGCGTCGTATCCGTAACGGAAGCCCGTTGCATGCGCGAGCCGCGCGATCGAGCCTTCACTGCCTGTCAGCAAGTGCCATGCACGCATTTCGTCGGGCGTCGTGACGCTGGCGACGCGCACCTGCTTCATCCGCATCGCGGCGGCCGGTGAATCGAGCGGGTCGATGCTGGCGACG
>DATEIQ010000217.1:0-9921 GCA_035278845.1 Casimicrobiaceae bacterium | reverse complement strand
GTTTCCGACCGTGCACTCGAGGTCGGTCAGCGCATCGGCATGGCGATGCTCGCCGTGCTGATGGCCCTGGCGCTTTTCAATGACGTTTCCCGCCTGTTCTGACCGCGCCGCCCGGCGCATCCGCGCGCGCGTGCCGTTTTCCGCGCTGCTCTCGGGCGTTGTCGCATCGGCGTTCGCGCTGTGCGCGCTCGCCATCGAGCCGTTCGTCGTGCGCGACATCCGCGTCGAGGGCGTGCAGCGTACCGAGGCCGGCACGATCTTCAATTACCTGCCGATCAAGGTCGGCGATCGCGTCACCGACGAGCGCATTTCGGATGCGGTGAAGGCGCTCTATGCCACCGGGTTCTTTCGCGACGTTCGCCTCGAGGCGCAGGGCGACGTGCTGGTCGTCGCCGTGCAGGAGCGCCCGACGATCAGCTCGCTCACGTTCGTCGGCAACAAGGAGTTCGACACCGACACGATCCGCAAGGCGCTGAAGGACATCGGCATCGCGGAAGCGCGGATCTTCGACCGCTCGTCGCTCGAGCGCGCCGAGCAGGAGCTGAAGCGCCAGTACATCACGCGCGGCCTGTACGCGGCGAACGTGCAGACGACCGTCACGCCGCAGGAGCGCAACCGCGTCGCGATCAACTTCACCATCGAAGAGGGCGATTCGACGAAGATCGCACGCATCAACATCGTCGGCGCCAAGGCGTTCACCGAGAAGCAGCTGCTGTCCGAGATGACGCTGACGACGCCCGGCTGGTTCACCTGGTACACGAAGAACGACCAGTACTCGAAGCAGAAGCTGTCGGCCGATCTCGAGAAGCTGCGCAGTTTCTACCAGAACCGCGGCTACCTCGAGTTCAACGTCGATTCGACGCAGGTGTCGATCACGCCGGACAAGGAAGACATCTACATCACGGTGAACATCACCGAGGGACCGCGCTACACGGTCGGCGACATCCGCATCGCCGGCGATCTCGTCGTGCCCGCCAGCGAGCTCGAGCGCCTGATCCGCCTCAAGACCGGCGAGGTGTTCTCGCGCGAGCGGCTGCAGGCATCCGCCAAGGACGTCAGCGACCGCCTCGGCGCCGAAGGCTACGCGTTCGCGAACGTCAACGCCGTGCCGGATCTCGACCGCGCGAAGCAGACCGCCTCGTTCACGTTCTTCGTCGACCCGGGGCGGCGCGCGTACGTGCGCAAGATCAACATCAACGGCAACTCGAAGACCAAGGACGAAGTCGTGCGGCGCGAGTTCCGCCAGCTCGAGGACGCGTGGTACGACGGCCCGCGCATCGAGCGCTCGAAGGTTCGCGTCAAGCGCCTCGGCTATTTCGACGACGTGAACGTCGAGACGCCGCCGGTGCCGGGCACCCCCGACCAGGTCGACATCGAAGTGTCCGTCACGGAGAAATCCACTGGCAACCTGCTGGCCGGCGTCGGCTATTCGAGCGCCGAAGGCATCGTGCTGAACGCCTCGGTGTCGCAGCAGAACATCTTCGGGTCGGGGAACCTGCTCGCGATCGGCGTCAACACCAGCCGCTACAACCGCACGTATTCGCTGCTGTACACCGAGCCGTACTACACGGTCGACGGCGTGTCGCGGACGATCGAGGTCTACCAGAAGAGCCTCGACCCGACCGGCCTCGCGATCGCGCAATACGCATCGGAGACCACGGGCGCGGCGGTCGGCTTCGGCGTGCCGATCACCGAGACCGACACGATCAACATCGGCGGCCGCTTCGAGCACACGAAGATCGACCTGTTCGACGACACGCCGCTCGTCTACCGGCAATTCGTCGAGGAATTCGGCGCATCGACGAATGCGTACATCCTGACCGCGGGATGGTCGCGCGACACGCGCGACGACATCCTGTATCCGAGCCAGGGACGCCTGCAGAGCGCGCTGATCGAAACCGGCCTGCCGTTCGGCGACCTCTCCTACTACAAGCTGCAGTACACGCACTCGGCCTACTGGCCGGTGTACGGCGACCTCGTGCTGATGGGCCGCGTCGACGTCGGCTGGGGCGACGGCTATTCCGGGAAGCCGCTGCCCTTCTTCAAGGCGTTCTTCGCGGGCGGCGTCAACTCGGTGCGGGGCTACGAGACGGCCTCGCTCGGCCCGCGCGACATCTTCGGCAACGCGCTCGGCGGCCGGCGCAAGATCGTCGCCAACGTCGAGGCGTTCTATCCGGTGCTGAAGGGCGACAAGGCCGTGCGTGCGAGCGTGTTCGCCGATGCCGGCCAGATCTGGCTCAACGGCGATCAGAGCGAAAACGAGGCGTTCCGGTATTCTGCGGGCGTAGGGCTCGCGTGGAACTCGCCGATCGGCCCGCTCAAGTTCAGCTACGCCATTCCGCTGAACGCGAAGGAAGGGGATCGCGAGCAGCGCTTTCAGTTCCAGGCCGGCACCGCATTCTGACGAAGGGGCGAAGCCGCATGTCGCAACAGACATTCTCGAGACGGTTCGTGCACGGCCTCGCCGCCGCCGCTCTCGTCGCGTTCGCCGGCGTTGCGCAAGCGGTCGAGTACAAGATCGGCTTCGTCAACACCGAGCGGCTGTTCCGCGAAGCGACGCCGGCGAAGCGCGCGCAGGCGAAAATCGAAAAGGAATTCGCGACGCGCGACGGCGAGATCCAGAAGCTCGCGAAGCAGGTGCGCGACCTGCAGGCGGTGCTCGACAAGGACGGCGCGACGATGGCCGAATCGGAGCGCCGCAACAAGGAGCGCGACCTCGCCAACCAGTCGCGCGATCTTTCGCGCATGCAGCGCGAGTTCCGCGAGGATCTCAACCTGCGCCGCAACGAGGAGCTGGCGGGCATCCAGGAGCGTGCGAACAAGGTGATCCAGGGGATCGCCGAGGCCGAGAAATTCGACCTGATCCTGCAGGATCCCGTCGTCTACGCGAGCCAGCGCATCGACATCACCGACAAGGTGATCAAGGCGCTCGCGGATAAATAGTTGGACACGGCGCGGGACGGCGTGCGTGCCCGATCCGCCGCGATGGCTTCCCGCGAAGAGCCGAACGCCCTCACGCTCGCAGAGCTCGCGCGGCTTGCGGGCGCCACGCTCGACGGCGATGGAAGCGTCGTCATCGCGCGCGTTGCCACGCTCGAGCGCGCGGGGCCGCGCGATATCGCGTTCCTCGCCAATCCACGCTACCGGGCGCAGCTCGCCGACACGCGTGCATCGGCGGTGATCGTCGCGCGCGACGCGGCGGCGGCCACGCCGCTGCCGAAGCTCGTGTCCGCCAATCCGTATGCGACGTACGCGCGCGTCGCGGCCATCCTGCATCCGGCGCCCGGCGTCGTGCCGGGCGTGCACGCGACGGCGTGCGTCGATCCGACGGCGCGAATCGCCGCGACTGCAGCCATCGGCGCGTTTGCTGTCGTCGGCGCAAACGCCAGCGTGGGGGAGCGTTCCGCGATCGGGGCGCACGCGGTGATCGGCGACGGCGCCGCGATCGGCGACGACGTGGTGCTCGACGCGCGCGTCACCGTCTATCCGCGCTGCGTCATCGGCGCTCGCTCGCTCGTTCACAGCGGCGCGGTCATCGGCGGCGATGGCTTCGGCCTTGCCGACGACGGTGGCCGGTGGCGCAAGATTCCGCAGGTCGGGCGAGTGGTCGCCGGCACCGACGTCGAGATCGGCGCCAATACGACGATCGATCGCGGCGCGCTCGACGACACTGTCATCGAGGACGGCGTCAAGCTCGACAACCAGATTCAGATCGGCCACAACTGCGTCATCGGCGCGCATACTGCGATCGCCGGATGCGTCGGCATCGCCGGGTCCACCCGGATCGGCGCCGGCTGCCGGATCGGCGGCGCGGCGATGATCTCGGGCCACCTGGAGATCGCGGCGGGGACCGTGATCTCAGCGGCAACGCAGGTATACGACTCGATTCCCGTCGCGGGCGTGTACACCGGCGCGTTTCCCGCGCTGCCGCATCGCGAATGGAAGCAGGTGGCATCGCAGACACGCAGGCTGCGCGACCTGGCGGATCGCGTCAGAATGCTGGAGAACGCGCTCGAAAAAGCGCGCAACGACGCCAACAAGGGGGGGCTGCCATGAGCCGAGGTGAGCTCGACGTCGGCATGATCCGCAGGCTGTTGCCGCATCGCTATCCGATGCTGCTGGTCGACCGGGTGCTGGATTGGGAGCCGGGACAGTTCCTGCGTGGACTGAAGAACGTCACGGTCGACGAGCCGTTCTTCCAGGGCCACTTTCCGGCCTATCCGGTGATGCCGGGCGTGCTGGTCATCGAAGCGATGGCGCAGGTGGCGGGGCTCCTTACGATGCTCTCCGACGTCGCGCGCCGCGACGGCAGCCAGCTCGTGCTGTTCGCCGGCATCGACGAGGCGCGCTTCAAGCGGCAGGTGATCCCCGGCGACACGCTGGTGCTCGAGGCGAACCTCGAGCGCGCGGTGCGTGGCATCGGCCGCTTCCGAACGCGCGCGACAGTTGGCAGCGAGCTGGTGTGCGAGGCGCAATTGCTCGCGGCCATACGCGACGTGCCGCCGCAGCCTCCGCTGCCGGTCTAGCTTGGTTCCGAAGATTCATCCAACGGCGCTGGTCGATGCCGGCGCGCGAATCGCCGGCGACGTCGCCATTGGCGCGTACTCGATCGTCGGGCCCGACGTCACGATCGGCGCGGGCACCCGCATCGGCCCGCACGTCGTCGTCACGGGGCGGACGACGATCGGCGCGCGCAACCACATCTTCCAGTTCGCATCCGTCGGCGAAATCCCGCAGGATCGCAAGTACGGCGGCGAGCCCACGGCGACCGTGATTGGCGACGACAACGTCGTCCGCGAGTTCGTCACGATCCACGCCGGCACCGCGCAGGACCGCGGCGTCACGACGATCGGCAACGGCAACTGGTTCCTCGCGTACACGCACGTCGCGCACGACTGTGTCGTCGGCGACGCCACGACGTTCTCCAACAACGCGCAGATCGCGGGCCACGTCACGATCGGCGATTACGCCGTCCTCGGCGCCTATGCCGGCGTGCACCAGTTCTGCCGCGTCGGCGCCCACGCGATGCTCGCGGCGGGCGCGATCGTGCTGCAGGACGTGCCGCCGTTCGTCACCGCGTCCGGCTATCCGGCGAAGCCCGCCGGCACCAACAACGAGGGTCTGCGCCGGCGCGGATTCTCGGCCGCGGACATCGCGACCGTGCGCCGCGCGTACAAGACGCTCTATCGCGAGGGCTTGCCGCTCGAGCAGGCGCGCACGGCGCTCGCGCAGGCGGCGAAAGGTGCGCCGCTGCTCGCGCCGCTCGTCGCGTTTCTCGAGACGAGCAACCGCGGCATCGTTCGCTAGCATGAATTCGCACGCCTGAAATGCGGGATGTTTCGCGGGAGGCGGACGTCACGATCGGGATCGTCGCAGGCGAATCGTCGGGCGACGCGCTCGGCGCCGCGCTGATCAACGCCGTGCGGCGCGTGCGCCCGGCGATCCGCTTCGCCGGCGTCGCCGGCCCGAAGATGGAGGCCGCGGGCTGCGAGGCCTTCGCGTCGACCGAGGAGCTCGCGGTGCGTGGATTCGCCGAGGTGGTTTCGCACCTGCCGCGGCTCGTCGCGCTGCGCCGCCGCCTCGCGCGCCGCTTTCTCGATGCGGGCATCCCCGTTTTCGTCGGCGTCGACGCGCCCGACTTCAATCTCGGACTCGAGCGGAAACTCAAGCGCCGGCGCGTGCGTACCGTGCATTTCGTCAGTCCATCGGTGTGGGCGTGGCGGCGCGAGCGGCTGCAATCGATCGGCCGCGCCGTCGATCGGGTGCTCGCGCTGTTTCCGTTCGAGCCGAAACTCTACGAGGAGGCGGGCATCGCCGTCACCTACGTCGGCCATCCGCTCGCGCAGCAGGCGGCCGGCCCCGCGACGCGGCGGCAGGCACGCGAGACGCTGAAGCAGAGCCCGACGATGCCGCTCGTCGCAATGCTTCCGGGCAGCCGGCTCTCCGAAATCGAGATGCACGCCGGGCTGGTGCTGGACGCGGCGGCGCGCATCGTCGAGGCGAGGCCCGACTTCCGCTTCATCGTGCCGCTGGTGTCGCGGACGACGCGCGACGCGTTCGTCGAGTCGCAGCACCGCGGCGCGCACGACGCGCTGCCGCTGTCGATTCTGTACGGCCATGCAGGCGACGCGCTTCGCGCAAGCGACATCGCGCTGGTCGCGTCGGGCACGGCGACGCTCGAGGCGGCGCTCGCGCGCTGCCCGCACGTGATTTTCTATCGCGTCAGCGCGCTCACGGCGCACATCGTGCGCCGCAAGCTGCTCGTACCATGGGTAGGCCTGCCGAACGTGCTCGCGGGGCGGTTCGTCGTACCGGAGCTCTTGCAGGACGACGCGACTCCGGGCAATCTTGCGCAGGCGATGCTGAACCTGTTCGACGACACGATTACGAGGCGCCGCATCGAGGCGCTGTTCGGCGAGATGCGCGACGCGCTCGCGCTCGACACCGGCGCGATCGCCGCGGACGCCGTGCTGGCGGAGGTTGCCGCCGCCGACGCGGTGCCCGCATGATGGGCAGGAGAAGTTCGTGCTCATAGCCGGCATCGACGAAGCGGGGCGCGGGCCGCTTGCGGGGCCCGTCGTCGCCGCCGCGGTCATCCTGGATCCTGCGCGCAAGGTGCGGGGGCTGCGCGATTCGAAGCTGATGACGCCCGAGCAGCGCGAAAGCGTCGCCGTCGACATTCGCGCGCGCGCCATCGCGTGGGCGGTGGCAGCGAGCGACGTCGGCGAGATCGACGCGCTCAACATCCTGCGCGCGACGCTGCTCGCGATGCGGCGCGCCTTCGACGGACTCTCGGTGCGGCCGGTGGAGGCGCTCGTCGACGGCGACCATTGTCCGCAGCTCGGGTGCCCCGCGTATCCGATCGTCAAGGGCGACCGCGACATCGCCGCGATCTCGGCGGCGTCGATCATCGCCAAGACGACGCGCGATGCGATGCTGGTCGCGCTCGACCGCGAGTACCCGATGTACGGCTTCGCGCGGCACAAGGGCTACGGGACGCCGGAGCATCTGGCCGCGCTCGACCTGCACGGCCCGTGCCCGCACCATCGCCGCAGCTTCGCGCCCGTTCTGCAATCGTCGTTCGATTTCTAGCGCTGGCTCGCATGCGTGAGCGTCGCGTGAGCAGGCGCTGAATGGTCGTCCATCTGGTCGACGGCACTTACGAGCTGTTCCGCCACTTCTACGGCCTGCGGCGATTCACGAAAACCGACCGCCCGTTCGGCGGTGTCGTCGGCGTGCTGCAGACGATCCTGCAGATGGTCGAGCAGGGTGCGACGCACGTCGGCGTCGCCACCGATCACGTCATCGAGTCTTTTCGCAATCGTCTGTGGGACGGTTACAAGACGGGTGCCGGCATCGAGCGGGCACTCTCCGCGCAGTTCCATCCACTCGAAGATGCCCTTGCCGCGATGGGCGTCGTCGTATGGCCGATGATCGATCTCGAGGCGGACGACGCACTCGCCTCCGCTGCGCACATCGCGGCGCGCGACAGGCGCGTCGACAAGGTCTGCATCTGGACGCCCGACAAGGATCTCGCGCAATGCGTCGACGGCGACCGCGTCGTGCAGATGGACCGACGCGGCAACCGGATGCTCGATGCCGCCGCCGTGCAAGCGAAATTCGGCGTTCCGCCGGCACTCATTCCGGATTACCTCGCGCTGGTCGGCGACTCGGCGGACGGCTATCCCGGTATCGCGGGCATCGGTCCGGTCACGGCGGCGCAAATGCTGAATCGGTACGGCAGCATCGAGGCGCTGCCCGAGACGGTGCTCGGCCAGCGGCGCGACCTGGCGCTGCTGTTCAAGCGCCTCGCGACGCTGACGCGCGATGCGCCGCTTTATCGCGACGTCGACGCGCTGCGCTTTCGCGGGCCTGCGCCGTCGTTCGCCGAATGGGCGAATCGGATGGACGCGCCGCGCTTGCTCGAACGCGCGCAGGCAGCGCGCGGCGCACCGGTTCCTACGCGCAAACGGTCCCGGGCGGGCGGAAAACCTGCCGCGTGATCGACTTCGCCTGGCTGACGCCGTTGACCGTGTACGCGAACGTCGCGCTGTTGCCGTCCGTGAACGTCAGCGTGACGGTGCCGACCTGCGTGATCGTCACGGCCGCCGGACTCCACGGGTTCGCGCTGAACGCAGGGCCGGTCGTGCGGTAGAGCGTACCGCCGTACGTCTTCGGCGCGCTCTTTTGCGCAGTCGCGGACAGCCACATCGGCGAACCGTCGACGTCGTACGTGAACCACGTGACGAACAGCGTGTCGCCCTGGTGCGCAATGTTCACTCCCCAGCCCGATTCCGAGCCCGCCGGCGATCGCCACCAGAGATCCTGATAGTTCGTCGCGAGCGCCAGATTCTGTTGCGTTCCGAATCGGCATGTCGGCAGCGGGCCGAACACCTGTCGCGTGATCGCCTTCGACTGGCTGATGCCGTTGACGGTGTACGCGAACGTCCCGTTGGCAGCGTCGGTGAACGTCAGCGTGCCGTTGCCCACTGCGGTCGGCACGACGAGTCCGGGATTGAACGGCACGGCGTTGAATGCGGGGCCGTGCGTCGCGTACAGCGTGCCGCTGAACGTGTTGCCGCCGCCGCCGAGCGTAGCCGTCATCGACAGCCACCACGCCTTCCCGGTCGCATCGTAGGTGAACCATGTCGCGAAGATCACGTCTTCCTGGTGCGCGACGTTCAGGCCCCAGCCCGATTCCGAGCCCGCCGGCGACTTCCACCACAAGCCCTGCCACGCGACCGGGAGGAACGGTGCAAGCGCGTTGCGGATCGCGCGCTGGCAGGCGCCGCAGAACGGCATGCCGAGCGTGCGCATCCGGCAATCGTAGGCGGGGCGATAAACGCCGCAATGCATGTAGCGCGCGCCTTCGTACAGGCCGACGTAGTCGGGCGGATGCGGATTCGCCTGCGGATCGCATTGCGCGCAATTCGCGTTCGCCGTCGTCGGCAGCGGATCCGTTGCCGACGACAGCACCGTCCGCCACTTGAGCGTCGCACGGTTGGTGTTGCGCGTCACGTTCGGCTCGACGGGCTCGCCGCCCGTGTAGACGTCGTGCCCGGTCTCGCCGCTCGCGCAGCCGGCGTAGTACGGGTATTCGTCGGCGAGCCCGAACGCGGTATGTCCCATCTCGTGCAGCGCGATCTCGACCGCGCCGGGGGCCGTCGAATACGTCGCGACGGCACCGCCCGAGCCGCCGTACAGCGGCGAGTTGACGATCACGATCGCGACGTGCGTCGCAGGCACCTGCGCCTGCGCCACGCTGCGCGCGCTCGTGCTGTCGCAGGTCAGGAGGCGCCTGATCGCGTTGCCGCTGCAGAACGTCGAGTCGAAGTACGTGCGCGCCACCGCGCCGGAGCCGGCGGAGCCGTCTCCGCAGTTCACCGGGTCGTCCGCGCCGCTGTCGGTGGACGTCACGTCGATCCGGTGCACGTTGAGCGCGCACCAGAGATCGCCGAACGGCGCCACCTGATGCAGCGCGTCGACGAACGCCTGCGCATCGGTGTGATATTTCGCCATCTCGGCGGCGCGGTAGCCATCGCCCAGGATCACGATGTTGTAGCGCGCGGCGTCGGGGCCGTGGTCGACGATCTTCTGGCGGCCGGCGATCGTGCCGTCGGCAGCGCTCACTGGACTACCCTGCGCGCTATGCGCTTCGCGACCAACTCCCGCTCGGGGCGGCCCTTCGCGCTCATGGCTGCTGCATCATGGCGGCTTCATCCGGCGCAGCCGGGCAACGTCCGCGCGCACGAGTGCCTGCGAAGGTTCGTCCGGACGTCCGGGGTCGGGCGGGCCGTACAGTTCGACGACTTCCGCATCCGACGTATCGGGGACGATCGCGGTGAAGCGTCCTTCGCGCACGGGGTTGGGCATGCGCGTGATCGGCAGGTGCTGCTCGGGCGCGAAGACCTCGACGCTCGC
>DATEIQ010000216.1:0-3695 GCA_035278845.1 Casimicrobiaceae bacterium | reverse complement strand
TTCCCGCAGCAGGACGTCGGCCGGCTCGTCGGCTTCATCGACGCCGACCAGGGCATCTCGTTTCAGGCGATGCGGCAGAAGCTCGCGACGTTCGTCGACGTCGTGCGCGCCGATCCCGCGGTGGCGAACGTCGTTGCGTTCACCGGGGGCGGCCGGCGCAACGCCGGGTCGATGTTCGTCGCATTGAAGCCGCTGTCGGAGCGCAAGGAATCGGCGGAGCAGGTGATCGCGCGGCTGCGCGGCAAGCTCGCGCACGAGCCCGGCGCCGGCCTCTACCTGAACCCGGTGCAGGACATTCGCATCGGCGGGCGGCAAAGCAACGCGCAGTACCAGTACACGCTGCAAGCGGACGAGCTCGACGAGCTGCGTGCGTGGGAGCCGCGGATCCGCCGTGCGCTGTCGCAGCTGCCTGAGCTCGTCGACGTCAATACCGATTCGCAGGACAAGGGCCAGCAGACGACCCTCGTCGTCGATCGCGACGCGGCGGCGCGCCTCGGCGTGACCGCACGGATGGTGGACACGACGCTGAACGACGCGTTCGGCCAGCGCCAGGTTTCGACGATCTACAACCCGCTCAACCAGTATCGCGTCGTAATGGAGGCGGCGCCGGAATACTGGCAGAGCCCGGATACGCTCAAGGACGTGCACGTCGTCACCGCCGACGGCGACTCGATTCCGCTCGCGGCCTTCAGCCGCTACGAGCCGACCAGTACGCCGCTCGCCGTCAACCACCAGGGACAGTTCGCGGCCTCGACGATCTCGTTCAACCTTCCACCGGGCGTATCGCTGTCGCAGGCGACGCGCGCGATCGAAGCCGAGATGTCGCGGATCGGCGTTCCGCCGAGTATCCACGGCACGTTCGCGGGCTCCGCGCGCGCGTTCCAGCGGACGGTCGATGCCAATCCCGTGCTGATCGCGACGGCGATCCTGACGATCTACATCGTCCTCGGCATGTTGTACGAAAGCTACGTGCATCCGCTCACGATCCTGTCGACGCTGCCGTCGGCCGGCGTCGGCGCGCTGCTCGCGCTGATGAGCGTGAAGATGGAGTTCAGCCTGATGGCGCTGATCGGCGTGATCCTGCTGATCGGCATCGTCAAGAAAAACGCGATCATGATGATCGACGTCGCGCTCGACATCGAGCGCAAGCAGCACGTGGGTCCGCGCGAGGCGATCGCGCACGCCTGCCGGCTGCGCTTCCGGCCGATCATGATGACGACGATGGCGGCGCTGCTCGGCGCGCTGCCGCTCGCGGTCGGCTTCGGCGACGGCGCGGAGCTGCGCCGGCCGCTCGGCATCTCGATCGTCGGCGGGCTCCTGCTCTCGCAGTTGCTGACGCTCTACACGACGCCCGTCGTCTATATCTACCTCGACCGCTTCCGCCTGTGGGCGCGCGCGCGGCTGCCGCGCCGGCCGGTCGCCGCGGCATCGGCGCCATGAAGAAAATCGTCGTCGTCGTGGCGGTGATGCTGCTCGGCGCCTGCACGCTCGGACCCGACTACGTCCGTCCCGACGTGAAGGTACCCGACGCGTGGAAGGAGGCGCCGTACAAGACCGCCGAGCCCGCCGACACGCTGCCGCGCGGCGACTGGTGGGAAGTGTTCGGCGATCCGCTGCTGAACCGGCTGATGACCGACGTCGCGTCGGCCAATCCGACGGTGGCGGTGGCCGAGGCGAACTACCGGCAGTCGCAGGCGGCGATCCGCGCGGCGCGCGCCGGATTGTTTCCGTCGGTCGGCGGTACGGTGGCCGCGACGCGAAGCAGCGGGCGAAATGGGTCGGGCGCGACGAGCGACCTCTCGCTCGGCGCGCAGCTGTCGTGGGAGATCGACCTGTGGGGGCGCGTGCGGCGGACGATCGAGGCGAGCGAGACCGGCGCGCACGCCTCGGCCGCGGACCTCGAGAACGTGCGGCTCAGCCTGCAGGCCGATCTCGCGCAGAGCTATTTCGCTTTGCGCGTCGCCGATGCGCAGCGCCGCGTGCTCGACGATACGGTCGCGGCGTACGAGCGCTCGCTCGCGCTCACCCAGAACCGCTACAACGCGGGCGTCGCCGCGCGCGCGGAGGTGGTGCAGGCGCAATCCCAGCTTCTGTCCGCGCAGGCGCAGACGATCGACGTGCAGGCGGCGCGTGCGCAACTCGAACACGCGATCGCGGCACTTACCGGGCGGCTGCCGGCGGAGCTCGACGTCTCGCCGGTCGAAGCGTTGCCTGCGTTGCCGGCCGTGCCGCCCGGCGTGCCGTCGGCGCTGCTCGAGCGCCGGCCCGACGTCGCGGCGGCCGAGCGCCGCGTCGCCGTGGCGAATGCCGAAGTCGGCGTTGCAACCGCAGCAATCTATCCCGACCTCACGCTGGGCGCGACGGCCGGCCTCGCCGGAACGGCGCTGTCGAACTGGTTGTCGCTGCCAAACCGCTTCTGGTCGATCGGGCCGGCGCTCGCCGGAACGCTGTTCGACGCGGGATTGCGCCGCGCGCAGCGTGACAAGCAGATCGCCGCCTACGACGCAGCCGTGGCGAATTACCGGCAGACGGTGCTGACGGCGTTTCGCGAGGTCGAGGACAACCTGTCGACGCTGCGGATCCTGGGCGACGAGGCCGCCGTGCAGCAGCAGGCGCTCGCGGCCGCCCGGCAATCGGTCGATCTGACGACGAATCAGTACAAGGCCGGGCTGGTCGGCTTCCTGAACGTCGTCGTCGTGCAGGCGCAGGCGTTCGCTGCCGAGCGCAACGCGATCGACCTGGCCGGCCGGCGGCTTTCGGCCTCGGTTGCGCTGATCAAGGCACTCGGGGGTCCGTACAAGCCGCCCGCCTGACGGGAAGCGCCGTCAATTTTCAAGGCCGAACCCCTTGAAATGGCAGGCGCCGCGCCGTACTATTAGCACTCGCTACGGCTGAGTGCTAACACCGCCTGCCGCCGCGCAATTCGACGAGTCCGCAGGGTTAGACGCGGGCTCGCAACGCGTTGTTTCCAGACGAAATCTTATCAGGAGTGAGCACTAACATGAAGCTTCGTCCCCTGCACGATCGCATCATCGTCAAGCGGCTCGAGGAAGAGCGCAAGTCCGCCGGCGGGATCGTCATCCCCGACACGGCTGCCGAAAAGCCCTCGGTCGGTGAAGTCGTCTACGCGGGTCCCGGCAAGACCGACGACAACGGCAAGCTGATCGCCATGGGCGTGAAGCCCGGCGACAAGGTTCTCTTCGGCAAGTACTCGGGGCAGGAATTCAAGCTCGAGGGGCAGGACCTCCTGCACATGCGCGAAGACGACGTCATCGGCATCGTCGACTGAATTCCGAACCCCCTAAAGCACACGTACCAGGAGAATCGACATGGCAGCTAAAGACGTCCGCTTCGGCGAAAGCGTCCGGAACCGCATGGTGACCGGCGTCAACGTACTCGCCAACGCGGTCAAGATCACGCTAGGGCCCAAGGGCCGCAACGTCGTCCTCGAGCGCAGCTTCGGCGCCCCGAC
Organism: Casimicrobiaceae bacterium; assembly: GCA_035278845.1. Taxonomy (GTDB): domain Bacteria; phylum Pseudomonadota; class Gammaproteobacteria; order Burkholderiales; family Casimicrobiaceae; genus VBCG01. Next base: position 223 of record DATEIQ010000216.1, on the reverse strand, counting down.
CATCACCAAGGACGGTGTGTCGGTCGCGAAGGAGATCGAGCTCAAGGACAAGTTCGAGAACATGGGCGCGCAAATGGTCAAGGAAGTCGCGTCCAAGACCTCCGACGTCGCCGGCGACGGCACGACGACGGCCACGGTGCTCGCGCAATCGATCATCGCCGAAGGCATGAAGTACGTCGCCGCGGGAATGAACCCGATGGACCTGAAGCGCGGCATCGACAAG
>DATEIQ010000215.1:0-9453 GCA_035278845.1 Casimicrobiaceae bacterium | reverse complement strand
AAGCTTTTTCGCGCCGAAAGCCGCGAAGGTCGTGCCCGAGCCGGGCGGCGCGTTCGAGCTGTGGTTCGGCGTCGACTATCCGGAAGGCACGCGCGGCAGCGAGGGCTGCATGTTCCACAGCGTGACGCCGATGCGGCAGCTGGTATTCGAGTGGAACGCGCCGCCGACACTGCCGACGGTACGCAAGCTCCGCACGCTCGTGTATCTGGATTTCGCACCTGCCGACGGCAACCGGACGTCGCTCACGCTACGCAATTTCGGCTACGGCGACGGCGAAGAATGGGCGCAGAACAAGGCGTACTTCCAGAGCGCGTGGCCGGCGGTCATGGCAAGCCTCGAAAAGCGCTTCGCGAAAAAATAAGGACCGTCATCCCATGGATCTCGGACTCGAAGGCCAGGTCGTTCTCGTCACCGGCGCGAGCAAGGGCATCGGCTTCGCGTGCGCGGAAGCGTTCGCGCGCGAGGGCGCGAAGGTCGCGCTCGTGTCGCGCAGCCGCGCGAATCTCGACGCCGCGCTCGGACGCATCACCGGCGTCGCGTACCGTCCGGTCGCGTTCGCAGCCGACCTGGTCGACGCGGCACAGGCCGCGCGCGTTGTCGAGGAAGCCGAGGCCGCACTCGGACCGATCGACGTGCTCGTGAATTCGGCCGGCGCGGCGCGGCGCTATCCGCCCGCGGAGTTGAGCGCGCAGGCGTGGCACGCCGCGATGGATGCGAAGTTCTTCAGCTACATCCATCCGCTCGACATCGTCGTCAAGCGGATGGCGAAACGCGGTCGCGGCGCCGTCGTCAACGTCATCGGCGTCGGCGGCAAGATCGCATCCCCCGTCCATCTGCCGGGCGGCGCGGCGAACTCGGCGCTGATGCTCGCAACCGCGGGTCTCGCCGTGGCTTACGGTTCGCAGGGCGTGCGCATCAACGCGATCAATCCGGGCGGAACGCTGACGGATCGCGTGCAGGAAGGCCTCGCTGCGGAAGCGCGGATGACGGGACTCGCCGCCGAAGACCTCCTCGCGCGTCAGCAGGCCGGCATTCCGCTGCGCCGCCTCGGCACGCCGGAGGAGATCGCGCACGTCGCGCTGTTCCTCGCGTCGAGTAAGGCGAGTTACGTGACCGGCGCCATCATTCCGATGGATGGCGGTGCGAACGCGGTGATCTGACCAGCCACGCCATCAGCGCGCCGAATGCGGCTGCGCCCGCGAGCAGCGCAATGCCGCTCCGCCATGCGACCAGCGGATCGCCTGCGCGGTCGAGCACCCACCCGACCAGCGGCTGCAGGATGCCGGCGCCGAGAAAGATTCCCATGTTGACGATCGCGGTCGCGATGCCGGAATGCTCGGGGCGGTTCGATTCTTTCGCGATCGTCCATGTCAGCGTGAATCCGGGGATCAGCACGCCCATCAGCGCAAACCACAAAAGCGTCACCGCGAACGGCCACGGCGTGTGCAGAAGCCACGGCAGCCACGAGAGCGCGAACAGCAGCGTGTAGCCGCGCATCAACGCGCGCCGGTTTCGCAAGCGGTCGGACAATGCGCCGATGCCCAGCGCGCCGAATGCGACGCCGAGCAACAGTGCGCTCGCGTGCTCGGCGGCGCCGACGCGCGACATCGCGTAGGACTGCGTAAGAAACGGCACGGCCCAAAGTCCCGCGAACGCGAGATAGCTGCCGCCGATGCCGGCGTTCACCAGAAAGCATGGCCACGTCGTCGGATTGGAGGCGACGGCTTTCAGCGCATCTGTCCAGCGGATCGGCGCGGCGGGCGCGATGCCGCGCACCGCCGTGAATCCCATCTGCTCGGGCCGGTCGCGAATGCGCCACCACGCGCCGAGCGCAAGCAGCATCGATAAAACGCCGAGCGCGACGAAGACCGCACGCCACGACGTTTGCGCCACCAGCCACGCGAGCGGCGCGCCGGCGATGACCGCGCCCAGATTGCCGGCGAACATCGTGATGCCGACGACGGTTGCAAAGCGATCGGCGGGAAACCATACGGCGCAGATCTTGAGGATCGCGATGAATGCGACGGAGACGCCCACGCCGACGAGCGTGCGGCCCAACGCCGCCATTTCCCATGCCGGCGCGAGCCCGAACAGCAGCGAGCCGAGGCCGGCGATCAGCGAGCCCGCGGCGAGAATGCGGCGCGGACCGAGCGTGTCGGCAAGCACGCCCACCGGTACTTGCAGAATCGTGTAGACGTAGAAATAGGTCGCGGCGAGCGTGCCGAGCACCGCGCCGCCGATTTCGAAGGCACGTGTGAGCTCGCCCGCGATCGCGGCCGGCGCCGTGCGGTGAAAGAACGACAGCACGTAGCTCGCGAGCGCGATGCCGAATACGACGCGGCGCGCGGTGACGAACGACGTGCTCGCGGGATTCGGCATGCGGCCGTTATACCGCATCGCTCTCCCGAGTTGCGCCGGGATACCGCATCCGTGTGCACGTCGCGCCGCGCCGCCCGCGGCATTCTTCCCGATCTCGTATGATGGCGCGGCTCCCGCCCGCCGCCACTGCATAGAATGGCCTACGCCGACCTGCGTGAATTCATGGCTCAACTCGAGGCCGCGGGCGAGCTCGTGCGCGTTCGTGCGTCAGTCGATCCGAAGCTCGAGATGACCGCGCTGTGCGATCGCGCGTTGCGAGCGCACGGACCTGCGCTGCTGTTCGAGAATCCCATGGGATCGTATCGAGCACCGAACGGTGCGACGATCCCCGTGCTCGGCAATCTGTTCGGCACGCCCGAACGTGTCGCGAAAGCGATGGGTGCCGATCCTGCGGATTGGCAGGCATCGTTGCGCGACGTCGGGCGCCTCCTGTCGTTCCTGCGCGAGCCCGAACCACCGAAGAGCCTTGCCGATGCGTGGCGCACGACGCGGCCGGTGGTCATGAAAGTGCTCGACATGGCGCCGAAAGAGCGGCGTGGCGGGCCGTGCCAGGACGTCGTTTGGGAAGGCGACGACGTCGATCTCGCTCGACTGCCGATCCAGACCTGCTGGCCGGGCGATGCCGGACCGCTGATCACGTGGGGATTGACCGTCACGCGCGGCCCGCACAAGCAGCGGCAGAACCTGGGCATCTATCGTCAGCAGGTGATCGCGCGCGACAAGGTGATCATGCGCTGGCTGGCGCACCGAGGCGGCGCGCTCGATTTTCGCGACCATGCGCTCGCGTCGCCGGGAATGCCGTTCCCGATCGCGGTCGCGCTCGGCGCCGATCCCGCGACGATCGTCGGCGCGGTGACGCCGGTGCCCGATACGATGTCCGAATATCAGTTCGCGGGCTTGCTGCGCGGCGGCCGCACCGAAATCGTGAAGTGCCTCACGCACGGCCTGCAGGTCCCGGCGTCGGCGGAGATCGTGCTGGAAGGTTTTCTCAATCCCGACGCGAACGATCCGAGCGGCTACGAGACGGCGCTCGAAGGACCGTTCGGCGACCACACCGGCTACTACAACGAGGTCGAGCGGTTTCCGGTGTTCACGATCGAGCGGATCACGCTGCGGCGCGATCCGATCTATCACTCGACGTACACCGGCAAGCCGCCCGACGAGCCCGCGATGCTCGGCGTCGCGCTGAACGAGGTGTTCGTGCCGCTGCTGCAGCGGCAGTATCCGGAGATCGCGGACTTCTACCTGCCGCCGGAGGGCTGCAGCTACCGGCTCGCGGTCGTCGCGATGAAGAAGCAATACGCCGGGCACGCGAAGCGCGTGATGTTCGGCATCTGGAGCTTCCTGCGCCAGTTCATGTATACGAAGATGATCGTCGTCACCGACGACGACGTGAACATCCGCGACTGGAAGGAGGTCGTGTGGGCGCTCACGACGCGCGTCGACCCGGCACGCGACACGCTGATCGTTCCCAACACGCCGATCGACTACCTCGACTTCGCGTCGCCCGTCGCGGGGCTCGGAAGCAAGCTCGGCATCGACGCCACGAACAAGTGGCCCGGCGAGACGGCGCGTGAATGGGGCCGGCCGATCGCCATGGAGAAGGCGGTGAGCGAGCGCGTCGAAGCGATCTGGCGGGAGATCACTTAGCCGCGAGGCGCAGCGTCGCTTCTCCGTCGCGCCGGACCTACGCGTCTTCGTCTAGCGGCGGGTCAGCAGCAGGCCGATCAGAAAGCCGGCCGCGGCCGCGGCGCCGATCGCCGCCCACGGATTGTCGTGAACGTAATCGTCGGTGACGCGCGCGGCGGCACGTGCGCGATCCATCGTCTCCCCTTCGAGCTCCTGCAGGCGCAGCTTGGCGGCCAGCAGCTTGGCTTCGACCTGCGCGCGCAGGTCCTTCGCGCGCTCGCCGGTCTCGTTGCCGGCGCGCTTCAGGAGATCCTCGGCTTCCGCGAGCATCGCGGAGAAATCGTCGAGCAGCGTTTCGCGGGAGAGGTTCATGGTCTCGCTCCTTGGCGGGATGGCCGGATCGGGCGGCTCGTTTCCTGGCCGCGTGCTTGTGGCGGGGGATTATAGCCGCGCGGCGTCTTGCGCATCGCGCTCGCGCATGCTGAGATTCGATACCCCGACTTTGGATTCCCGCCATGCCGCGACTGCGCCTGCCTGCGCTCGATGCCGCAACCGCCGAAGCGCGACGCGGTTCCGGATATCCGGAGCCGTTTCGCTCGCGGATGGGCGATCGCGTCAAGCGCCGCCTTGGGGAGGCCTGTGGGCTCACGCGCTTCGGCGTCAATCTCGTCACGCTCGGACCGGGTGGCCAGTCGGCGCTTCGACACTGGCACACGCTCGAGGACGAGTTCGTGTATGTGCTCGAGGGCACGGTCGTTCTCGTCACGGACGCGGGCGAACAGGCGCTGCGCGCAGGCGACTGCGCCGGATACCCGGCAGGCACGGGCGACGGTCATCACATGATCAACCGCAGCGATGCGCCGGCGCGCTATCTCGAGATCGGCAATCGCGACGAGGCGGACGTGGGCCACTATCCGGACGACGATCTCGCGTTCGCCGGGGACGGCAGCTACGTGCACAAGGACGGCCGTCCGTATTGAGCCACTGCACCTCCGCGGCGTACGGGGTAAAACCGCCGCGCCGATCGCCTGGCCTTGATACCGGCGCCGGTTTCCCCCATCTTTTGCCCCTGACCGGAAGCGGCATTCCGGTCTCGCGCCGGCGGCGCCGGCGAAGTGTCGATTTGCCAACGGGAGACATTCGATGGCTGACTATCAAGCGGTTCCGACCGGTTCCTCGACGCAAGACGTGACGCGCCAGCCGCCGACAACCGCCACGCTTGTCGCTTACCTGCTGTTCGGGTTGGCCGCGGTAACGCAAGTTGCCGGGTCGGGTCTCGTCGTTCCGGCGCCGTTACTCACGCTCATCGGAATCATCGGTGTCGTCATCGCGTACCTGCAACGCACCGACGCGCGAGGCTCCTGGGTGGAGTCTCACCTCACCTGGCTCATCCGGACGTTCTGGTGGTCGACGATATGGGCGGTGATTGGCTGGATCGCCTTGATTCTTTTCGCGATCATCCTGATCGGGTTTGCGCTCGGTCCGCTGATCTGGGGCGCGACGGCGATCTGGGTACTGTATCGGGTGATCCGCGGCGTTCTGCTGTTCAAGGACAGCAGACCGATTCCGGGCGTTTAGGCCCGGTGTCGGAGGTTGCACCTCCGACACCGCCGTTATCGCTTCGGGTCGAACGTCGGCCCGAAGCGATACACCCACTGCACCAGGTAGTCGAGCGCCGGGCCTGCGCGCGCGGCGTTGCGGTCGTTGACGATGGCGACGACGGTGAAGCGCCGCCCCGACGGCTCGACGACATAGCCCGCGAGCGCGCGCACGCCTTCAAGCGTTCCCGTCTTCAGCAGCGCCTGCCCGGCGACGCTGCCGTTCCTGAAGCGATGCTCGACGGTCCCGTCCACCGCCGCCACCGCGAGCGAGCTCGCGAACGCGTCGCGGACGTTGCTCGCGTCGGCCGCGAGCAGCAGCCGGTTGAATCCGGAGGCGCTGTTGCGCTCGATGCGCGACAGCCCCGACCCGTTCTCGAGCACGAGTCCCGGCATCCGCAGCTTGCGCTGCGCGAGCCAGCGGCGAATCGCTTCAACGGCGCTCGCCGGCGTCGCGGGCGCCGCGCCGCCCGCGCCGAGCGTCAGGAAGATCTGCCGCGCCATCACGTTGTTCGACAGCTTGTTGACGTCGCGAACGATGTCGGCGAGTGGCGGCGATTCCAGCACGGCGAACGGCCGTGCGTCGGCAGGCGCCCGCCGCTCCTTCACCGCGCCGCCGAAGCGTCCGCCCGCCTCGCGGAAATAGGTTTCGAACATCGCGCGCACGTAGTGCGGATGGTCGAGCATCGAGATCCACCAGTCGCGTTCGCCGCAACCGGACGCGTACGTGCCGCCAAACACGATCGCCGCGCGGTCGCCGCGGTCCTCGATCGCCGGTGCCGCGCGTAGTCGCCAGTCGCTGCAAGCGTCCGCGACGATGGCCGGCGGCGGTCCCAGCGACACCGCCGCAAGCGCAGGCTCCGCGCGCAGCAGGACGTGCGCGCCTTCCGCATCGGGCGCGAACGTGAGCTTCACCGACTTGAAGTTGACGAGCAGCGCGTCGGGCCCGACGTTGTACGGTTTGAGCGGCTCGTGGTCGAACGCTGCGGGGTCGTGGCGCGGCAGCGCAAAGCGGCTGCGATCGAGCGCCAGATCGCCATCGACGGCGGCGAGACCGTTCGTTCGTAATTGCGCCATGAACGACTGCCACTGCTCGACGGTGATCTTGGGGTCGCCTGCGCCCTTGAGGATCAGATCGCCGTGCAGCTCGCCGTCGACGAGCGGACCGCCGAGATACGCCTCGGTCCTCCAGCGGTAATCCGGGCCGAGGATGTCGAGCGCCGCGAACGTGGTGACGAGCTTCATCACCGACGCAGGGTTGCGCGCGCGGCCCGCGTCGTGCTCGAACAGCGGCTGCGGCTTCGTCGTCTCCTGCACGACAATGCCCACGTGATTGAGCGGGATACCGGCCTCGAGGAACGCGCGTCCGACCTCGCGCGGCAGCCGGGCCTGCGCCGGAAGCGATGCGATCGCAAGCGCGAGTGCAGCGCACGCGGCGAACCGCACGCGGCGCCGCATTCGACGATCGGGATCGCCGTGCTTCAGCACGCGTCGAGGATTGCCAGCGTGCGCTCGACGATGAGCGCGAATTCGTCGTCCGTGACGATGTAGGGTGGCATGAAATAGACCGTCTTTCCGATCGGACGCAGCACGAGCTCGTGTGCGAGCGCCGCTGCGGCGAACACGCGCGCGAAGTCGGGCCGAGCGCTTGGTACCTCGAATGCGACGATCATTCCACACTGCCGCAGGTCGCGCACGCGCGGGTGGGACGAAAGGGGCAGGCTCATGTTGCGCCAGCGCGACGCCCGCGCGCGATTGACCGCCACCACGTCGTCGTCGCGGAAGATGTCGAGCACCGCGAGCGCCGCCCGGCACGCGAGCGCGTTGCCCGTGTACGAGTGCGAATGCAGAAAGCCGCGCGCCATGTCGTCGGCGTAGAACGCTTGGTAGATCCGGTCGGTGGCGAGCACGCAGGACAGCGGCAGATAGCCGCCGGTGATGCCCTTCGACAGGCACATGAGGTCGGGCGTGATCGCCGCCTGCTCGCAGGCGAACATCGTCCCCGTGCGGCCGAAGCCGGTCATGATCTCGTCGGCGATCAGGTGCACGTCGTGATGCTGCGTGAGCGCGCGCGCGCCGCGCAGGTAGCGCGCGTCGTACATCGCCATCCCGCCCGCGCCCTGCACCAGCGGCTCGACGACGAGCGCTGAAGTCGTGGCGGCGTGCTCCGACAGAAACACGTCGAGCGCCGCCAACGCGTCGTCGATGGCCTGCGTCGCCGTTCGCGGGTCGTCAGGCTCGCGCGCAGGCGACGGCAGCACCGGATGGCTCCGCAGCAGCGGCCCGTACGCGTCGCGGAACAGCGCGACATCCGTGACGCCGAGCGCGCCGACGGTCTCGCCGTGGTAGCCGCCGCGCAGCCGCGCATACTGCGTTTTCCCGCCCGCGCCACACTGCCGCCAGTAGTGGAAGCTCATCTTGAGCGCGATCTCGGTCGCCGACGCGCCGTCGGATGCGTAGAACGCGTGCGAGAGACCCTCCGGGGCCAGCGCGGACAGCCGCTCCGCGAGCTCCACGGCCCGCGAATGCGTGAAGCCGGCGAGCATCGTGTGCGGCAGCGCATCGAGCTGCTCGGCGATCGCCGCATTGATCCGCGGGTGCGCATGTCCGAACAGGTTGACCCACCAGGAGCTCACCGCGTCGAGATAGCGGCGGCCCTCGAAGTCGTACAGCCACGCACCGCGCCCGCGCGCGATCGGCACGAGCGGCGTCTGCTCGTGATGCTTCATCTGCGTGCACGGATGCCACACCGCGGCGCGGCTGCGCGCCGTCCAGCGCGCGTTCTCCGAGGTCATCGCTCGCGCTCTCGGCGTTTGGTGGACCGGCGCGCGCGTCAGCCCAACCGCTGCTGCATCCGCTGCACGGCGGCCACGAGCTCGCGCGTCGTTCCCGGCTCGCGCACCGAATGGCCGGCGTCCGGCACGACGATGTACTCGGCTTCCGGCCACGCGCGCGCCAGCGCGTCGGCCGCGGCCGGCGGGCAGATGATGTCGTAGCGGCCCTGGACAATGATGCCCGGAGTGCCGCGCAGGCGTGAAACGTTCGCGAGGATCCGGTCGGGCTCGATGAACGCGTCGTGCACGAAGTAATGCGCCTCGATGCGCGCGATCGCGAGCGCGCCGGCATCGCCTTCGTGCCGGCCGTTGCCGATAGGCTTCGGCAGCAGCGTCGAGCACGTGCTCTCGTAGCGATCCCACGCCTGCGCCGCGGGTGCATGGACCGCGGGATCGCGGTGCGAGAGCCGGCGGTAGTAGCTCGCGAGCAGATCGGCCCGCTCGGGTGGCGGCAGGAAATGCGCGAACTCGCGCCACGCCTCGGGAAATACGCGCGCCATGCCGTGCAGGAACCAATCGATCTCGGAAGGCGTCGCGAGGAAAATGCCACGCAGCACGAGCGCCAGCACGCGCTCGGGGTACGCCTGCGCGTACAGCAGCGCGAGCGTCGATCCCCACGAGCCGCCGAACAGAAGCCATCGCTCGATGCGAAGATGCTCGCGCAGCCGTTCGATGTCGTCGATCAGATGCGCGGTCGTGTTGTCGGCGATCTCGGCGGACGGCGTCGAGCGGCCGGCACCGCGCTGGTCGTAGAGGACGATGCGCCAGAACGCCGGATCGTAATAGCGGCGATGGTGCGGCAGGCTGCCGCCGCCCGGACCACCGTGGACGAACAGCAGCGGCACGCCGGCGGCGTTGCCGCACTCCTCCCAATGCATCGCGTGGCGCGCGTCGAGGCGCAGCATTCCGCTTGCCCGCGGCGTGCAGTCCGGATAGAGCGCCTGGTCGGGCGCGGCGACGCGAACGGAGTCGATCATCGGCGGCGGCAGTCGATACGCCGTATGATCGCATTC
>DATEIQ010000214.1:0-12427 GCA_035278845.1 Casimicrobiaceae bacterium | reverse complement strand
GCAGGCCGTCGTGCCGCGCAGCGTGCTGTTCTTCTATCCGATCGTGCTGATCTTCCTGATGGCCGGATCGCGCTTCGCGTTTCGCCTGTGGAAGGAGCATCGGCTGTACAGCCCGCTCGCCGCGCTCGGCGAGCCGGTGCTGGTCGTCGGCGCGGGCGAGGCGGGCGCGCGACTCACCAACGAGATGGCGCGCAGCCGCCAATGGCGCGTCGTGGGCCTGCTCGACGACGACGAGCAGAAGCACGGCCGCCTGATGCGCAACGTCAGCGTGCTCGGTCCGATCGCGGAGCTCGACACGTGGGTTCGGCGCTACGGCGTGCGCAAGGTGATCATCGCGCTGCCATCGGCGAACCATGCGGTGCGGCGGCGCGTGGCCGAGCTTTGCGCGGCCGCGCACGTCGAAGCGCTGACGGTGCCCGCGTACGAGGACCTGATGTCGGGCCGCACGCCGCTCACGATGGTGCGCATGGTCGAGCTCGACGACCTGCTTGGTCGCGATCCGGTCGTGCTGGACAATCGCGGCATCGCCGAATGGCTCGGCAACCGCGTCGTCATGGTCACCGGCGCCGGCGGCTCGATCGGCGCCGAGCTGTGCCGGCAGATCGCGCGCTTCCGGCCGGCGCGCCTCGTGCTGTTCGAGATTTCCGAGGCGGCGCTTTACGAGATCAAGACCGCGCTCGTCGACGCGTTCCCGCAACTCGGCGTCGTCGCCGTCGTCGGCGACGTCAAACACGCGGCGGCGGTGGAGGACACGCTTGCGCGCGAAAAGCCCGACGTGATCTTCCACGCAGCCGCATACAAGCACGTGCCGTTGATGGAGGAGATGAACGCCTGGCAGGCGGTGCGCAACAACGCTTACGGCACGTGGGTGCTCGCGCACGCGGCCGTCACGGCGAAGGTCGAGAAGTTCGTGCTGGTGTCGACCGACAAGGCCGTGAATCCGACGTCGGTGATGGGCGCGACGAAGCGCGTCGCCGAGCAGGTGTGCCAGAGCCTGCAGGAAGGTGCAACGCAGTTCGTCATCGTCCGCTTCGGCAACGTGTTCGGCAGCGCCGGCAGCGTGATTCCACGCTTCGCCGAGCAGATCGCGCGCGGCGGGCCGGTGACGGTCACGCACCCGGACATCACGCGCTTCTTCATGTCGCTGTCGGAGGCGACGCAGCTACTGCTGCAGGCGGGCCTGCAGGGGAAAGGCGGCGAGATCCTGACGCTCGACATGGGCGAACCGGTGCGCATCGTCGACCTCGCGCGCGACATGATCCGTCTCTACGGGGCCGATCCGGACCACGTCGCCATCGTGTTCACCGGCCTGCGGCCGGGCGAGAAGCTCTACGAGGAGCCGCTGACGTCGCTGGAGGCCACGAAGCCCACGCCGCATCCGAAGCTGCATGTCGCACAGGCGCGCCCCGCCGACCCCGATGCGGTGAAGCAGCTCGTCGCGTGGTGCGAGCGCGACCGAGTGGCCGACGATGCGGAGGTGCGGGCGCGGATGCGCGCGTGGATTCCCGAATACGCCCCGCCCGCAGGCGCGTCGATCAAGCCGATTCCGACTGCCGGTGCGGAGGAGACGGTGGCGTTGCCGTTGCGGGCGCCGCGCCGGCGCTAGCGGTCGGATCCGGATTTCCGCGCTGCGAAGGCGCCGATCGGTTCGCCGAGTCCGGAAATTCGTGTCGGGCCCCGCTTTTCGTTCCGGTCAGTCGCCCCTGAGTCGGCACGTCGCCGGCCGCAAGGATCCGCTCGCGTCGCATGCCGTAGCCCAGCAGGAACGCGGTCATCGCCCACAGCTCTTTCGCGTTGCTGCGGAAGAGGAAGTCGTCGGTGATGTTTTTGGCGACGAATCCTGCAAGCAGCGACAGCCCGGCAACGCCCATCAGCGCGAGCGTATCGTCGCGCGAACGCGCGAAGCGCAGATACCGCAGCGCGAGTGCGGCGATGAAAGCGGTGAAGAGCAGCATGCCGACGGCGCCGGTCTGCAGCCATTGGCTCGCGAAGACGTTGTGCGCGTGCGCGAGCAGAGGATCGCCCGTCTCCGCCGCGAGCCGGTCGGCCAGGATCCGCCGCCCGAAGCCATAGCCGGCCCATGGCCGCTCCGCGATGCGATCGACGATGTGCTCCCAGAGCGTGAGGCGAGGATCGCGCTCGATCGACGCAGCGACGCCGCCGGCCGGAGCAACCTGCGCCGCGCGCTCCTCCAGCACGTCGGCGAAGGCGAGCGACAGCACGAACAGCAGTACGGCGAGTGGAACTGTCCAGCGCACCGGCGTGCGCGTGAACGTCTGCGGCCAGCGCAACGCGCCTGCGAGCGACGCGGTGGCGAACGCGGTCGCCAGCGCGATCCACACGACGCGGTTGTCGGTCATGCGTGCCGTGACGACGACGAGGGCGAGCAGTGCGAGCCCGGTCGCGACGAGCCGCATGCCGCCTCCAAAGCCGGCCGGCGGCGGCGCGATGAGCGCGAACATGAACGGCGCGACGAGCACGACCCACGTCGACCAGGGACCGACACCGTAATGCCAGCGACCCGCGTCCCAGGTGCCTTGCACCAGCGTCATGCCGATCGCGAGCAGCGCAAACGTGGCGAAGCTCGCGAGTGCGGCGCCGATCAGCACCCGGACGCTCCGCGCGTCGCGCGCGGCGACGTAGAAGACGAGCATCACGAGCAGGCTGTCCATCACCTCGCGCGAGAGTTGGCCGCCCGAGTAATGCGGGTCGATCGACCACGCGAGCGACGCCACCGACCAGCCGGCCCACGCGAAGAGCGGGACGAGGATCGACGAACCCGCCAGTGGAATGCGCGTCGTATCGCTGCGCCATGCGAGCGCAAACGCGGCGACGGCAAGGACGCCCGCGCAGCCGAACGTGAGCGAATGCGCGAGCCGTGCCCAGTTCGTGGGCAACAGGAAAAGATAGGCGGCGGCGACGGCCAGCAGCCAGCGGTTGATCGTTTGGGTCATCGGGCTGCCGAAGCGCGGCCTCCCGCGCGACGCCGACGGTGCACCGCGCGCGAGGCGCCGATTCTAACCGGTCACCGTCGGCGGGTCCGCGCATGCGCATCCTGATCGTCAAGCGCGACAAGCTCGGCGATCTGCTGCTGGCGCGGCCCGTCATCTCGCGTCTCGCGGCAGCGATTCCCGATGCGGAGCTTCATCTGCTCGCCAATGACTACAACGCGTGGGTCGCGCGCGATCATCCCGCGCTCGCGCGTACATGGGCGTTTGCGCGTGTCCGCGACGGGGGACGGCTCGACCTGCTGGCGGCTGCGCGGCAGGTACCGCTGCACTTTGCGCTGCAACGGCAGCGCTTCGACTGGGCGATCGTCATGGGCGGCGACGAGTCGCACCGCGCCATTCGCCGCGCGCTCGCGACGCGCGCGACGCGCGTGATCGCGTATGCAGAGGAGCCTGCCCGTTACGGGCCGCGATTGACGGATCCTCTGCCGCCACCGTCGGAAGGGCACGAGACGGCGCGCATGCTCGGGCTGTGCGCTCCGCTCGGCGTGCGCGGCGATGTCGCAGATGCCCCGTGCTTTGCCGTCGACGCCAACGCGACGGCGTTCGCGACGCAATGGCTGGCTGAGCGGGGGGTGACCGCGCGGCAATACGTCGTGATCGGGCTGGGCGCGCGGCGGGCGAAAAAGCAGCCGACGCCGGCGCAGGTGGCGGCGTGGTCGACGCGCATTTTTCGCGAGCGAGGCTTGCCGACCGTGCTCATGTGGACGCCGGGCACCGCGGCCAACGCCGCGTATCCCGGCGACGATGCGCTGGCGCAAGCGGTGCTCGACAAGCGCCTCGCGCATCTGCATCCGTTTCGCGGCCCGATCCGCGAGGCGCTCGGGCTGATCTACGCCGCGCGCACGTCGATCATCCCCGATTCCGGATTGATGCACTTCGCGGCGGCGAGCGAAGGCGGCGTGCTGGGGCTGTTCGCGGACCCGCAAGACTCGGCGCCTGCGTCGCGCTGGGCGCCGCTCGGCGCGCGCGCGCGCCACATCGAGGCGCCGAAGCGGATCGCCGACGTCACGGACGACGACGTGTTTCGCGTGCTCGATCCGCTCCTCGATCCGACTTCGCGGTCGGCACCGGCGACCTAGGCTGACGCCAGCGACTTCCGACTTCGGGGTCGGATGTGCTTGACTTTGGGGTTAGCGCAATAAGTCGCGCGTCAAAGGCTGTTGCCGGGTCTCGAGCGGTGGCACGCGACTTATTGCTCTGACCCCAAAGTCGACTTATTGCTCTGACCCCGAAGTCGTCGACCGATACAGGTACGGGTTCAGTGTCGGGTCGTTGTACATCTTGAACTGTCGGTAGACGCGCCAGAACGCGCGGCCTTCCGCCGCCCCCGCGAGCAGCGTGTCGAGGCAGCGGGCGAGGTCGTCGCGCTGCAGCGAGAGGCGCGCGAGCTTTTCCTTGCACGTCGCAACGTGCGCGGCACTCGCGTCGTCTCGCACCGTCTGCAGCCGCATGTGATGAATCTTGAGCGACAGGATCGACAGGCGGTCGATCATCGCGCCGGCGGTCTCCGAGTTGTGCCATGCGTCGGGTGCCGGTGTCACGCCGTCGAGGCGCGCGAGCAGCGCCTCGTCGATGCGCTCGATCGCGTCGTTGCGGCGCTGGTTGTAGCCGTCGATCGCACGCTTGTTCGCGGCGATCGCCGCGTCTCCGACGTCGGTGCGCCGCGCCTGGTCCTCTTCGTCCCAGAGCAGGCGGTTGTTGCGATGATTCTCGGCGATGTGGCGCCATGCGTCGCTGGCATCGCGGGCGGCGCTGTCTGCAGTGCCGCGAGTGGAGACGTGGCCGGCGATCGCGTCATCGTGAAACGCGCAGATCGTCCGCGCGGCGACGTCTTCGAACGGATTCATGGCGAAGGGCAGATCAGCGAGAGGATTGCATTCTGCACGGCTTCGGCTTCGATCGCCGGCATGCACAGGTGCTGCGGGCATTCGGCGATGCTGCGGCCGCAGCGTCGCACCCAGGCGATTTCCCGCTTGAACAACACGCGCTGGTCGCGGCAGGGAAACGGATCGACGGTCACTGCCCGGTACGGCGCCCCGCGCCAGAAGTCGCCGGCGCCGCACAGTACGGCGGAACCGGGGCCGAACAGCGCCACCGTCGGCGTGCCGACGATGCGGCCGAGATGCGCGATGCCGGTGTCGGGTGCGACGAGCACCGCCGCGCCGGCCAGCAGGTGCCACATCTGCGCGAGATCGAGACGGCCTGCGAACGATGCGTAACGGCGATTCGTGTCGATCGCATCGATGATGGCCGTCTCGCCCGCGCCGGCCGACCACACCGGCGTGATGTTCCGCGCCGTTAACCAATCGGCCAGCGCGAGCCAGCGCGGGGCGGGCCATTGCTTCAGCGGCGAACTCGCGCCGACGTGCAGCACCGCATACGCTGGTGCGGGCGTCGCGAATGCGGCGTGAGGCGGCGCAGGCCATTCCCGCGTTCGATACGGCTCGGGTGCGGGTCCCTCGACGAGCTCCGCAACGAGGTCGCCCCACGTACCTGCGTGCTTCGCATACTCGACCTGCCGGTCGACTTGCCAGCTCTTGATCGCGGGCCGGTCGCCGGCAAACGCCACGATATGGCGCGAGCGCATGGCCGCAGCAAGCCATGCGTAGCGATTGTCTCCCGGCACGAATGCAATATCGAAGGGTGGTTCCGCGTACAGCGCCGATGCCGATTGGCGCGGATCGAACGGCAATGCGCGCACGCCGTACGGTGCCGTCGCGTAGAGCCGGGCGAACGCGCGCGGCAGCGTCATCGCGATGTCGGCATGCGGATGCAGCGTCCGCAGCTTCTTGAGCAGCGGCGTCAGCATCAGCGTGTCGCCGAGCAGCAGATGGTGCGCGATCAGGATGCGTTGCGGGTCGCGCGGCGTGACCCGGTCGCGGCGCCGCAGCGCGAGTGCACGCGCGACGGTGCGCGCGCGCCCCGCGAAGCGGCTTCCCGCGTCCGGCGCAGCCGCGTTCACCGCCTGCCAAGCGTCTCGCGTTCGGCGAGTGCGCTGCAAAAGACTGCCTCCATTCGATCGAGCATCGTCTCGATGCCGAAGCGCGGCAGGACGAACGCGCGCGCGCGCTCCGCGATCGCCGCGCTCGCGGCCGGATCGTCGAAGACACTATCGATCGCAGCGGCGAGGGCAGCCGCATTTTCGCGCGGGACGATGCGTGCGGTATCGCCGTCGCGCGCGATCTCGGGAATCGCCCCGGCGTCGGTCGTGACGCACGGAATCCCCGCGAGCATCGCCTGCAGCAGCGCCTGCGGCACGCCTTCGTTCGCATACGACGGCAGCACGAACACGTCGAGCGCGGCAAGCCAGCGCGCGACATCGGTGCGCTCCCCCGCGAACAGTACGCGCTCGCTGAGATCAAGCCGCGCGACCTGCGCCTCCAGCGCGGCGCGCTGCGGCCCGTCGCCGACAATGACGAGCCGCGCATCGCGACGACGCAGCAGCGGCGTCGCTTCGACGAGATACCGGTGGCCCTTCCAGCTGCGAAGCGTCGCAACGATACCGGCGAGCGGCGCCGTATCCGGAAGGCCGAGCTCGCGCCGAGCGGCGGCGCGCGACAGCGGCGCGAAAGCCGCCGTGTCGATGCCGGTTGGAACCGAAGCGACGCGCGCGGCGTCGAGGCCGTTGTCGCGGATCAGCTGCTCGCGCAGTGCGGCGCCGGTAGTCACCACGCGCGCGGTCGCCGTTTGATAAAGCCAGCGCGTCGCGAAGTCGCGCGGGACGGGGATGGAAACGTGCCGCGTCCGCACCAGCACGGGCGCTGCCCGCCGGGTTCGTGCAAGCCACGCGCATGCGAGTGCTGCGAGCCACGCGTCGGTCGAGCTGTGCGCATTGACGATATCGACCGCATGCCGGCGCAAATTCGCCACGAGACTGCGCACGCCCGCGGGACGCTTGCGGCCGATCGGCAGCACCGTGACGGGCACGCCGAAGCGCGGCGCCTCGGCGGCGATTCGCGATCCGGGCGCGGCGTAGAGGATCACGCGATGGCCGCGGCCGATGAAGCCCGCGGCCTCGGTCAGCGTACGGATCTCCTGACCGCCCCAACCCAGCGACGACTCCGTGTGCGCGATCGCGAGCCGATCGCCCTGCGGTGGACGACCCTCCGCGCTTACGCGCTCCGGGACTTGTTCGCGCTTGGGGCGGCCCTGCGCGCTCACGCAGAGTCATTCACGCGGCGAGCGGCGCCGGCGCGAACTGCATCCGGTGCAGCTTCGCGTACACGCCGCCGCGCGCGAGCAGCCCGGCGTGCGTCCCTTCCTCCACGATGTGCCCGTGCTCCAGCACGACGATGCGGTCGGCATGCTCGATCGTCGACAGCCGGTGGGCGATGACGATCGTCGTTCGACCCTGCATCAGCGCGTCGAGCGCCGCCTGGACCTGTCGCTCGGATTCCGAATCGAGCGCGGACGTCGCCTCGTCGAGAATCAGCAGCGGCGCATCCTTCAGGATCGCGCGGGCGATGGCGATGCGCTGGCGCTGTCCGCCCGACAGCCTCACACCGTTCTCGCCGACTTCGGTCTCGAATCCCTGTGGCAGCGCGCGGATGAATTCGAGCGCATGCGCCGCGTTGGCTGCGCGCTCGATCGCCTCGCGCGGCGTGTCGGTCATCGCGCCATACGCGATGTTGGCGGCGACCGTGTCGTCGAACAGCAGCACGTCCTGCGAAACGAGTGCGACCTGCGCGCGCAGGCTCGCGAGCGTGAGCGTCGTCACGTCGTGGCCGTCGATGAACAGCCGTCCCGCCGTCGGCTCGTAAAAGCGCGGCACGAGGTTGACGAGCGATGTCTTGCCGCTGCCCGAGCTGCCGACGAGTGCCACCGTCTCGCCCGGATGCACGGTCAGCGACACGTCGTTCAGCGCCTCGCGCTCGGCGCCCGCGTAGCGCAACGAAATGCGGTCGAAGCGCAATTCGCCCGCGGCGCGCTCGAGCGCAACGCTGCCTTCGTCCGGTTCGACGTCGCGGTCGAGGAGGCCGAAGATGCTTTCCGCGGCGGCGAGTCCGCGCTGGATGGCTGCATTGATCCCCGACAGCGACTTGATCCGCTCGAGCAGCGTCAGCAGCGCGACGACGTACGAGGCGAACGTGCCGAGATCGAGGTTGCCGCTCTGGCTTTGCGCGAGCGCGACCCAGACGATGACGCCGACGGCGATCGCGGCGAGGATCTGCGTGATGGGCGAGCTCGCGGCGCTCGCCGACGATTGCTTCGTCATCGACGTGCGGAGCGCATTGGCGGCGCGAACGGCGCGCGCGCGCTCGTACGCCTCGCCGCCGAAAACGCGAACGATCCGGTGTCCGCCGATCATCTCCTCGAGCACGTGCGTCATCGTGCCGGTGCGCGTCTGCACGTCGCGCGCGATGCGCCGCAGCCGCCGGCTGAAATAGCGGATGACGACGGCGACGATCGGCAGGACGAAAAACGTCATCGCCGTCAGCTTCCAGTTGATGTACAGCAGCCAGCCGAGGCTCGCCGCGATCGTCAGCGTGCTGCGGATCGCCGTCGTGATCGTTCCGGAAGCGGCCGAAGCGAGCTGGTGCGCGTCGAACGTCAGCTTCGACTGGATGACGCCGGCCGGCGTCACGTCGTAGTACGGCGTCGGCAGCCGTAAAAGCTTGTCGATCAGTCCGCGCCGGAGATCGAACACGACGCGATGCCCGGTGTACGCCATCCCGTATTCCGAGATGAACGAGCCGATGCCGCGGAACACGAACACGCCGATCACCGCGAGCGGCAGCCATTGCGTGCGCGCGGGATCGGGATTCTGGAAATTGTTGACGATCGGAATGACCAGCATCGCCATGATGAGGTCGCCGGCGGCGACGCACACCATGCCGACGACCGCGAGGCCGAAGGCCCACCAATACGGACGAACGTACTCGAGAAGACGCCGGTAGAGACGCAGCCCGGTCATCGGGCGTTCGGGACGGGGCGCGGCGCGTCGCTGCAGCTTTGCGAGTCGAACAAGGGATTGCGCGCAGGCGGCCGCGCTTCGCTTGCCCGCGCGCGGCCTCTCGTCTTGGAACGGTCGAGTATAGCAGCCGCTAGCGCGGCGCTTCCGGCGCGAGCAGGCTGTCGTAGAGCGCGATCAGCCGCGCCGCCATCGCGGCGGCCGTCAGCGGCAGCACGGCGGCGCGCGCATTCGCGCCCATGCGCTCGAGTGCGGTCTCGTCCTGGAGCGTTTGCATGTGCCGCGCGAGCGCCGCGGCATCGCCGGGCGCGAACACGAGCCCGGCCCCGGCTTCGTGCGCGATCTCCGCCGCACCGCAGCGCGTCGTGGTGACGATCGGCAGTCCGGACGCCATCGCCTCCAGCGCGGCGTTCGGGCAGGGATCGTAGAGCGTCGGCAGCACGAAGACATCGGCAGCGCCGTAGTACGGATGCGGATCGGTTTGCGGACCCGCGAACGTGACGCGCCCGGTGAGGCCGAGCGCGCGAGCGCTTGCCGCGTAGCGCGCGCTGTCCTTGTCGCGGCCGACGACGAGCAGGTGCGCGGACGGCGGCAGCTTCGCCATCGCCTCGATCGCGGTGGCGACGCCCTTGCGCTCGAATCCCGACCCCACCAGCAGGTAGACGGTCGCATCCGAGGCAATGCCATGACGCTCGCGAATGGCCGCGCGATGCGCGCGCAGTTGCGGCGAAAAGGCCGCCGAGTCGACGGCGTTGTAGATGACGTGCAGGCGCGCTTGCGGCACGCCGAACCGCTGGTGAATATCGTCGCGCACCATCTTCGAATTGCAGATGACCGCCAACAGCCGCGCGCTCGCGTACATCCTGCGTTCCATCGCCAGCCGGTGGCGATGCCGCGGATCGGCACGCATCGCGAGCGCACGCAGCGGCGAAACGTGCCGCATGCGCTCTTCGAGCCATGTCGCATGCACGCCGTCGCCCGCGCGGTAGATGTCGCAGCAGGCGAGCCGCTCGTGCGATTGCACGAGCGCGGGCGGGTCGCGTGCGATCGCGCGGCACACCGCGCGCACGAATCCGGCGTCGCGCCACAGGCCGCCCACGTAGAACGGGTTCACGATGCGGGGCTCGATGCGCCCCGGCTGCGCGGTCCATTCGCGCGTGTAGAGCGTCACGGCCACGCCGCGCTCCGCGAGCGCTTCGAGCGCACTGGCGAGGAACCGTTCCGCGCCGCCGAACGGTGTGTAGCGCTGGCGGATGACGGCTAGCCGCATCAGCGCGGCACGCCGCGCGCGCCCGGCGCCGGTTTCGTGAGCACCGATTCCGCCACCGCTGATTCCGCGAGCAGCGCTTCGAACTGCGCGTAAATGTCTTCGACGCGCAGCGTGGTGAGGCATTCGGAAACCTTGCCGCCGCCGCAGCCGTCGATGCCGCACGGCCGGCAGGGGTGCGCATCGGAAACGACGACGCGCGCGCGTACCTTCCACGGTCCCCATTCGTGTTCACCGGAGGGTCCGAAGAGTGCGAGCGTCGGCGTACCCATCGCGGCGGCAATGTGCATTGGCGCGCTGTCGACGCCGACAAATGCGCGCGCACGCGCGGTGAGCGCCGCGAGTTCCGGCAGCGACAGCTCGCCGGTGATGTCGATGACATGCGCACGTGCAGGCGCGGCAATTTGCGCGATGATCGACGCGACGAGCTCGCGCTCGCGCGCATCCGGCGCCCCTGTCACGACAAGCGAATGTCCGCCGGCGACGATGCGCTCGAACAGTGCGGCCGTCTGCTCGGGTGGCGCGCACTTGAACATCCAGCGCGAGCCCGGATGCGCGTGCACGAAGCCGGATGCGATGCCGCGCTCGCGGACCAGCGTGTCGATACGCGCGTTGGCCGCGTCGCCCGGAACGAGCACGAGCTTCTTGTCGGCACGCTCGGGGTATATGCCGATGCGCCGCAGCGCGTCGAGGTTGGCCTCGACCGCGTGCCGCGGCGTCGTCCGCGGCAGCCGATAGAAGTGCGTGAAGCGCGCGCGCCAGAACCATTCGTCGCGCGGGCGCTCGCGCGTCACCGCGTAACGCGGACGCAGCAGATGCGCGAGCGTCGCGCCGCGCGGATGCTCGGTCAAATGGAGAAGCAGGTCGTAGCGCCGCTCGCGCAGCGCGCGCACGAGCCTCGCCTCCGCGGCGATCTGCGCCCGCAGGCCCTGCCGCTTCCATGCGCGGTCGATCACGTGGATGCGCGCGATCGCCGGGTGGTTCGCGAGCAGCGGCGCGGTTTCCTGGTACACGAGCGCGTCTATCTCGGCGTGCGGCGCCGCGCGCTTGAGCGTTGCGTAGACCGGCGACGTCAGCAGCACGTCGCCGTGGTGGCGGAGCTTGGTGACGAGGGCGCGCCGGATCTCTGGCAGCGGTACGGCGTCCGGCAGGTAGCTCGCCATGGGCGGCAACAATAGCAAATCGGAGCGTCGCGCGAGCGCGCGCGGGTCAGCACTCACTCGTGCGCCATTGCGCGCTCCGCGGCGCAATCGACGTTCGGGTAGAATCCGGCGTTCGCGAAGTTCCACCATCCACCCGATGCCGATCGACGCCGTCAACGCGGCCGTCAAGGCGAAGATCCTCGCCGAGGCGCTGCCCTACATCCGCCGGTTCCACGATCGCACGATCGTCGTCAAGTACGGCGGCAACGCAATGACGGAGACGGCGTTGAAGGCCGGCTTCGCGCGCGACGTCGTCATGCTGAAGCTCGTCGGCATGAATCCGGTGATCGTGCACGGCGGCGGCCCGCAGATCGGCGACCTGCTGACGAAGATGGGCATCCAGAGCGAGTTCCGCCAAGGCATGCGCGTGACCGACGAGCGGGTGATGAACGTCGTCGAGATGGTGCTCGGCGAGTTGAACCAGGAGATCGTCGGCCTCATCAACCAGCAGGGCGGCAAGGCGGTGGGACTCACCGGCCAGGACGGCGCGTTCATTCGCGCGCGGAAAATGCTGCTGGAAAGCGAATCGGAACCCGGCGCGTTCGTCGACATCGGCCTCGTCGGCGAGATCGAGTGTATCGACCCCGAGCTGATCAGCCTGCTCGATTCGCGCGACTTCATTCCGGTGATCGCGCCGATCGGCGTCGGCACCGAAGGCGAGGCCTATAACATCAACGCCGACCTGGTCGCGGGCAAGCTCGCCGAGACGCTGAAAGCCGAGAAGCTCGTGCTGATGACCAACACGACGGGCGTGCTCGATCGCAACGGCAAGCTGCTCACCGGCCTTACCGCCAGCGAAATCGACGCGCTGTTCGCCGACGGCACAATTCACGGCGGCATGCTCCCCAAGATGGGATCGGCGCTCGACGCGGTGAGGAACGGCGTCAAGAGCTCGCACATCATCGACGGCCGCGTCGATCACGCGCTGCTCCTCGAGGTGCTCACCAACGAGGGCGTGGGCACGATGATACGAGCCGACGGCACCGCGCCGCGCGCGGCGGGCTGACGAACGCCGAGCGCGAACGCGATGGCGGCG
>DATEIQ010000213.1:0-3940 GCA_035278845.1 Casimicrobiaceae bacterium | reverse complement strand
GCGGAAATCTTCCTGCTGCAGGCCGGCTGCACGGTCATCCTCGCGGAGGACGGCTTCGACGCGCTCGCGAAGATCGCCGACCACCAGCCCGACCTCGTGTTCGTCGACATCATGATGCCGAGGCTCGACGGGTACCAGACGTGCGCCCTGATCAAGAAGAACAGCCGGTTCCACGCGATGCCGGTCGTGATGCTGTCCTCGAAGGACGGTCTCTTCGACCGCGCGCGGGGGCGCATGGTGGGGTCGGATCAGTACCTCACCAAGCCGTTCACCAAGGAAAGCTTGCTGAAGGCGGTCGCCGCGCACGTCAAGGCCGTTGCGGCGTGACGGCATGACGACCCCGATGACCGCGCGCGAGATCGTCGCCGAAGCCCGCGACGCCGAGCGCAAGGGAGCCATGATGGGCAGCATCCGCAAGATCCTCGTCGTCGACGACTCGGCCACCGAGCGTCACATGCTGAAGGACCTGTTGACGAAGGCCGGCTACGACGTCGTCGCGAGCGACAACGCGGAGGACGCCATCGCCAAGGCGCGGGAGGCGAAGCCCGACCTGATTCTCATGGACGTGGTGATGCCGGGCCTGAACGGGTTCCAGGCGACGCGCGCGATCAGCCGCGACCCCGATACCAAGTCGATCCCCATCATCATGTGCACGTCGAAGAGCCAGGAAACGGACAAGATCTGGGGCCTGCGCCAGGGCGCGCGCGATTACCTCGTCAAGCCGATCGATCGCGACGCGCTGCTCGCGAAGATCGCGGCACTCGGCTGATTCCCACAAGATGAGCCGCACCGCCCGCCTCGATCTGCGCTCGTTCCAGCAGGAGCTCGCGACGCGGCTCGCCGCGAAGACGGCGGCGCAGGTCGAATCGTCGCGTCTCGGCCTTTCCTGCGGCGACGAGCGCTGGCTGATCCGTCTCGCCGACGCGGGCGAAGTGATCGCCGTCCCGCCGATCGTCCCGGTTCCGCTCACGAAGCCCTGGTTTCTCGGCCTCGCGAACATCCGCGGCAACCTGTTCAGCGTCATCGACTTTCCGCAGTTCCTGGGCTTCCCGCCCGTCGTCCTCGGCAATCTCGCGCGCCTTCTGCTGTTGAGCGCGCGTACCGGTGAGCAGCATGCCGGCGTCGTCGTCCAGCGCGTGCTCGGCTTGCGCAATCTCGCGCAGCTGACGCCGGTGGAGGACGACTCCGGACAGCCCGCATGGCACGTGCGGCGCTGGAGGGAAGCCGACGGCTCGACGTGGCGGGAAATCGATCTCGGCAAGCTCGCGCGCGACCCTGCTTTCCTGCAGGTCGGCGCATGACGCGCGCGCCGCATGCGCCCGCGAACAAGATGCAATCGGAGGCTCCATGGCACTGAAAATGGCTGGGCTGTTCGGCGGCGAGCCGCGCGTAGCGGCGGAGAACACCGACTTCGAGCCGCCGACGACGCAGGTGCGAATGGGCATTCGCTCGCCGGAGGGCTACGACCCGCTGTCGACGGTGTCGGTGATGGAGCAGTTGCGCACGGCCAGCAACGCCGCGTCGGCGCCGCCGAAGCTCGCGATGATCGGCAACCTGCCGGTCGTCAAGCAGTTCCAGATCCTCGGCGTGCTGACGGTCGCGTTCCTCGCGCTCGCCGCGTTCATGGTGTACCTCGACAACCGCGCCGCGAACCAGCAATCGATGCAGGGTTCCATCGCCACCGAGATGCAGATGCTGTCGCAGCGGCTCGCGCGCGGTTCGGCGCTGGCGGCGCAGGGTCAGTCCGCCGCGTTTCCCGCGCTGAACGACAGCCGCGAGCGCTTCCGCGCAAATCTCGACGCACTCGTGAACGGCGGGCTCTTCAAGGGAACGTCGCTCGACCCCACGCAGGATCCCGCCGCGCTCGAAACGCTCGGCGCGATCAAGAGCCGCTGGGAGCGCGTCGACGCCGCGGCCACGCGCCTCATCGACAATGAAAAGAGCCTCACGTCGCTCGCACGCGGCCTCGAGACGATCAACCAGGGCAACAGCGGCCTGCTCGAGCTCGCGCAGCAGGCGGCGCGTGAGATCGGCCAGGGCGGCGGGTCGCTCCGCGAAGTCGAATTTGCGAATCAGCTCGCGGTGCTGTCGCAGCGGATCGCGAAAAACGCGAACGCGCTCGCTGCGTCCGACGAAATCGATCCCGAGATCGCGTTCCTGCTCGGCAGGGACGAAACGGCGTTCCGCGACGTGACGAACGGTCTCGCAAAAGGCAGCGACGCGCTGCGGCTCGCACCGGTGCGCTCTGAAGACGCGCGCACGACGCTCACCGAGCTTGCCAAGCGCTTCACCGCATACCAGTCCGGCATCGCCGCGATTCTCGGCAACATGACCAATCTCGTCGTCGCGAAGCAGGCGGCGCGCGGCGTGAACAACGAGGCGGAGCCGATGCTCGCCGATGCGACGAAGCTCGCATCGGCCTACCAGAGCGGCGGCCGGACGCGTCCGTGGACGATTGGCCTCGCAATCGCGTTCGCGCTCGCAGCACTCGCGTGCCTCGCGATGGTGGCCAAAGTGTTCCTCGACGACGCGCGGCTGCGCGCGCAGGACAGCGAGCACGAGAACAAGCGCAATCAGGAAGCGATTCTGCGCCTGCTGAACGAGATGGGCAGCCTCGCCGACGGCGACCTGACGGTGCAGGCGTCGGTGACCGAAGACGTCACCGGCGCGATCGCCGACTCGATCAACTTCACGATCGAAGAGCTGCGCACGCTGGTACGCGGCATCAATTCGGCGACCGACCAGGTGACGAAGGCGACGCAGGAAACGCAGGCGATCTCGAACCGATTGTTCGAGGCGTCGCAGCGGCAGAATCGCGAGATCCAGCAGGCGTCCGCGTCCGTGCTGACGATGGCCGAGTCGATCAACGAGGTGGCGCAGAATGCCGCGCAGTCGGCGAAGGTGGCGGAAGCGCAGCTCGCGGCCGCCGCGCTCGGCGGCACGGCGGTGCAGGACCAGATCTCGGGCATGAACGACATCCGCTCGCAGATCCAGGAGACGTCGAAGCGGATCAAGCGCCTCGGCGAATCGTCGCTCGAAATCGGCGAAATCGTCGAGCTCATCTCCGACATTACCGAGCAGACGAACGTCCTCGCGCTCAATGCCGCGATCCAGGCAGCATCCGCCGGTGAGGCAGGACGCGGATTCACCGTCGTCGCCGAGGAAGTGCAGCGGCTCGCCGAGCGCTCGGGCGAGGCGACGAAGCAGATCGACGCGATCGTGAAGACGATTCAGGCCGACACGCAGGACGCGGTGGCGGCGATGGAAAAATCAACCGTTGGCGTGGTCGAGGGCACGAAGCTGTCCGACGCCGCCGGCCAGGCGCTTGCGGAAATCCAGCGCGTGTCGCGCGAGTTGGCCGACCTGATCGGCCGCATCTCCGCGCAGACGCAGCGGCAGTCGGCGTCGGTCACCGACGTGACGCGCGGCATGCAGGGCATCCTGCGCATCTCGGAGGAAACGACCGAGGGCACGAAGCAGACGAACGTGTCGATCGGCCAGCTGACGAAACTCGCCGCCGAGCTGCGCAGCTCGGTCGCCGGCTTCAAGGTGTGACGACCGCCTCTTGACGGAAGCCCCGACGATGCAGGCCGTGCAAACCGAAACCGTTGCGGAATTCGACCTCGGTCCCTTGTCGTGGGTCCAGGGCGAGATCGACGAGGCGCTCGCGCGCGGGCTCGAAGCGCTCGCCACGTTCAGGAGCGAGCCGGGCGACGGCGCTGCGCTGAAGCACGCGCGCGCGCACGTTCATCAGGCCGCGGGCGCGATCCAGATGGTCGGACTCGACGCCGTGGCGGCGTTCTCCGACGAGATCGAACGCCAACTCACGCGACTCGAGGAGTTGCCGGCCGGCGAAGTGCCGGCCGCCGTCGACCGGGTCGATCACGCGATCGCGCGGCTCCGCGTGTTCCTCGCCGACGTCGCAGGCGGCGCGCCGCCG
>DATEIQ010000212.1:0-18534 GCA_035278845.1 Casimicrobiaceae bacterium | reverse complement strand
GCATAGTCGCCGACGAAATCGAAGGAATCACGCCATGCTGAACATCGGCCGCAACGACCGCTGGGTGGATCTCAAGGACTCGAGCAAGACGCCGGCGAAGCCGGGTACCGCGACGACGACCGCCGCGGCAACCACGCAGCCGCCACTGCCGGGGGTCTCGCCCGCGCGCACGACCGCGCCTGCCGCTGCAGAGCCACCGATCGTACATCGCGATGCGCCACAGCGCGAACCCTTGTCGCGCGAGCCTTCTCCGCGCGAGCCGTCTGCACGCGAGCCGCATCGCGAAGTGCCGAATCGCGAAGCTACGCATGCGCCATCGCCCGAGGAGGCCGCGGGCAGCAAGCTGTTCGTCGGCGTGAACATCAAGCTCAAAGGCGTCGAGATCTCGAATTGCGACGTGCTCGTCATCGAAGGCCAGGTCGACGCCACGATCAACAGCAAGGTGATGGAAATCTCCAAGCCCGGCACGCTGACCGGCACGGCGATGATCGACGTGGCCGAAATCCACGGCGAGTTCTCGGGCGAGCTCACGGCGCGCACGAAGCTCGTCGTGCACGGTACGGGGCGTGTAACCGGAACCGTTCGCTACGGCAAGCTGGTCGTCGCCGAAGGCGGCACGCTCGACGGCGAGTTGAAGCAGATCGACGCGGCCGCGCCTTCCAGGCCCGAGAAGGGATCCGCCTCCGAGTCGCGATCGTCGTCGGCACAGTCCGCGCACTGACGAACTTGCTGGCCGTGGCCCGGATCGCGATCGCAAAAACGCACCACCTGACGCACAGGAAGGCGAAGAGCGTCGCCGAGCGACTCGCGCGCGACCTCGGCAAGCGGTTCGATCTGGTCTCGGAATGGGACGGTGATCACGTCCATTTCGAGCGGCCCGGATTGTCGGGCAGCATGCACGTCGGCAAGTCGCGGATCACGCTCGACGTCACGCTGGGACTGCTGCTGTCGGCGCTCAAGCCGGCCATCGAGAAGGAAATCCACGCGCAGCTCGACAAGCTGACCGGGAAGAACGTCGCCTGACGCCGGCGCCGGGCAACGGGCCTCGCCAGGCGACGCATCGTTGCGACGGCCAACGCTGACGTGGCCGCACGCGCTCCTATCCGCTCCGCGGGTCCGGAAACGGCGCGTCGCTGCCGTCGGCGATCGCGGTGTGGATCGCCGTTTCACGCTGCCGGATCGTCGCCAGGAAGTCGCCGGCGCCGCGCATCTGCGCGAATGCCGCGAATCCGCGCTCGAGGAAGTCCTGCAACGTCGCCAGGCCCGCGAGGCGCGCGGGCTTGCGCATCATCGTGAGCGCAGCGCGGATCATGGACTTGCCGACCATGCGATCGAGCGCGGCGCCGACGTCGCCGGTCAGATCGATCTGGCGCAGGCGGGTGTCGAAGCGGCCGACGGCACGATACGCCGCGCAATAGTCGCGGACGGTTAGCACGGACGTCGAGCGCAAGGCGTCCACCATCGCGCGATCGAGATCCTGCGAAAGCGCCGCGAGCTCGATTGCCGTCGCTACGGTCCTGATGACGTGCTCGGGCATCAGCCGCCTCATCGCGGGCACTACGCGCGCCAGGTCCGCATCGCGCTGCGCGAAATCGCCGCCGCCGTACAGGTCCGTCTCGAAGAACGCGATCGCGGCCGTGTACCGCGGCATGCGTTCCAGATCAGCGTACGTGAGCTTGAGGCGCTGCGCCTGCCAGTCGCCGAGCTCGGCCAGCGCACGCGCGAGCCGCGGGTCGGTGGCACGCTCTGCGTGATGCTGCCGCACGCGTGCGAGCGCCTGCGAAAGTGCCGCGATCGCGTCGCCTGCGGTGTCGGTGTCCATCGACGGCGATGGTACACACCGGCTGCGCTTTGCGAAGCACCGTGCGCGCGTGCTTTAGATTGTTTGCTCTACCGCGCGGGTACTATCGTCGACCGATGATACTGTTTTCGCGCATCCCCGCTCCGCACGATCGGTGTCGCGCAACATCGGTGTCGGAGGTGTATCCGCCGGTGTCGGAGGTGTAACCCGTTCCCGTGAACGTTTCCCGCCGCCGCTTCGTGTTCGTCGGCCTCGCCGGCGCCGCCGTCCTTGCGGGCGCACGCTGGCTCGTTCCGAACGCGGCAGTTGGCGGACCGGCCGCCACGGGACTCACGGCCGACGCTGCCGACATCTTGCGTGCGCTCGTGCCGGCGCTGCTCGACGGCGCGCTTCCCGACGACATCGCCGACCGCGACGCTGCGATCACACGGACAGTTGCGGCCGTGGGAACGGCGATCGATGGATTGCCGCCGGCGACGCGCGAGGAGCTCGCGACGCTGTTCGCGCTGCTCGCATCGATGCCTGTGCGGATTTTCGTCGCCGGCATGGGCGGCGCGTGGCGCGGCACCACCGTTGCGGATGCGAACGGGTTCCTCGTCCGGCTGCAGAAAAGCCGCTGGTCGGTGAAGCGCAGCGCATATGACGCGCTGCATCAACTCACGTTCGCCGCATGGTATGCGGATCCGCGTACGTGGCCCGCGATCGGCTATCCGGGCCCGCCTGCGCTCGCGTGATGTCATGACCGCGGAATCGAGGATTCCCGACCCGGTGCGCGACGGCCTCGCGCGCGGCTGGAGTGTCGTCGACGCGACGACGCTGCGGGAGGACGTCACGCTCGAGACTGACGTCGCCGTCGTCGGCACGGGCGCGGGGGGCGGGATTACGGCGGAAATCCTTGCCGACGCCGGCCTGCGCGTGCTGCTGATCGAGGAAGGGCCGTTGCGCTCGTCGCGCGACTTCCACATGCGGGAATCCGATGCGTATCGCGATCTCTACCAGGAATCCGCTGCACGCAAGACGGCCGACAAGGCGATCAACATCCTGCAGGGCCGGTGCGTCGGCGGCGGTACCACCGTCAACTGGACGAGCTCGTTTCGCACGCCGGTGACGACGCTCGCGCACTGGCAGTCGGCCTGCGGCCTGACCGGATTCGACGAGCCCGGCCTCGCACCCTGGTTCGCACGCGTCGAGGAACGCCTTGGCATCGCCCCGTGGACCGTTGCGCCGAACGCCAACAACGCGGCGCTCGCGCGCGGCGCCGGCAAGCTCGGCATCGGCTGGGGCGCGATCCGGCGCAACGTGCGCGAATGCTGGAACCTCGGTTACTGCGGGCTCGGATGCCCGACGAACGCCAAGCAATCGATGCTCGTGACGACGATCCCGCACGCGCTCGATCGCGGCGCGACGCTCGTGACGCGCGCGCGCGCCGTGCGCCTCGTGCTGCGCGGCGACGCCGTCGACAGCCTCGAATGCGCGGCGATGGACGGATTCGGAACGGCGCCTTCGAATCGCCGCATCCGCGTGCGCGCGCGGATGTTTGTCGCCGCGGCGGGCGCCATCGGCTCGCCGGCGCTGCTTTTGCGAAGCAACGTTCCCGACCCGTACGCGCAGGTCGGCATCCGGACGTTCCTGCACCCGACCGTCGTGTCGGCCGCGCTGATGCCGGAGCGTGTCGACGGCTTCTCCGGCGCGCCGCAAACCGTGTATTCGGATCACTACCTCGATTCGGTGCCGATCGACGGGCCGGTCGGCTTCAAGCTCGAGGCGCCGCCCGTTCATCCGGTGCTCGCTGCCATCACGTTGCCTTCGCATGGCACCGCACACGCGGCGTGGATGAAGCGCCTGCCGCACATGCAGGTGCTGATCGCCCTTTTGCGCGACGGCTTCCATCGCGACAGCGCGGGCGGACGCGTGCGGCTCGCGCGCGACGGAACGCCGCTGCTCGACTACACGCTGACACCTTATCTGTTCGACGGCGCGCGCAGGGCGATGGTGGCGATGGCCGAGCTGCAGTTCGCGGCCGGCGCGACGTCGGTAATGCCCGTGCACGACGAAGGCGACGGCTATGCGAGCCTCGGCGCGGCGCGCGCGGCGATCTCCGAGTTCGACCTGCGGCCGCGCGCGACGACGGTGGTGTCGGCGCACGTCATGGGCGGTTGCGCGCTCGGTCCGGACCCGCACCGGGCGGTCGTCGACGAGACGGGCCGTCATCACCATCTCGGCAATCTCTACGTCGTCGACGGCGCGCTGTTTCCGACGTCGATCGGCGCGAACCCGCAGCTTTCGATCTACGCGATCGCCGCGAAGCTTGCAACGGGCATCGCCAGCCGGCTTCGGACGTGAGCGCGAGTGGCCTGCCACGCGCTGACAATCAGTTCACCCCGCGCTTTAGTGTGATTGCTCTAGTCGTTTGCCGTTAGCGTGTCGGTACCGGCGGCTCGCGCGAAAGCGAGCCGCTCACTCAGGAGAACCTGCATGTCGAACACGATTCGCTATGGCAATCCGGTCGCGGTCCTCGCGGCGCCCCGCCAGATCTGGCTCGCGACGCTCGGCGCCGCCGCGGTGACGCGCGAATGGGCGGAAAAGGAAGCAGCCACGCTGTTCCGCACGCTCGTCAGGGAAGGCTCGACGGTGGAAACGCACGCGATCCGCTACATCGGCAGTCGCGTCGAGACGTCGGTGAAAGCCGCCAACACGCTCGCACGCGAGACCCGCAAGGGCCTCGACGCGTCGGTCGCGTCGATCGCACGCGTCGCGTCGCGTCTGCGCACCCGCCTGCCTTCGGTTCGCGCGCGCATCGACGTCGATAGCGCCCCCGCACGCAAGAGCGCCGGCAAGGTCAAGCGGCACTCGAAGCAGCCGGTGCGCACCGCGCGCGTTGTCAAGTCACGCGCGAAGAAGCCGAGCGCGACGGGCCGCTCCTAGCGCGAACAAGCGTCGAAGCGCGGAGAACGGTAAGCGTCCGCGAGCGATCCGGTTCGTCGCCGTCCTGCACACCCTTCCGCGCCGATCGGCCGAAGGGCCGGGATACGACGCTTGCCGGCCCTCGACCTTTCGGCGCGCGCCGAACCGGGTACGATGACGCCAACGATGACCGCCGCGCCGCACCGACGCGCAACTGTACCGCCGCGGAGCCGCGGCACCATCGGGCTCGCGCTGGCGGGCGGCGGCCCGCTCGGCGGCATCTACGAAGTCGGCACGCTGCTGGCGCTCGCCGATTCGATCGAGAACCTCGACTGCAGCGCGCTCGACATCTACGTCGGCGTCTCGTCGGGCAGCTTCGTCGCCGCGGCGCTCGCGAACGGCATTTCGCCCGCGCAGATGTACCGGCTGTTCATCGACGACGGCCGCGACGCGGTGCTGCGGCCCGAGATTTTCCTGCGGCCAGCGCTCGCGGAG
Source organism: Casimicrobiaceae bacterium (assembly GCA_035278845.1). GTDB lineage: Bacteria > Pseudomonadota > Gammaproteobacteria > Burkholderiales > Casimicrobiaceae > VBCG01. Next base: position 13,334 of record DATEIQ010000212.1, on the reverse strand, counting down.
TTCGCGCGCCGGGCCGGTGCGGTGCCCGCGCTGGCGATGCGCGCCACGCTGCAGTACCTGCGCGACCCGCTGCATCGCGGCGTGATGGAATCGATCGCGACGCTCGCGCGCGCGATTCCCACCGGCGTGTTCGACAACCGCGCGATCGATGCTTTCCTGAAGCGGCTCTTCGCCGCGCCCTCGCGCACCAACGACTTTCGACGACTGCGCGCGAAGCTGTTTCTCGTCGCGACCAACCTCGACACCGGCAAGCCGATCGCATTCGGCGCACCCGGCGCCGATCGCGTTCCCATTTCGCGCGCGATCGAGGCGTCGAGCGCGCTGCCCGGCTTGTTCCCGCCGGTGGAAATCGACGGCGAGCACTACGTCGACGGTGCGCTCAACAAGACGCTCCACGCCTCGCTCGCGCTCGACGAGGGGGCCGACCTCCTGCTGTGCGTCAATCCGCTCGTGCCGTTCGACGCCCCGTCGGCGCACCGGCGCGGCCGCCTCACGCATCGCAAGCTCGACCGCGGCGGCCTGCCACTCGTCTTGTCGCAGACGTTCCGCGCGATCATCCATTCGCGGATGAAGGCCGGCATGGAGAAGTACGCGCGGCAGTATCCGCACGCGGACATTCTGCTGTTCGAGCCGGCGCACGAGGACGTCGACATGTTCTTCGCGCGAATCTTCAGCTATGCCCAGCGGCGGCGGCTTTGCGCGCTCGCGTTCGAGTCGACGCGCGCCCACCTGCGCCGCAATGCCGCGTTCGTCGGGCCGCGCCTCGCACGCCATGGCCTCGAGCTGCGCATGGCGCGCATCGAGGATCAGGCGCGCGACGTGACCGACGCGCTCGACGATGCGCGCCCGCTGCACGCGGGCACGGCCCGCCGGCGCAGTGTGCGCACCGCGTCGCGCGATCTCGAGTACGCATTGGCGATCCTGTCGCGACAGCTCGCGTCGATGCGGGCCGCCCGGTAGGGCTCACGCGAGAGGGTGCCGTTGCCGACGCGCCGCGGCATCCCGGCGATCTAGCGCCCGCGATTTCCGATGCCGCGCAAGCCGCCGCGTCGCACTCGCGAACGCATCGCCGCCACCGCGCTGACGCTGTTCAATGCCGTCGGCGAGCCGCACGTGACGACCGCGGACATCGCCGACGAAATGAACATCAGCCCGGGCAACCTTTACTACCACTTCCGCAACAAGGACGACATCATCGGCGAGCTGTACGCGGCGTTCGCCGAGTCGGTTGCGCCGCTGCTCGCGGGACCTTCCGCGCGTGCGGCCGACGTCGAGGATCTGTGGCTGTTCCTGCACGTTCTGTTCGAGAACATGTGGGAATACCGTTTCCTGTTCCGGGATCTCGACGAAATCGTGTCGCGCAATCCGCAGCTCGCGCAGCGCTTCGCCGAGCTCGCGCGGCGCGAGCGATCGGCCGTGATAGAGTTGTGCAACGGCCTGCGCGCGACGGGCGCGCTCGACGCATCGGATGTGGAGATCGCCGCCGTCGCCACCAATGCCGTGATGATCGCGACGTACTGGATGTCGTTCCAGCGCCTCGCACGCGGCACCCCCAATGTCGATGCCGCGAGCATGCAATTCGAGCGGGCGGTGGCGCAGGTGCTCGCGTTGCTCGCGCCGTATCTGCGCGGCGCGCATCGAGCGCTGGTCGAGAATCTCGGCGCACGCTATCTCGATGTGGATGACGTGCGCACGGATTCGCCGACCGCTGGAAGGAACTAGGGCCTGACGATGGCGAAAAAATGGACGGCCTTTCCGCACGCCGACGCGGCGTACGCGTATGCCGGGGCTGCGCTCAAGAAGGCGTGGGGTCGGCTGCACCAGGGCGATTGCGAGGCTTTTCCAAAGGAAGCCGCGGTCGCCGATGCGTGGCGGCTGTTTCATGCCGGCGACTTCCAGCAGGCGATGCAGGCGGGGCGCAAGGCGGGCGGTGCCGGCATCAACGCCGCGGTCAAGGCGCAATGCGTCTACGCCAATCACCTCGAGCGCGACGAAAAGACGCGGCTCGCGCTCTTCGAGGAGGCCGCCAACTGGGCGGACGAGCGACGCGCCGCGGCACCCCGCGACGCGAATGCGCATTATCTGTACGCGTTCGCGCTCGGCCGCTATGGCCAGGGCATTTCCGTAGCGAAAGCGCTGGCGCAGGGGTTCGGGGGAAAGATCAAGGACGCACTGACCACCGCGCTCGAGCTCGAGCCCGCGCACGCGGAGGCCGCCGCGGCCTTCGGCGCGTATCAATCGGAAGTAGTCGACAAGGTCGGCGGCATGGTCGCCGGGCTGACGTACGGCGCCAAGAAGGATTCCGCGCTGCGGCACTTCGAGCAGGCGGCGAAGCTGTTCCCGGCATCGCCGGTCATCCACATCGAGCATGCGAACGGGCTGATCCTGCTGTTTGGCAAGGCGCGCATCGACGATGCGACGCGGCTCTATGAAAAGGCGGCCGCGCTGAAGCCCGCCGACGCGATGGAGCGCCTCGACGTCGAGCACGCGAAGAGCGAGCTCGAGTAACGCCGGCCGCGGACCGGCCGCTGGCGCCGGTTTTGCTTATGCCATTGGCATGGTCCTTCCCGCGCTTCATAGCTGGGCGTTGACGCTATGCCTCATGGCGCTGCTCTCGCCGGCCGCCATGGCCGCCACCGACAAGACGAGTCCCGCCGTTTCGGCGCCCGCGGCCGACGGCCTCGCAGCGGTCGAGCAGAGCGCCACGCTGAAGCGCGTCCGCGACACGGCGACGATCACGATCGGCGTGCGCGAGGCGAGCGTGCCGTTCTCGTTCATCGACAGCCAGAAGCAGCCGCAGGGCTACTCGGTGGATCTGTGCCTGAAGGTCGCCGACGCGGTCAAGAACGAACTCAAGCTCCCGCGGCTCGACGTGCGCTTTGTCGCCGTCACATCCTCGAACCGGATTGCGATGGTCAAGGATGGCAAGGTCGACCTCGAATGCGGCTCGACGACGAACACGCGCGAGCGCCAGAAAGACGTCGCATTCGCGTACACGACGTTCGTCGCGGGCATCAAGATGCTCGCGAAGAAATCGTCGAACGTGAACGGCATCGAGGACCTGCGCGGCAGGACGATCGTCGTGACGCGCGGCACGACCAGCGAGAAGATGCTGAAGCGAATGAACGAGGAGCGCGTGCTGAAGCTCACGATCCTCGAGACGACGGATCACGACGAATCGTTTGCCGCGGTCGCCGAGGGCCGCGCGGTGGCGTTCCCGATGGACGACGTACTGCTGTACGGGCTGATCTCGAAGGCGGCGAAGCCGGACGATTTCGCCGTCGTGGGCAAGTATCTTTCGGTCGAGCCGTACGCGATCGTGCTGCGCAAGGACGAGCCGGCGTTCGAGCGGCTCGTCGACCGCGCGCTGAACGAGATGTTCCAGAGCGGCGAGATCCGTAAGGTCTACGCGCGCTGGTTCGCGACGAAGGACCTCACGGTGCCGATGAACCAGTACCTGCGGGAAGCGTTCGCGGTGCCGAACACGTATCCGGCGTTTCCCTGACGTTGACGGCGGCCTCTGCGACACCCGGATCGAGATCGCCGTCGCGCGGCCAGGGCGAAAGCAGCGTCGCGAGCACGATCTTCTCGAACTCGTCGCCGAAGCGCGCGCTGATCCGCTCGGGATCGGGGCAAAGGCCGCGATCGGCGACGATGCCGAAGCGCACGCTTCCCGCATAGGACAGGATCGACACGCCGAGCCCGATATCGCCGGACTGCGGCACCCAGAACATGAGGCTGTCGATGCGCGCGCCGGCGATCCACAGCGGCGTCTGAGGCCCCGGCACGTTGGTCATCACCGCCGTCGCGTTGCGCGCGAGCGCTGCAAGCATCGTGTCCTGCACGACTTGCGGCCCGGCGCCCATCGCGGCGAGCAATCCGAACGCAAGCAGCGGCTGATACGAGCCTTTCAGTGCGCGCATGTTCTCGCGCACTGCATAAAGCCGCTCGATCGGATTTTCGATGCCGATCGGCAGGTCGAGGAACACGAGCCCGAACTGATTCCCGAGGCGCCACGCCTTTTCCATCGGCCGCAGGTTTACCGGCACGAGCGCGCGAATCGTCACGCCGGCCACGGCATCGCCGCGCTCGGCAAGGTAATCGCGCAGCGCGCCGGCGACGCACGCCAGCAAAAGATCGTTCACCGACGCGCCGAGCGCACGGCCAAGCGTCTTCACGTCGTCGAGCGGAATCGGTTCGGCCCACGCAACGCGCTTCGCGACGCCGGGTTTGCCCTTGAAGCGCGTTGGCGAGTCCTCGCCCATCAGCGCCAGCTTCGCGACTTCCGTCGTGATCGCCGATCCCTGGCCGGCCAGTGCGGCGGCCTGCGCGGGATCGCTCAGCACGCCGATACCCTTTTCGATCAGGACGCGCCCGACGCTGCGCGCCGAACGCACGACGCCTGTCAGCGGACCGAGCAAATCGGCGAGCGGGTCCTCGATCGTGCTCGACGGACGTTCCCTCGCCGCGAACGGCATCGCCGGCGGGCCATTGGCGCTCGCGTCGGTCATCGACAGCATCACGCGCACGAGCGCGATGCCGTCCGCATAGCAATGATGAATGCGTGCGACGAGCGCCGCGCCGCCGCGGTAGTTGGTGACGAGGTGGAACTGCCACATCGGCCGCTCGTGCGACAGCGGCGTCGCGACGAGCTTCGAAACGAGCGCCTGCAACTCGCGGTCGCCGGCATCGCCCGCGAGCTGCACCGCGACGACGTGTGCGGTCAGGTCGAAGTCCGGATCGTCGCGCCACCAAGCGCCCGCGGCGTTTCGCACCGTGCGCTGGCGAAAGCGCCGGAACACGAGAAAGCGCTCGCCAACGATGTGGCGAAGCCGCGCGAGCGGGAGCGGCCGATCGAGCATCAGCACGCCGCAGATCATCATCAGGTTGGCGGGCCGATCCATCCGCAGCCACGCGGTATCGACCGCCGAGACCTTCTCGCGCTTGCTCACTGAACGGCGGTCCCCGAAGAAACTGCTGCCCGCGCGTTCGTTGCGCGCGCGTTCGCGTTCGCGCTAAAGTAGCATGAACGATTGCCGAGTCCAATGCGGTTCCCTGCGGAGCTCACATGGCGCAAGCCCCGAAGAAGGACGACCTGCGAAAGCGCTTCGAAGCGGCGGCGGCCGCCGCGAAGCAGACGAAGAAGCGGCCCGACAACGCTACGCTGCTCAAGCTCTATTCGTTCTACAAGCAGGCAACCGTTGGCGACGTCAGCGGCGAGCGTCCCGGCGGCTTCGACTTCGTCGGCGGCGCCAAGCACGACGCATGGGCCAAGCTCAAGGGCATGAGCGGCGACGACGCGATGACGAATTACATCAAGCAGGTCGACCGGCTGAACCGGGAATAGACCGGCTGCGCCTTGCGCGCGAAGCGCGTTCGATCGTGTGGAATCGGCGCGCTACCTTTGTGCCGCGCGCGCACCTTTCTTCGCGCGCGCCGTGCGCTTCGCGGTCTTGCGCGCGGATTCGGCTTCGCGTACCTGCTTGTCACCGCTCGCCTTGATCAGCCGATTGACCGCGTCCGCGAGTGCATCGACACGCGCGGCGAGCCGGTCGACGTCGCTTTGCGTGTGCACGCCGAGACGCGAAAGCGCCCGCGCGACGCGATCCTCGAACACCTTCTCGAGCTTGTCCCACGTGCCGCCCGCCATCTGCTGCATCTCCTTCGCCTTGGCATGCGCCGCGCTTCTTGCCGCTGCGGCTGTATCCGTGGCGGTTCGCTTCGTCTTCGTCTCGACCGCCTCGCCCTGCTTGACGAGCGACTCGAACACCTTCATCCCTTCGGCCTGCGCACGCGAGAACGCCCCGAGTCCCGCGAGCCAGATCTGGCGCGACGAGTCCAGCACCGATTTCGCGAGCTCCTTCTCCCCGCCCGTGTCCGCTGCCGCATCGCGCTCCGCTCTTGCCTTCTTCAGCATGGTCGATCCTCGTAGTGTGTGCCGTCGCACGGCGTTCGGTCTGGCGACCCCCGCATGTCGATTCTAGGCGCGCCGTCCGTAGAGCATCCACTCTAATTGCACGCCGCGCTCGCGTCGCCTGGCGGACGCGGCCGGCTCGGTGCGCGCGACGGTACAATCTGCGACCCGCGCGCGAGCCGATTCTCGACCGGCTGACGTAGCGCAAACGCGGCGAGGACCACGCCGCGATCACTGGGAGGCAGGCAATGGCGTACTTCGTGACCGGCGCGACCGGCTTCATCGGCAGTTACCTGGTGGCGAAGCTCGTCAAGCGCGGGGCGCCCGTGTACGCGCTGGTGCGCAAGACGTCGCTCGCGCGGCTTGCGGAGCTCCGCGAAGCGTGGGGCGTCGACGACAAGCAGGTGATCGCCGTCGTCGGCGATCTCGCGAAACCCAATCTCGGCGTCGCGGCCGCCGACGTACGCAAGCTCAAGGGTCGCATCCAGCACTTTTTCCACCTCGCGGCGATCTACGACCTGCAAGCATCCGCCGAGGATCAGCAGGCGGCCAACGTCGACGGTACGCGCCACGCCGTCGAATTCGCGACGGCAATCAATGCCGGCTGCTTCCACCACGTGAGCTCGATCGCGGCCGCCGGCCTGTATGAGGGCGTGTTTCGCGAGGACATGTTCGAGGAGGCGGAGGAGCTCGACCATCCGTACTTCCGCACCAAGCACGACGCGGAAGGTGTCGTACGCCGCGAATGCAAGCGGCCCTGGCGGATCTACCGGCCGGGATTCGTCGTCGGCGATTCGAAGACCGGCCAGATCGACAAGATCGACGGACCGTACTACTTCTTCAAGACGATCCAGAAGATGCGCGAGATGCTGCCGCCGTGGATGCCGACGATCGGCATCGAGGGCGGCCGCATCAACATCGTCCCGGTCGACTTCGTCGTCGATGCACTCGATTACCTCGCGCACAAGAAAGGCCTCGACGGCAAATGCTTCCACCTGACCGATCCGCAGCCGTACCGGGTCGGCGAAGTGCTGAACATCTTCGCGCGCGCCGCGCACGCGCCGCAGATGACGATGCGCATCAACGCGAAGATGTTCGGATTCATCCCGGCGCCGATCCTGTACGGCCTCGGCTCGCTCGCGCCAGTCAAGCGCGCGATGCGCGTCGTGCTGAACGATCTCGGCATCCCGCGCGACGTGTTTCAGTTCGTCAACTGGCCGACGCGCTACGACAACCGCGAAGCAACGAAGGCGCTGAAGGGCTCGGGCATCGCCGTGCCCGATCTCGAGTCGTATGCGGCGAAGCTGTGGGACTACTGGGAGCGCAATCTCGATCCCGATCTATTCATCGATCGCAGCCTCGCGGGCCGGGTGCGCGGCAAGGTGGCCGTCGTGACCGGGGCATCGTCGGGCATCGGGCGCGCGACCGCGCTCAAGCTCGCCGAGGCGGGGGCGCGCGTGGTGCTCGTCGCGCGCGGCGAGGAGAAGCTTCTCGAAACGAAGCAGGAAATCGACCGTCTGGGCGGCACCGCGGTGATGTACACCGCCGACGTGTCAGATCTCGAGTCATGCGACGCGCTCGTAGCGCGCGTGCTGAAGGAGCAGGGCGGCTGCGATTTCCTGGTCAACAACGCAGGCCGCTCGATCCGCCGCGGCATCGCCAATTCGCTCGATCGCTTCCACGACTTCGAGCGGACGATGCAACTCAACTATTTCGGCGCCGTCCGGCTGATCCTGGGCTTCCTTCCGAAGATGATGGAACAGAAACGCGGGCACATCATCAACATCTCGTCGATCGGCGTGCTGTCGAATGCGCCGCGGTTCTCCGCCTACGTCGCATCGAAGTCGGCGCTCGACTCGTTCTCGGCGTGCGCGGCGTCCGAGTTTCTCGACAAAGGCATCGCGTTCACGACGATCAACATGCCGCTGGTGCGCACGCCGATGATCGCGCCGACGAAGATGTACGAGAGCATCCCGACGCTGTCACCCGAGGAGGCCGCGGGCCTCGTCGTGCAGGCGATCGTGCACAAGCCGGTGCGCATTGCGACCCGCCTCGGCGTCTTCGGTGCGCTCTCCCATGCGATCGCGCCGAAGCTCACGCAGGTGCTGCTGAACACGGCGTTCAACATGTTCCCCGACTCGGCGGCCGCGCAGGGCCGGAAGGAGGGCGAGCCGCAGCCGCTGTCCGCCGAGCAGATGGCGTTCGCGCAGCTCACGCAGGGCATTCACTGGTAAGCAATGGGGTCAGAGCTGTAATACGCCGGAAATTGGGGGCCCGGGTATTACAGCTCTGACCCCGTCTAGCCGGCGCGGCGCGCCTCGGTGCGCGCGGCGACGATTTCCGCCTGCGTCCGCTCGAACACCTCGCGATCGCCGAGCAGCGCGTTGTGTCCGACGCCGATCACCGTTACGTCGATGGCGCCCGGAAGCTCCGAGGACGTCTGCGGCGCGACCATGGAATCGTGCCACGACCACAGCGAGACGAAGCGCAGCGCCGGGTCGATGCGCTGGCGGTTGAGGTCGGCCAGCCACGGGTTGCCGGGCCGCAGTTGCGCGAGCGACGTGCCGAACAGCAGCCACGCGTGCATGCTTCCATGATGCGGCGAGCCGATCGTCATGACGCGCGCGAGCTTGCTTCGGCCATGTTTTCTCGCGTACGCGCGCACGACCAGCCCGCCCATGCTGTGCGCGACGATCATGACGGATTTTGCGTGGCATGCTGCGAGCACGGCGTCGATCTTGCCGGCGAGCTGATCGGCGAAATGCTCGATCGACGCGAGCGGCGGGCCATACGAGAGGCTGTAGACACCGGCTATTCCGCAGCGCTCGAGAAAACGGATCATCCGCATCCAGACGCCGGCATTGCAGAGCACGCCGTGCAGCAGGATCACCGGCGCCTCGACCCGCGCAGGCGCGGGATCTCGCACGAGCAATCCGTAAAACATCATGCGCGGCGCGGCGCCGGCGAGCGTCCGATATTCGCGCCACACGAGCCGCGCGGTCTCACGCGGGCCTATGCGGACTTCACGCGGCCGGCGCGCGCGCCAGAACCAGGCGATCGCAAAGTAAACCATGCACAGGAACAGCACGATTCCGAAATAGATGACCAGCAATCCGGGCAGCCAGAACGCGGGCAGCCATTCGGCCGGAAGATTGCGTATCGCAACGACCGAGTAAAGCACGATCCCTGCGATGCCTGCGATCCACAGCGTGATCGCCGTCCACATGAGGCGGTCAAGACCCCGGATGCAGCGTGCGCCAACCGCGCAATGCATTGATCGCCGAGGCCAGGTCGGGCAGCAGCAGCACGCCCGGCAGCGTGCGTCGCACGCGTCGCGTCGCTTCACCCCCCGCCCATAGCGCGACCTGCGCGGGCAGATGGCGTCGCAGGCTCGCGAGGCTGTCGGTCGCCTGGCGCAGCGGGAAAGCCGCCGAGAACGACAGCGCGACGATGTCCGCGCCATGCGCGATCGCGGCGCGGCGAATGTCGTCCTGCGGCGTCTGCGGGCCGAGCGATGTGCAGTAAGCGCCTTCCTGCGCGAGCAGCGCCTCGACCATCAGCAAGCCGAGGCCGTGCTGCTCGTTCGGCAGCGTCGTCAGCAGCACGCGCGGGCTTCCTCCCTGGCGCGGAAAAGCGTTGATCGCGATTCGCAGCGACGATTTGAGCAGCTCGGTGTACAGGTGCTCCTCGAACACCTGCAGGTCGCCGCGCATCCATGCGTCACCCACCGCGCGGTTCAGCGGCGCCACCGTCTCGAGCACGAACCGCTGCAACCCCTGGCGCATCAGCCACTGCGTCAGCGCGTGCTGCAGCGACGCCGCGTCGTGCGCCTTCAGCATCGTCACCACGTCGCGGTCCCCCGGCTGCGCCGCGCCATCGTGCCGCTGCGGCGCGCGCGCATCGGCGAGCGCATTCAGCTCCTCCAGCGACAGCCCGATGATCTTGCCGGGACGTACCCCGACGTCCATCAGCCGCCGTATCGAGCGCAGCCTGGCCGTGTCCGCGAGCGAGTACTTGCGCTCGCCGTTCTCGTCGCGTGACGGCTTCGGGAACCCGTACCGGCGCTCCCACATGCGGAGAACGTCCTTCGACAAGCCGGTCTCGCGCTCGACGGCCGCGATGTTATGCGCAAGATCGGGAATATCGTCATGACTCATCGTGTTGACCGGCGCATTGACCGCTGTCGAGTTCGACGGGTATCGTAACCGGATCAAGCGGTGTCCAGGACGAAGCGATGAAACCGACGCGCGAGGATTGGCGGAACGCCGCGATGCTGGCGGTGGGTGCCGTGGTGGCCGCAGCGGCGCTGGTGGTTCTCGACTTCCCGGGCGCCGATTTCGTGCGCGACGCGTTCGGACCTATCGCAACCGTGTCGGAAGCGAATCCGGACGATTACGCGGGAGGCGATGCGTTCGTGCCGGGCGAGAACGGTGAGCGCTTCCTACCGGTACCGGGCGTGCTCGACGACGATCGCGTGACCGATGCGCTCGCGCCGCTCGCCAATCTCGCGTGTCGCCGCGACGATCCGCAGGAAGCCAGCGGCCATCCTGATGCGCTCGATGCGCTGAACGCACCACTTGCGTCGTACTCGTCGGCGGCGCAGCAGGTCGTCAAAGGACCGCTGGTGGCAGCAGCGGTCGCGCCGATCGCACCGGTCACCGCGTCGCCGCCGGAGCCGTCGCGAAAGCAGCAGGTCGCGGCGAACGACATGCCGGCGGATTGCCCGCCGCTGCTGCGTCACCGGTTCAACCGCCTGCAGACAGGCGAGGCGCAATCGCTCTGCCAGTTTCGCGGCAAGGTGCTGCTCGTCGTCAACACGGCCAGTTATTGCGGCTATACGGGTCAGTACGAGGGCCTCGAAGCGCTCTACCGCAAGTACAAGGGACGGGGCCTCGTCGTCGTCGGCTTCCCGTCGAATGATTTCGGCGGACAGGAACCTGGCACCAACCAGGAGATCGCGCAGTTCTGCCGGCTCACCTACGGCGTGCAGTTCCCGATGTTCGAGAAATCGAGCGTGACGAAGGTCGGCGACAATCCGCTGTTCGCATCGCTCGGCGCGAGCACCGGCGTCGTGCCGACGTGGAACTTCTTCAAGTACGTCGTCGACCGCAACGGGCAGAGCGTCGCCGGGTATCCGAGCAAGACGACGCCAAGCGATCCCGAGCTCGTGCGCACGATCGAGCGGCTGCTCGCCGAAAAGCCGCAGAGCTGACGCCGCTCGTTGGCCTGCCCTTCGCGCTGACGCGCTTCGCAGCCCGTTCGCCCTTGGGGCGGCCCTTCGGGCTCACGTCGTTCTACGTCGACAGCGACCCGAGCGCGCGCCCGATCAGCGCGACGCCGTTCGCCAGCAGCAGCGCCGCAATCAGCCGCAGCACACCGCGGCCCGACAGTGCATGATGCAGGCGGTTGCCGAGCCACAGCCCGAGCGCCATCGTCGGCAGAATCAGCAGCACCATCAGCAGGAGTGTCCGGTTCAGCAACAGCCCGGTGCCGAGGAAGAGCACGAGACGGATCCACACGCTGATCGCGACGACGATTGCCGTGGTCGCTCGCAATTCGGCCTTGTCCGGAAGGCGCGCCGACAGGTAGATGACATAGACCGGACCGCCGGTTCCGAACAGCGCGGAAAACACGCCGCCGACGACACCGACCGGCCATACCAGCCATCCCGGTGCACGCGCGAGCCGATGCGCACCCGTGAGCACGTAAGCGCCATAGCACGTGGCGAAGATACCGAGCGCCAGCAACGCCGGCGTGCGCGGCAGATTCAAGAGCAGCGTTGCGCCAAGCGCGATGCCGATCAGTTGCGACGGCAGCAGGCGACGGATTTCACGCCACGCGACCAGCCGCCGCAGGCGCAGCGCCGTCGACGTCGACGCGAACGCGTCGGTGGCCGTGATCAGCGGAACCGTGAACGCAAGCGGAAAGAAATGAGAGAGGCCGGGCACGGAAATGATCGACGATCCGAAACCGGTCGCGCCGAAGATCGTGTAGCCGAGCAGCACGATGCACGGCACCGCCATGAGAACGTGAAGCGGAATGTCGGAAATCGCGGGGATCGGCATGCGGTGCGACGGCTGCTGCCACGTCGCATCGCGGACGTGCGAGGGCGGCTCGCTCGTCCGCTTTTCGCTATAATAACGGGCTCGACGGCGAGCTAGCTCAGTTGGTTAGAGCAGAGGAATCATAATCCTTTGGTCGGGGGTTCGAGTCCCTCGCTCGCTACCAAAATACGAAGGGTCCGCGCGCGGACCCTTCTTCATTCGCGCATCAGAAGAAGTCGATGGCACCCGTTTCAAGGTTGTACATCGCACCCGCGATCCTGATGGCGCCGCTCGATTCCATGCCGGCGAGCACGGGACTGCCCTTGCGGATATCGGCAACCGTCACTTCCACGTTCTTCCGCGCGACGGCGTCGACGAACGCATAGTTTTTCGACGTACGCTCGCCGGTGTACGCGGTTGCCGTAACCGCGGGCTTTATTTTCGCCAACAGACCCGTCAGATTGCCGAGCTCCGCATTGTCGATCGCACCTTTGATCGCGCCGCATCCGGTATGCCCCATCACGAGGACGACCTTGGCGCCGGCGAGCTTGCAGGCGAATTCCATGCTGCCCAGGATGTCGGGATTCTCGACGTTCCCGGCAACGCGACTGTTGAAGACGTCGCCGATGCGAAGGTCCATGATCGTTTCGGCCGGCGCGCGCGAGTCGATGCAGCTCAGCAGCACCGCGACCGGATATTGACCTGCGGCGCTCGAGCGCTGCTGCGCCAGGTAGTCGTGTTCCTTGCGCTGGCCGCTGCTGAAGCGCTTGTTGCCCCTCTTCATCAGCGCGAGAACTTCGTCGGGCGACATTTTGTCGCGCTGCGCCTGCGTGAACGTGGCTGCCCCCGCGACCCCGGCCAACGACGCCGCGCCGACGAGCGTAACCGCTGCCGCCGCGAGCGAAGCGTTCAGAAAAGTGCGGCGGTGAAGCGAATCCGGACATCCACAGTCATCGTCATGCGCAGGCATGCATACTCCCGAGTGATGGGTCAGAGGAACTTTTATTTGAGCACGATAGCCGCGAGGACGGGCACTGCGAACAGCAGCAGGGAAATCGGCAATTCCTCCGAAGCCGAGTGGCCTGCCTTCGCGACACCGACCCACATGTTGGCAGCGGTGACGAGAAACCACAATGCCGAGATTTCCGTCTGCTTCACGAGCCGAGGAGGCGCGCGATCGCTTCGGCCGCGTACCGGTGCCCTTCGGGCGCGTGACTGGCTCGTGGACCCGCGACGTTCAGCACCGACACGCCATGCCGCGCGATGAACCGCGCCGTCGATTCGGCCGCGCGCGCCGGCGCGATCTCGGCCGCATCGATCAGCTTGTACGGCTTTTCGTGCTTGATGCAATCGAGCACCGTCTGCTCGGTTCCACC